>DAOUGD010000281.1:0-14977 GCA_034429475.1 Anaerolineae bacterium
GGCGGTAGCCACTGGTAGTGCGAGCGACACCGGCGCCCCGGCCACGGCAGAATGTCCGGCAACGGCGCCAACGCTAAGGGTAACTGCGGCCGCAGCGTTTCCCACTGAAAGCTCTCGATGAAGTGGGGCACGTACAAGCGCCACTCCGCCGCCGCCAGCCCGCGCAAGGTCTCCCGCTCCCGCAGCGTCAACTGCCCCAGCGCCGCAAACGGACTCGCGGCAATGTCCCACGGCACATACGGCGCGCTGGCCGGAATCCATACCGTACCCGCGCTCATCGCCGCCGCCGCTGCCACGCGCGAGTGTGGCGCAACGCTTGCAGATACGCCTCCCGACTATCGCGTTCACCCGCCTGGTACAGCGCCGCGCTCAATCCCGGCTGCCGCAGTTGCACCAGCGCCTCCGCCTGGAGCTGCCGAATCCGTTCCCGACTCAGTCCCCACGCCGGCCCCACCGCCGCCAGCGTCCCGGACGCGTGCCCATCCAGCCCGTACCGCCGCGTCACCACCGCCCGCAGCCGGCCCGCACTTCCCGGGGCAAGCGGGCCGTTTCCCCCGGCGCGGCTCCCGGAAAACCCGGCCGGGTCTCCGCTTCCGCCGCCCGCGCCTGCCGCACCGCCGCCCACAGCGCCCGTTCCACCGCCCGTCCGCCGTAGGTACTGAACTGCACCCCGCGTTGCGGCTCAAAGTGCAGTACCGCTTGCCACAACGCCAGACGCCCTTCTGGCACCAACTCGGCGTAGGCCACCCCCGATGCTCCACCCGCCGCAGCACCGTGTGAATCAGGCCACTGTGCCCCCGCACCAGCGCATCCTGGCACGCTCGACACCCGCGTTGCGCACACTCACAGTCCCCGCTGGGCGTTTCCCCATTTTCACATAGACTATTCATACGCCACCTCCTGTGGTAAGTGAGTTCTGACATCCCTCACTTTACCGGATGTGGCGTTTTGGGGGTTGCGCTCGCGCTAAGGCCTGGGGTGAGTTTTTCCTCCCTGACTTCCTGCGGATACCCAGGCGTGTCTCATGAAATGAACAGATTACCTCTGTTGCCTTTCGATTTTGTGGACGACGCGCTTGACGCTCTGGAATAACCTTACTACAATACAAGCGTAACACATATGACGAACAAGCCGAGGTGATAGGATGTCGTTTTGGTTTTGGGTGAACATTGGTGCGTGGGGCATAGTCACCATCATCGCCCTGGCTCTGGTGTTGGTGGTTTTGAGCGCCGGTGTTCGCCGCATCTCTAATTTTTATTTTGTGATCTTCAATCTGATGCAGGCGTTCAGCGCGGTTTGCGCCGCTTTGGACGCCCTCGTTTTGTGGCTGGAACGCGGAAATCCTACCGTGCTGTTGGAACTTAACACGTTGGGTGCCTGTTTCGCCTGTATCTTTTTAATGATGTTTGCCGTTCGTTATTTCAAGTTTGCCCCCCGCACTTTGCTTGTGATACGGATAGTCGGCGCAATTAACCTGGGGGTTTGTCTTCTCCTCGTGCCGTCGCTGTTTCAACATCGTATCGTTCACAGTCCGAGTCTGCCTCCTGGCGGCGTGCCCATCAACCAGTTTACCCCCCTCGGATTTGGCGCTGCCATTATCCCGCTCGTCTGTCTAGCCTGCGCGGGGATGCTGTTTTGGCGCAGGCAAGAGGAACGCGGGAGTCGCGCCTTGATGGTCAGCGTTCTGGTGTTGGCGCTCGGGATGTTCCTGGGGGGAGTGTCCAATTGGTCGTTTCCGGTTTTCTCCACCTTGACGGCTTGTGGAATGGCGATGTTAGGGTACACGGTGATGAATCACCAACTGTTCAATCCCCTGCAAAGCCTGACCGCCGAGCTGGAACAGCGCGTCGCCGAACGCACCGCGGCCCTCGAAAAAGCCTACGCCGATCTGGCGCTACAGAGTGTGCAAAGTGACGCCGCCCGCGCGGAAGCCGAGCAGGCCCGGCAAGCCGCCGAAACCGCCAACCAGGCGCTCCAGGCGCAAATCTGGCTAGCTACGGGACAGACGCAGTTGAGTGAACAGTTGCGTCTGTCTCAGGACATTCCTACTCTGGCGTACAACGTCACCCATCAACTGTGTGACTACCTCCATGCGCCGGTCGGTGCGCTGTACCTGCTCCAGGATGGGGTGTTGGCGTTGGCCGGCGCATACGCCTATCAACCCCCGACCGCTGAGTTCCAGCAATTCGCTCTGGGGGAGGGCTTGATCGGACAGGCCGCGCAGAATCAACAGGTGATGACCTTACATGATCTGCCCGATCACTATATGACCGTACTTTCTGGAATGGGCCAGATGCGACCTCGCTATCTGGTCATAGCGCCATTTCTCTACAATCGGCAGGTCATCGGCGTCATCGAATTGGGAATGCTGCACGAGTTTCCCCCGGCGCATCTGGAATTCCTCAAGCTGACCAGCGAGGCGATTGCCATGACGTTCTATACGGCGCAAGCCCACAAATCATAGGGTGAAATGCTATGCTCAAAGCCTTGAAAGTACTCTTTGCCGCCCCGGTCTTCGATGACGAAGAAAAAAGCTCCATCGCCTGGTTGATTAACATCATCCTCTGGACGACGATTCTGGTGTTGATGGCGGCGTTGTTAATTGACTGGCGCGAATTCACAAAAAACATTCTGATCAATCACGCCATTGTCCTGGGCGCCATTGCGTGGCACATAGGATTGCTGATCGTCCTACGCCGAGGGCATGTCCACCCATTGCAGAAGTTGCTTCCCATCGAAAGCTGGGTGTTGTGTTTTTTCTTCATCTATTTCACCGGCTCAGTACGCTCCGCCATGGCGTCCTCCTTCATATTGGGCGTCTTGCTCAGCGCCTTGTTCGGCAGTGGCGCCAACATTGTCAGGCATACCCTTTTTGGGATTATCGGCCTGGGGAGCCTGGCTTTCCTGGAGTATTTCGGTTATCTCCCTACTCCGCCCGTGAATCCTCCCAGTTATCAGTCATGGCGGCTCCACGCCATTATTTTGACCATCGCTGGCACCTTCATGTGGTTGCTTAATTACCGGATGCGTGGCTCTTTGTTGCGCCTGCGGCGCAATGAAAAAGCTTTGCGCGACATCAATTCCGAGCTGGAACAAGCGCGCAATTCTTTGGAAGAACAGGTCGCCGAGCGCACGCAGCGGGCGGAAATGGCGCGCGCCGCTGCCGAGACCGCCCAGAAAGCGACGGAGACGCAGATATGGTTGATCGCCGGGCAGGCGCGTCTGGCCGAGCAGATGCGCGGCGAACAAGACCTGCCCACACTGGCGCACAGCGTCATCCGCCAGTTGTGCCAGTATCTCAATGTGCCGGTGGGGGCGCTCTACGGGGAAGAGGCGGAGAAATTGGTCTTGTGGGGCAGCTACGCTTACATCCACCGCAAACACCTCTCGAATACCTTCCGCCTGGGTGAGGGGTTGGTGGGACAGGCGGCTTTGGAAAAGCAGCCGATTTTCCTGGATGTGCCGGACGATTACGTGGTCGTGCGCTCCGGCCTGGGGGAGACGCCGCCACGTCACATCATGGCCCTGCCCTTTCTCTACATGAACCAGGTCGTCGGGGTGATCGAACTGGCTACGCTGTCCGCTTTTACGCCGGAACAACTGCAATTCTTGGAAACCGTGGGCGAGAGTATTGCCATTGCCTTTCACACCGCGCAAACACGCGGGCAGGTCAACGTCTTGTTATCGCAGACGCAGGTACAGGCGGAGGAATTGCAGATCCAGGGCGAGGAACTGCGCGCGGCCAACGAGGAATTGGAGGCGCAGACAGAAAGCCTCCGACTGTCCGAAAGCCGCCTTCGCGAGCAACAGGCCGCGTTGGAGGCCGCCAACGCCGAATTGGAAGAAAAGGCCATCGCCCAGCAGGAACAACAGGCGTTGCTGGATCGGCAGAACCAGGAACTGCGCGCCGCCCAGACCGCATTAGAACAAAAGGCCGAGGAACTGGCGCGCGCCAGCCGGTACAAGTCGGAATTTCTGGCGAATATGTCCCACGAACTGCGTACCCCCCTCAACTCGCTGCTCATCCTGGCGCGGTTGCTGGCGAACAATGAGGAAGGCAACCTCACCTCGGAGCAAGTTGAATCGGTCAATGTCATCTACAACAGCGGCAGCGATTTGCTCGACCTGATCAACGAGATTTTGGACCTTTCCAAGGTGGAGGCGGGGAAAATGGAGTTACACCTGGCGCCGCTGTCCTTCAAGGATTTGCTGGAAACCTTGCGCGCGCAGTTCTCCCCCCTGGCCGCTAACAAGGAACTGGCTTTCAACCTCATCCTGGAGGACGGCACGCCTGCGACCATTGAGACCGATGGGCAGCGGGTGGAGCAGATTCTCAAAAACCTGATCTCCAACGCTTTGAAATTCACGGAAAAAGGCAGCGTCGAATGTCGCATCCACCACCCTGCCCCCGGCGCACCCTTGCCCCAGAGCGGGTTGGACCCGTCGCGCACTGTCGCTCTCAGCGTGACGGACACCGGCATCGGTCTGACGCCGGAGCAGCAGGTGATCATTTTTGAAGCGTTCCGCCAGGCCGACGGCAGCACCAGCCGCAAGTATGGCGGCACCGGTCTGGGACTTACCATCTCCCGCCTGCTGGCGGCGCACCTGGGGGGCGAAATCACCGTAGCCAGTGAATACGGCAAGGGCAGCACCTTCACGCTGTATTTGCCGCTGAAAGAACCGGGGAGCGCGTGGGATAAGCCGCCGGCGCGTCAGGCAGCCGCGGAACAGCCGCGTGGCGGGATAGGGAAGCCGCGCAGTGGCGGGGCTGGGGATAAGCCGACAGGCGAACTAGGAAGGGGCAAGACTGGCCCGCTCGGCACACGACCGCTCCCGCCGCCCCCCGATCTCCCCATCTCCCCGCCGCCCATCTCTGCGCCCCATCCCGCCCTCCCCATCCCCGATGACCGCGACGCGATTCAATCCGGCGACCAGGTGCTGCTCATCGTGGAGGATGATGCTAATTTCGCCAAGATCGTGCGTGACTTTGCTCGCCGCCAGGGCTTCAAATGCGTGGTCGCGCTTGACGGGCAGAGTGGCCTGGATATGGTGAAACGCTATCCCCCTGACGCCATTCTCCTGGATTTGAATCTGCCCGTGGTGAACGGGTGGGTTGTGCTCGATGCCCTGAAGGAAGACCCCGCCACCCGTCACATTCCGGTTCACATTATGTCGGTGGACGACGCCGACCGGGATGCCTACCAACGCGGCGCAATGGGCTTCTTGACCAAACCCGTCAGCCCGGAAGCGTTGGAAGCCTCTTTTCAGCATATGACGCAATTCATCACGCGCGGAACCAAGTCGCTGTTGGTGGTAGAAGATGAGGCTAACCTCCGCTGGAGTATGCGGAAGCTGCTCGATGGAGATGACGTGTTTATCGTCGAGGCCGGAACCGGGGAGGCCGCCCTGGCTGCGTTGCGAACGCAGTCCTTCGATTGTATGATCCTGGACTTGAGCCTGCCCGATATGAGCGGCTTCGACTTGCTGCGCCGGATGAACACGGAGGACGACATCCCCCGCTGCCCGGTTATTATTTACACCGGTCAGGCGTTGTCTGAGGAAGAGAATCTGGAGTTGATGAAGTACACTGACACTGAAGCGCAGCCGCCGCGCGTCATTATCAAGGGAGTGCGCTCGCCGGAGCGGCTGCTGGACGAAACTGCGCTGTTCCTGCACCGCATCGTGGCGGACATGCCGGAGGACAAGCAGAAGGCCATCCGACGCCTGCACGACAAAAAGGCGCTGCTGGTGGGCAAACACATCCTCATTGTGGATGATGATATGCGCGGCGCCTACGCCCTCTCCAAGGCCCTGGGCGCGCAGGGATTGGAGATCACCCTGGCCCGCAGCGGCGCGAAGGCCCTGGAAATCCTGCAAGGCGGGGCGCAGATTGACCTGGTCTTAATGGACATTATGATGCCCGAAATGGACGGCTACGAAACGACGCGCCGCATCCGCGTCCTGCCGCAGTACCGCGACCTGCCCATTCTGGCGTTGACGGCCAAGGCGATGAAAGGCGACCAGGAAAAAAGCATTGAGGCCGGCGCCAACGACTATCTCACCAAGCCCGTAGATTTGGAAAGACTGCTTTCGACGCTGCGCGTGTGGCTATACCAGTAAAAAGCGAGGGACCCATGACACCCCCCAAACCCAAAATTCTGATGGTGGACGACAAACCGGCCAACCTGTACGCCTTGGAACAAGTTCTGGATGCCCTGGACGTGGAGATCATCTCCACCACATCTGGGATTGAGGCTCTGGGGCTGGCGGTGGAACATGAGTTCTGCCTGGCGATTGTGGACGTGCAGATGCCCACGATGGATGGGTACGAGTTGGCGGAACTGCTGCGCGGTAACGCCAGCACCGCGACGCTGCCCATCATCTTTGTCAGCGCCATCTACTCCGACGAATACCATCATCGCAAGGGGTACGACGCCGGCGCGGTAGACTTTCTATCCAAGCCTTTCGTGCCGGAAATCCTGTTGAGCAAGGTCAAAATTTTCCTGGCCCTCTATGATCAGCGCCGGCAGCTACAAGAGCTGGTGCAGCAGTTGAACACCGCCAATGCCGAAATCACGCGCTTCAACCAGGAATTGGAGAGCCGAGTCCAGGAACGCACCGCCGAACTGGAAAAGGCCTACCAGCACCTGGAACTCCTCGACCGCAACAAATCCGACTTCATCCAGGTCATCTCCCACGAATTGCGCACCCCGTTGACGTTGATTCAGGGCTACAGCCAGATGTTGTTGCGCGAGGCGGAAAAGCAGGGGGACAGGGCGCGCCAGCAACGCGCCGAGGGCATCGTCAGCGGGGCGCAGCGTCTTCATGAGGTGGTGGACGGCATGTTGGAAATCGTCAAAATTGACAACCGCGCGCTGCAACTGCGCCTCACCCCCGTCTCTCTGCCGCTCCTGTTAGAGTCCATTGTGAGCAACCTGGCCAAATCGCTACAGGAACGCCAGCTTACCCTGACGGTTGATCCCATGCCCACCCTGCCGTCTATCGAAGCCGACACTGAGGCGATAGCCAAAATGTTCAATCATTTGTTGTTCAACGCCATCAAATATACCCCTGATGGGGGAAATATTCATGTGTCGGGACAGCGTTTGGATTTACCCCAGGAGGCGGGGGAATTTGTCGAACTCGTGATTACCGATACCGGCATCGGTATTGACCGGGAAGTGCAGGAGTTGATCTTCACCAAGTTCTACCACGTGGGGGAAGTGGCATTTCACTCATCGGGGAAAACCAAATTCAAAGGGGGCGGGCCTGGGTTGGGGCTGGCTATCGTCAAAGGCATTGTTGAGGCGCATGGCGGCCGCATCTGGGTCAACAGCCCCGGCTATGACGAAGCTGCCTGCCCCGGCAGCGCCTTTCACGTCATACTGCCGGTTATCCATACCGAATTTTCGACCGAAATTCTTCAGTCCTTCAAGCCCACCCCCTGAGCGACGCCCGGTCACACCACCGCAATGCTTTCCACATAAAACTCTTTCCCCGCGATCACCTCGCCGCCCATTGCGCCGCACGTCGGGCAATTCCAGCGATGACCTTCCGGCGCAAATTCGCCGCCGCATTGGCGGCAGCGAAAGCGCGTCGGGATGCGGCGAAAGTGCAGCCGCGCGCCCGCCGCCGCCGTGTCGGGCGACAGCAGATCGAAGTAAAACTGGATGGAATCGTCTATAAAACTGGTCAACTCTCCGATAACCAGATAGATGTCGGTCACGCGCGCTTCGCCGGCGTGCTCCTTCACGATGCGGAGGATTTCCTCCGTGACGGTCAGTTCGTGCATTCGATGGTATTCCTTAAAATCTCAACAGATGGAACGGATTCAACGGAAAAATCCGTTCCATCCGTTCCATCCGTTGAGGTTACGTGCGCCCACGGCTTTCTCCGGCGCCGATAGCGCCGGCGATGAGGTGTGCGGTGCGCAGCGGCTCCGGGATGTTGCCTTCCACCGTGAAATCCTTGAGAACCGCGTCGGCCTGCGCCAACGTCAACCCGACGCGCTGCACATAGACCTGATGCAGCGGCTCCATCGGCCCGAGGCGTTCCAGCAGCGCCCACTTCGGCGCGCCGCCCCGCACCTGCGTCAGCAGCGCGTCGTGGATGGCGGCCATATCCGGCGCGCGCCGCGCCACGACGAGGATGGGCAACGCCAGCCGTTCGTGGAGCGTGAACACGTCTACCACATTGAAGCCCCCCAGCGCGATCCCCTGGAGCATTACCAGGTGCAAGCCCTCCGCAAACTTCGACTCGGACACCAACCGCGCCAGCGCGTCTGCCGCATCGTTGCCATCTCTGGCGACGCTCCCCACGAGGACGCCGTTCAGCCGCAAGCGCGCGTACACCGCCCCGACCACCGCCACCGGCCCGGTCGCGTCGGGCGCAAACGGCGCGTCGTCAAAAGCAATTACGTTAGAAATACGGGTAGTGTGCATAGCGAGTTAGGAGTTAGGAGTGAGGAGTGGCGAAGGGCGAAGGGCGGCTTTCCATTCCCTCATTTCCCATGACCAGTAGATGAAAAATCTATTCGTAGTAACCACTTCAGTGGTTCTTTTGACGACTAAAGTCGTTACTACAAGCCCAAATTTTCATCTACTGATGACTCATTTCCGATTTCCAATCACCGATTTTCGATTTCCTATTTCCCTTCCTAATCCTTCGTCACCCGCTCCAACACGATGTGCTGACGGTTCCGCAATAATTTTGCCAGCGGCTTGAGCGTGAGCCAGTACAGGCCGACGCTGTACAGCGCGCTGAGGGGCAGGGTGATCCACAGCGCCGGCTTCCACAGGAAGTAGGGCAGCAGAATGAGTAGCGCCACCGGCGGCGTCCCCAAAATCCACGCCAGGAAGCTCCAGATATTGCCCTGCCGATTCTGCATCCCGTATTTGAGTTCCATGCGATACGGCCCCCAGATCGCGGCGAGCGTGTAGGCCGGCGTGGTGCTGATCTGAAGCGCGAGGATGATGTAGATTAGAAGCGGCAACGTCGCCCAGGCGTCGGTAAGCAGCGCGATCGCTGTCACCACTGGGATAGATAGCGCGCTGGTGAAAATCAGCATCGCCCCATTGGCCGCCAACAGCACCGGCCGCCAATCGCTCACTGCTACCGCCAACGTGCCGAAGCCCTCCCGGTCTATCGAGCCGAAATAGTTGCCGGTGAGCGCAATGTTGAGCATCATATTGAACATAAACACCATAATCAAGCCAAACACGAGCGCCACATTTTGCCCCCATTCGGGCGGCAGTTCTTCTAGAGGAACGTTCATCAAGGGGAGCGCCATCCCCATCGGCACGAGGAGCGCTGCGAACACCATCCGCCGGGGGAGTGGGCTGCGCCACAGGTGACGCCAGTCTTTGGCGAAGAGCGCCCAGAACACCGGCGCGCGGGAGAACTCGAAGCCCAGGCCGCGCGTTCGCACCCGCTCCACCCCCACCGTCAGCGCCGCGCCTTCCATCAAGCGGCGCGTGACGCCGGCGTGCAACCACAGCAGCCCGCCGACCACCCCGCAGGACAGCAGCAGGAACAGCAGCCCCGCGCCCCACGAGTCGGCTACGACCATCCCCATGCCCGCGCTCACCCAGCCGGGCGGCAGCCACAGGAGGAAGCGCGAGGGTTGCAGAATTTCTAGCACATCGCTGAGGCCCTGCGCCTGCTGCAACTGTATCGCCAGCGCCGGATCAATGAACGCCGGCAACTTCTCGAAATTGTCACTGATGTATTGCAGATAGTATTGCCCAAACCCCATAAACATAAACGGCGCGGACAGGATGAAGATCACCAGGGTGCGCAGGCGGCGATCGCTGGCGACCAGATCGAAGAAATCATCCATCAGGCGTCCGGCCAATGCGAAGAACACAAACGCCGGGAGCGCGCCGAGGGCGATCAAGGGCGCAGCCAGCGGCTTGTGCCACGCCAACCCCACGACTTCGCCGGCCAGGATGGGGAGCGTCCACAGGCCGGTCATATTCAGCGCGGCCATCAACGTGCTGCCCACCACCATCCCCCGGAAGCTGATAGGATGGGGGAACAGGCGCGACATCTCGAACCGCTCCATCAACTGCGAGCTGTACATACTGGGCGCCATCAACCAGAAGATCGTCATAAAGGTATTACCAATCACCACCGCCTCAAACGCGGCGCGCGGCGAAAGCAGCGCCAATCCCACCGCCACACCCACCCCCATCAGCAGGAAAAAGGGGAAGGTGAACAGGGCTTGCAGCAGCGTCAGCCCCAGGCGCAGGAGCCAGAACCAATCGGCGGCCCGGCGGCTGCGGAACATCGCCAGCGTCAACCGGGTTTGGAGCCAAAACAGTGTGCGTAATTCAGCGAATAACGATGAGTGCATCAGGCAAGCCTCCACAAATGGCTCAACGGATTGAACCGATTCAACGGAAAAAGCCGTTAAAATCTGCTTAATCTGCTCAATCTGCTGACAGATTCTTTATTGGTCGGCGGGCGCCTCGGTCAGCCAGTTTAATTGGGACTCATCGGCAGTTTCCGCGCCGACGAGGCGGACGAACACGTCCTCCAACGGCGCATCTGGGGGAAGTTGCGCCTGTGTCCGTAGCGATGGGATGTCGCCGATAGCCGCCAGCTTCCCCTTGTGGATAATGCCCACCTGGTCGCAGAAACGCTCGGCCAGTTCCATCACGTGGGTGGAAAAGAACACCGTCGTCCCGCGCTGCTTGACCATATCCCGCAGCACCGCCTTGATGGCCTTGGTAGAGATGGGATCCACGCTCTCAAACGGCTCGTCCATAAACAGGATTTCCGGCGCGTGGATCAGGGCGCAGGCCAGCGCGGTCTTCTTCAACATCCCCTGCGAGTAGTCCAGGATCATCTTGTCGGCCTTGTCGCCCAATTCCAGCAGGGTCAACAGCGCGGGGATACGGGCGCGGATTTCTGGCGGGCGCAGTCCGTGCAGCCGCCCCACCAACTCGATCTGCTCGACTGCCGTAAGCCGTTGGTACAGCCCCAGCGACTCCGGCACCACGCCGATGCGCCGCTTGACCTCGACGGGCTGCTCGCGCACGTCGAAGCCGGCCACCCACGCCTTCCCCTGCGTCGGCGGCAGCACCCCGATGAGCATGTTGATCGTCGTGGACTTGCCCGCGCCATTCGGCCCCAGGAAGCCGAAGATAACGCCGCGCGGTACGGTGAGGTTCAACTGATTGACGGCCACCACTTCGTCGAAGCGGCGGGTGAGGGCCTGGGTTTGGATGGCATGGGGGGATTCGTTCATACGTACCTTTCCGTATCAAACATCGCTTTGACATCTGGGCTGAGGAGCAGCACCAACGTCAGAACGCCCAGTACCGTCCCAAAGGGCATAAAGAGGCACGCGATCCCGCCCATCACCAGGCAGAAGAGGTGATGCGTGCGCCGTCCCAGGAACCACCCGGTCACTATCAACGCAATTGCATACGCCCAGCCGATCACGATGATCACGCCCGCGATCACCGTGAACAACCCGCCGGTCATCATAAAGGGGAAAGCCTCCTCGCCAACCTCGCCTGTCGCTCCGGCCATTAGCATCCCCAGGCCCATCACCAGATGGATGATGGGAAAGCAGGCAAACAAACCAGCCAACGCTCCCACCACGTAATACGCCACTGACAAAATTTTCAGATATTGTGCTTTTTCGTTCATCGTACCCTCCTGTTCTATGAAAAGCGCACAGTTCGTTCTCGCCCTGACTATACTTTTATAATGTACGGTGTCAATCAATAGCGTAGTAACGACTTTAGTCGTTAAAAGAACCACTGAAGTGGTTACTACGAACAGATTTTTCATCTACTGAGTTTGTAGAAACTCCACCAATCACTATAATGAAACCCAATAGATAAAAAAGTCTACAAGCCCATAGTTCGTAGTAACCGCTTCAGCGGTTATTTTGGAACGGCTAAAGCCGTTACTACGCTAAGGGCGCTTAAGGAGAATTCGATGACTAACACCCTATTCAAGATTGCCGACATTTTGAAGGAAAAGGCTGACCAATACGCTTTGACCATTTTCCCCAAACAGGATATTGCCTGGCTGGAAAACCAACTTTTCGACAAGCGCGGCGCGCCTTATGTGAAATGTCTGGCTTCCGGGCGTGACCGGCGCGCTTATCCCGAAGAGATCGTGCGTCAACTCTACATCAAGAAGTTAACGGACGAGTACGGCTATCCCAAAGAACGCATCCAGATAGAGCGCCCGGTGACGTTTGGCGTCGGCGTGGGCACTAAGCGCGCCGATATTGTGGTGATGCACGCCGAAGACCCGGATGCGGTGTATATCGTTGTCGAGGTCAAGAAGCCCAAACGTCAGGACGGCATCGAACAACTCAAATCCTACTGCAATGCGGAAGGCTCCCCCATCGCGGTGTGGACTAATGGCGCGGAGACGGTGGTAATGCACCGCGTCGAACCTAACCTGTACCGCGCGCTCACCGACATCCCCAACGTCCACCAAACGTTGGATGCGATCACTGCCGAACGGGTGACCCTGGCGGAGTTGACCGAGCACGATAAGCTGCGCACGCAGCAAATGTCGCTCAAGGACGTGATCCTTGACCTGGAAAACCTGGTGCTGGCAAACGCGGGGGTAGACGCTTTTGAAGAAGTCTTCAAGCTCATCTACGCCAAACTCTACGACGAATGGCGTGCAGCCCGGCCCGGCAATCCCTACCTGCAATTCCGCGTGTTGGACGACCAGAGCGAGGCGGACTTCTTCACCCGCATTAACGGCCTCTTTAACGCGGCAAAAGATCAATGGCCCGGTGTGTTTCTGCCCGGAGAAAAAATTGATTTGACGCCTGGACACCTGACAACTTGCGTCTCTTTCTTGCAAGATATCAAGCTCTTCAACTCCAACCTCCAGGTGATTGACGAAGCCTTTGAATATCTGATGACTGAGGTGGGCAAAGGCAAGAAGGGACAATACTTCACCCCGCGCCACGTCATTGATATGGCCGTGAAAATGCTCAATCCCCAGTTTGATGAGTACGTGATTGATACGGCGGCGGGCAGTTGCGGCTTTACCGTCCATTCAATTTTCTGGGTATGGGGCGAGCAGTTGACCGCCGAAGGCCCCAACCAATGGCAGCGCGAGTACGCCAGCACGCACGTCTACGGCCTGGACTTCGACCCCCGCGCGGTGAAGATCGCCAAGGCCCTCAACCTCATCGCCGGTGACGGGCGCACGAACGTCTACCGCGCCAACAGCCTGGCCCCCTATTTGTGGGATGACGAGGTCAAGGTGGGACTGCGCAATCGCCTGCGCCGTTTCTATGACGAACCGGAGCGCGACCGCTGGAATCAGGAGCACTACCGTTACTTCGACTTTGACGTGGTGATGACCAACCCACCCTTTGCCGGGGATATTCTGGAACGAAAGATTCTGGTGCAGTACGAACTGGCGAAGCGCTGGCAGACGTTAGGCGTGGATACCGATGACCCGGAAGAATTGGCCCGCTACCGGCGTGACCCCTTCCGCCACGCCTATGGTGACACGGGCAAATGGTACGGCAAGCAAAGCCGCGACATTCTCTTTGTAGAGCGCAACCTGGAATTCCTCAAACCCGGCGGGCGGATGGCGATTGTCTTGCCGCAAGGCCGCTTCAACAACATCAGCGACGCCACGCTGCGCGCCTACATTTCCAGCCATTGCCGCATCCTGGCGGTGGTGGGGTTGGACAACAACACCTTCAAGCCGCACACCGGCACCAAAACCAGCCTGCTGTTTGTGCAAAAATGGAACGACGACCCCGCCGCCGGCCTGCTCTGCCCGCGCGTGGACGATTACCCTATCTTTTTTGCCACCTCCCACCAGAGCGGCAAAGACAACTCCGGCAACTACATCTACCGCACCGACGACCTGGGCAATCGCGTGCTGGACAGCCACGGCCATCTCATCATCGAACATGATCTGAACGACATTGCTACCGCCTTCGTGCTATTCGCCAAAGAACAGGGCTTTCCGTTCTGGAAGGACGTTGACCGCCCTTTTTGAGACGCCCCGACGGTGAACCGTGGACGTTGCAGGCGTTCACCGAAGGGGCAGAACATAGCGCGGTTTGGAGTGTTATCTGCTTCGCAAATATCAATCAGGCCTTGCGTTTGAATAGTGAATATTATCATCCGGCTTATCTCGAACATGCACGAACGGTTTCAGAGGGGGGGCGCCTAGAAAATATAGCAACCATAACACACCCCACTGAGGTTAAGCGAACCTATGCTGAAAGCGGTGTGCAGATATTACTCGCTCAGAATATACGTACTAATTATCTTGATTTCTCGAATACGGTTTATATGCCAACCGATGTAAAAGAAAGCATTGCTAGGAATAAGTTGCTTCCTGATGATGTGGTGATGACTCGTTCAGGGGCCAACTTTGGTGATACCGCAGTTTATAAGGGCTTCCCTGTCGAAATATATGCCTGTGCTGATTGCTTAATTATTCGACCTCAAGGCATCTCTGGTGGTTACTTGTCAACCTACTTCAATACCGAGATAGGGAAATCCTTACTGGCTCGTGGGGCTTATGGAATGGCGCAACCTCATATTGCCCCAAATTATCTTCTCGACATTGGCGAAAATAACCTTAATAGCGCAAAAAGGCAAGCCGTAATGAACTGATGACAGGCGCGCGCAATCATTCTGGGTTCGGGGGTGTTGTTTTCGAACCCAAGCGCAGCCCCTAATGACAGCATCTGAGAGACTACAACGCCGGTATGGTTTCTAGGCGCAAGAAGCGTTGCAGTACGGCGTCGGCATCGTTGGTTTCGACGGCCATCTGAATGGCCGCGCGTAACCAGCCGATAGCATGTTCTTCCCGATGCTGCCGGAGGATGGCGCCGTAGGTTTTGACTTTGGGAGAGCGTTCGTTGGCGAAACGTTGCTCGACATAGGCCCAAGCCAGGTGTACGACGACGATATATCTGTCCACCGCTTCGAAAGATTGCACACGGAAATCGCTCAAGCCC
>DAOUGD010000282.1:0-35764 GCA_034429475.1 Anaerolineae bacterium
CCGCTGCGGGCGGTCGCCCGCAGCGGCAAAACTTCTTCTTGAATACCCGTGATCAGGCTTGTACCGAGGCCAGGAGCGCCGCAAAATCCAACGCCACATACGGGACATCCCCCGCAATCCGGCGGGCGCGATCCGGCATGAAGCGCGCAACCCAGAAATCGTCATTGTCCGGCGTGTAGTACGGCGCCACCATCAAGTAGAGATTCGCTTCCAGCAATTTGAGGAAGTAGGGAAGCTGCGCCGCCCAGAACGGTGTGAACGACTTCTCAGCCAGATAGCCCCGGAGATAACACTGCAAGAAATGCTCCGCAAACGCGACCTTATCCGAGCCGTCATACAATACCAACGCATCGAACAAGCTCATCGCAATGTCCATGGCGTACCAACCATACACGCAGTCGTCGAAATCGAACACTGTGATGATACGCGTCTCCGGTTCTACGAAGCAGTTGCCGCCGTGGAAGTCGCCGTGAATCATCCCATAACTTTCATGATCCTGCGGCAGAGCGTAAATGTAATCCAAGAGAACGCGGCGTTTTTCCAGGACGAAGGCATACGCCGGATTATCGGTCGCCGGCTGGTGGTAACAGTTAGTGGGAATGTCCCATGTGGGGCGGCGCAACGACTCGTCCGGCGGCGTGTACATCCGCGCGATCGCGTGCATCTTTCCGATGGTCTGCCCCAGCCGCGTGATGAGCGCGTCGTCCCAGTCATCCCACGCCAGCGTTTCCCCCCGGACGCCGGGCGCTTTGGGAAAAACGGTGATCATGGCCGCGCCCGCCTCATCCGTCACCTCTTCGATCAGACGCCCCTGCCGGGAAGCGATTGGTCCGGCAACGGCAGCGCCCTGGCTCGCCAGGTAATGCAGCCAGGTCAGGATGGCGCGCATCGCTTTCACATCCACGTCCGGGTCAGGCGGCGTGAGGCGCAGCACGTACTCCCGCCCATCACGGTGGAACTCGTAAACACGGCTGAAATGCCCGCCCGATAGCGGGGATAAATCGGATGCTACAAAGCCGTAACATTGCGCGGCGTAAACCAAGATAGGATCGGACATTTTTTTCCTCCCATAGATCGTAAAACGTGAAACGTGATGATCTTACTGTGTGAGCCTCACGTTTCACGCTTCACGTTTCATAGTTTTTCAAACGTCACAGGTATCATTCGCCCTTCGGCCATAGACTGGTCGGCGCAGAAGCCGATGAGGTGGCCGGCAATCGAATCTTGCAGGCTCGTCGTGGAGAGCGACGGTGGCTCGCCGCGCACCACGCGCAAGAAATCCGCCACCAGCCGCAGGTCGCCGCCGCCGTGCCCGCCGAGGCCCTGTCCATCGTCGTGCGCCCGCAAGTCCACCACTTCTTCGGCGTACTCGTGGTCGGGGCGCGGGTCAATGGTGCGGACGACAAACCGCTGCTCCTCCAACACCCCCTGGATTTCGCCGCGCGTGCCGACGAGGTGAATCGCACGCGAGGGCCGCGCCGCGCCGCCGATCATCGCGTGCGTGGCCGTCGCGCCGTCCTCAAACTCGACCAGGACGGATTGGTGGTCCACTACGTCCATCGCCAGCTTCCAGACACAGTGCCCGTAGGGACTGTCGCCTTCCAGCAGGCGCGTCTTGTCCGCCAGCGTGGGCGCTTCCAGAGATTCCAACGCCTCCCAGACGTAAAAAGCCCACCGGTCGGGATGGTCGAGGTAGTGCTTGCGCGCCGAGTACAGGCAATCCGGCTCGATGGGGCAGTCCACCAGACAGCGCGTGCCCGCCCCAGGCGGCGCGTTTTCAGGGCGGAACTGCATATTGCTGCCAAAACTGGCAACGGCGCGCGGTCTGATACCGCTTTTCAGCCAGGCGATTAAGTCCAGGTCGTGGCAGCACTTCGCCATCAACATCGAGGCGTAACCGTGGCTGCGCCTGGCCCACTTCCCCCGCACAAAAGCCACCGCCATGTGATGGTACGACACGTGCTCCACCGTCTGCACGTTGAGCAGGTCGCCGATGTCCCCGGCGGCCACCCGTTGGCGAATGGCGACGTAGAACGGCGCAAAACGCAGAACGTGGCAGATGTTCACTTTGCGCCGGTGAGCGTGAACGGCGCGCACCAATTCCCACATCTCAGCCACATTGGCGGCAAAGGGCTTTTCCAGCAGCAGATCGTAGCCCGCCGCCAGCAGCGGCAGCGAGGTGACGACGTGCTGGTGATCCATCGTGCCGTTGATGGCGACGTCGGCGAAACGCGGGCGGGCGGCCAGCGCCGCCGCGCTCTCGAAGCAGCGATCCGGCGGCAGCTCGTACAGCGCGGCCACCTGCTGCCGGCGCTGCTCGCGCGGATCGGCCACCCCCACAATGCGCAGCTCGTCCGGGTGAAGCTGCGCGTAAGAAGCGTACAACAGCGCCCGGTGTCCGGCCCCCACAATCACGGCGGTAATTGGGGTAGATAACGACGATTTTTGGCTCATAGAAGCTCCTTTGCGAGTTAGGAGTTAGGAGTTAGGAAGTAAGATGCGGAATTGCGAATTACGAATTGCGGATTGAATGTCTTCCGTTGAATCCGTTCAATCCGTTGAGAGGAACCAACGCGGGATGAACACACGCAGGCGGGGCAGCAGATCGCGCAAATCCGGCAGCACGATGTCGGCAGCTTCTGCCACCTCCGGCTGGTGCGGCGCGACGGCCACGCGCACCGCCGCCCGCGCGAATAGCGGCAGGTCGCTGCGCGAGTCGCCGACGGCCAGCGTCTCGTCCGGCCAGATGTCCAACTCCGCCTGAAGCTGCGCCAGCAGTTCCCCCTTGCTGTGGATGGGCGCGGTGGCTTTCACCGCACCTGTCACCGCCGGATCGTCCCCCCCATCGAAGAAAATCTCGTTACCAAAAACGTGAGCGATCCCCAGATCTGCCGCCACCATCTCCGCGTGCAGCCGCAGCCCGGAACTAAGGATGGCGATCTCTGCACCATGAGCTTGCAGCGCGCGCACCGCCTCTGGCGCGCCGGGGATGTAGGCGTCCTCTGCGAACAATTCCAACAGCCGCGCGCGCGGCGTCCCGCGCCATAGCTCCGCATCGGCGCGCAGCCAGTCTTCGTAGACAAGCTGCCCACTCAGCCCCGCCGCCGTGAGCGCTGCGGCCTCTGCCATCACCCCCAGACGGCGGTGCAGATACACGTAAGGGTCAGGCTCCACCTTGAGGGTGCCGTCCAGATCAAAGACTGCCAGTTTCAGCATAGGATGCCTCTCACTAATCCGTTCAGTGTCCGAACAAAAAAATCGTCCCGCAACGTCGCCGGGACGACCAGATACAACGATACTCGCGCCGGGATGGGTATAGTATAACACAATCCCGTTCACGCAGACTGTTCGCACGCAGGGACGTGCGGGGATGCCGCGCCTACGCTCGGCGCGGTCGCGGGGTCAGCGCCAGGCCCGCCGCGCCGAGCGCGAGCAGCGCGGCCCCCAGGAGGGACGCTCCCCCGTGACCGCTCCCCGCGCCGACCCGACGGATAGCCGTCGGGCTGACGTTCGCTCCCGCCGCCCATTCCGAGAAATGCGCGACGCCCGCCCGCCACACACTCGCCGCGTCCGAGGCGGTGCGGGCGCAGTTCCAATGCGCGCCGGGCGCGGCCGGGCCGTCGTAGCGGCACACCTGCGCTTGCGCGTGACTTGCGCCCAGGGCGTGCGGCAGGGCCAGCGTCACGCTGAACGCCGCCGCCGTGGTCGTGACCGGCGTGATGGCCCAATACCGCCCGGTCGCCGTGCCGCTGCTCGCGCTGCCGGTGGCCTGGGGGTGATTCTGGTCGCGGCGGACGACGTCCAGGCGCGACAGACCGCCCGGCGTCCCCACATCCACGGTGAGACCGGCCAGTCCGAAGGCCAGCGCGCCCGCGCCGCCGATGGGTCGCGTCTCCCGCGTCCAGCCGGCGTTGTTGAGCGTCCCGTTCACGGCGACGACCGCGGCGGTGGTCAGTGTGACGCCGTCGCCTACGGTGACGTTGTGCAGCGTCACCGCGTTGGCGATGGTCTGCGCGCCCGCACCGTCGAAGGCGACGGTGCTGCCCGCGACGGTGTGCCCGCCGCCCGCGCCGGGGTCAAAGTTGCCCTGAACGGCGACCGTACCGCCATTTGGCAGCGTCTTGGGGTAGGTGTTGAAGGTCAGATGTCCGTATTGGCCGGGCGCCACCGTCTGGCCGGGCGCGGCCTGCGCGTAGACGGTGGTCGCCGGTTGCCGCGCCATGCTGCCGCCGGTGGTGTGGACCGGGCCGTTGAGCGTCAAAGTTTCGGCGTAGACGCCCAATGCGCCGCTTTGCAGCGTCAGCGCGCCGTGTACCACCGCATCGGTCTTGAGTTTAACCGCCGGGGTGAGGCCGGAGGTGTTGGCGATGGTCAGATCGTTCAAGGGGAGCGTCCCCACGCTGTCAATCGTTTGCGGCCCGCTGCCGGCCAGCGTCAGCGCGCCATCGCCGATAGCGAGCACGCCCCAGTTGCTCGTCAGGTCGCCGCCCAGGGTGAGGGTGTTGGCCCCCACGTTGAACGCGCCCTGGAGCAGCGTCAGGCTGCCGGTGAGGGTCACAGCGCCGGTGAGCGTCACCGTAGCGTTCTGGTTCAGCGTGGCGCTTTCGGGGTAGACGCCGGCGTTGACGGTGACGCTGCCGCCGCCGGCCACGGCGTTGAGGCCGGCCTGCAGCGAACTGAAGGCATGGATATTCCAGCCGGCCATTCCGGCGGTATAGTCATCATCTACCGTAATGGCCCTATCCGCGACTTCAAACGCACCGATGTCGCAGTGTGTCCCCTTGGGGCGCGTCACGCCGCGCTGGTCGGTGAGCAAACAGGTGGCGTCATTGCCCGCGTCCAACGCCGAAGAGTAGGGCAGCAGCGGTATGGTCGGGGCGCTCCCGCCGTAATCGCCGAGCACGCCCAGGCGCGGGTTGTCCGTCAGCAGATTGAAGCAGGTGGTGTCGGTAGGACAACCGTTCTGAACCACGCTGTTATAAATGGTCGTGCCGGAGGTTTCCACCTGAGCCTCGTTGGGCGCAGTGTTGCCCCACAAAATCGTGTTGTGAAGAATGAAGTTGCCGTAGAGGCCGCCGCCATAATTGTCGGCCCCGTTGCCGGCGACCGTGCTGTTCTGCAGCGTCAGCGTGCCTATCCCGCTGTAAAGGCCGCCGCCCCGGTAGGCCCAGTTTGCGGTGAACGTGCTGTTCTGCACCGTCCGTGTGGTGTCATTGAAGCTGTTGAGGCCACCGCCTCCCCAGGCCGAATTGCCGTAGAACGTGCTGCCCTGAACCGTCAGCGCGCCTTCCTCGCTGTAGAGGCCGCCGCCCATGCCGGGGGTCGTGTTGCCGTAGAACGTGCTGTCCTGCACCGTCAGCGCGCCTATTATGGTGTAGATGCCGGCGCCTTGGTCGCTGGCCGAGTTGCCGGCGACCAGGCTTTTCTGCACCATCAGCGTGCCCTCTTCGTTGTAGAGGCCGCCTCCTATGCTGGCTGTACAGCTCAGCACCGCGCTGTGCGTCAGCGTGACGACGGCGCCGGATGTCATGTAGAGACCGCCGCCGGAGTCGTAAAGACTGGCCGCGCCGGCGACCAACCGGAGCCGGTTCAGCGTGACGCGGGTGCCGCTGGATATGAAGAGGATGCGCACGACGTGGTTGCCGCTGAGGGTGATGGTGACGGGCAGCGCGCTGCCGTCAATCGTCAGGTTCTTGGCGATGACAAGCTGGCTGGCCAGGGTGATAGTCAAGCCGGACAGGCTATCGTCAAAGATGATGGTAGCGCCGGGGTTAGCGGCGGTGATGGCGGCGCGCAAACTGCCTGCGCTGCCGTCATCCAACGTGTTCGTGACCGTGATGGTCTCTGCGCGCGCGGTCGAGGGCTGCAGGAGCAGCCACACTCCCAGCGCCACGCAGAGCGCCGGGGCCAAACGGAAGCAACGTCCTGGGTTCATCAATAGGCTCCTTTTTTGTGAAACGTGAAACGTAATTCGCAATTCGTAATTCGCAATTCGTAATTCGCAATTCGCAATTCGTAATTCGCAATTCGTAATTCGTAGCCTGAGTATTGGGATTAGCGCCGCCGGCGCCGGAAAACAACCGCCGCCCCGCCGAGGACCAGGAGCAGCCATCCTTTGTAGGCAGCCCCCGCAGCGAAGCTCCGCAGGCCAACCGCGGTCGGCGCATCCGTGGCTCGCAGCACCAATGGCGCGTCCGCCCCCCAGACGGCGGTGTTGCCGGTCACGTCATTACTCCCGGCCGTCCCCGTGAGCGCAACCCAGCCGCCGCTTTGCCACTGCCACATGCGCAGCGCGCCGGAACTTTGCCCGTCCAATTCACCGGGTAAGTAGTAGACGCGGACGGTCGCAGTAACGCCGGGGTTCGTCGGCGTGATGCGGACGCAGCGGTTGACGGTGTCGCCGGGATCGTCCGTCGTACATTCGGCGTTTCCCCGGATTTCCACCCACGTTAGGCCCAGGGCGGCGGCCGGCGTGAGCTGCGCGCCATAGTATCTCACAGAGCGGGCGCTGTTGGTGAGATGGAAGAAGGTTGGCGTCCCCCCCGGCGCGTCCCGCTGGATGAAAAGCGCGCCGCTGTTGACAATGCTGCTTTCGACGGTCAGCGTCACCCCCGCCGGGAGGGTCAGGCTGCTGCCGGCCTGCAAGGTCAGGGCGTTGACCCCGGCGTTGACGTTCAACGTCGGATAGGCGGGCGCGCCGGCCGGCAGCGTGACGTTGGCGTAGAGTCCCGGCAGGCCGGTTACGGCCACCGTGCGCGCCGAACTGGTGCGGCCTTCCCACCAGGCGGCCAGCCGCGCGATTTCACCCGCCGACAGGACGCGGTTGTACACGCGCACGTCGTCTATCGCGCCATCGAAGGGATACGTACCATCCGAGCGGCGGCCGATATGGAGGGCGGTGGCGTCGGTGGTCAGGTTGTTACCGCCTGAGATACCGGTACGCGATCCCACCAGCACGCCGTTGACGTAGAGGGTCGCCATGCTGCCATCGTAGGCCGCCGCCACGTGATTCCAGCCGGCGGCGATGACGTTGGCGGCGTCCACATAGGTCGCCGAATACCCGGCGGGGATGAAGCGCAGGCCGTTGACGCCCGCGTCGCCGCCGGTATGTAGCTCCATATTCTCCGTTCCCTTGGCCGTGAGGAAATTCACGTTGTCCGTCCCCACCCCATCCCACCGGAACCACGCGCTCACGGTGAAGCTGGCGTTTCTGAGGGTGGGCGCATCAGCGACGGTGATGACGTCGTCCGCGCCGTCAAACTGCGCGGCCTGGCCCTGTTTGCCGGTCACGCCCGCGCGTGGACATCCCCCGCCGCTACACGCGCCGGGATTGCCGTTGCCGGAACTATCGGCAAATGTGGTCGCGCCGGGGGCCTCGTCCAGCGGCAGATGCAACGCCGGGCCGTTCCGCTCTTCCCAGGCCAGCCAGGCGACGTTGCGCTGCGCCGCCGCCGTCCAGTTCCCCGCAGCGTCCCAGGCCGTCCCCAGGCTGCCGTTCCAGACGTAATCGCCCGTCACCCGCGCGGCCACGGTGAGGGTAACGATGTCCGGGAGCGTAGCTGGCGGCGCGGTGGTGGTCGTCCAGGTGATGACGTCGTTGCTCACCTCCATCGCGCCGGCCGTGGCGGCATAGCTGCCCGCAAAGGTCAGGCCGGAGGGTAAGGGGTTGGTCAGCACCGCCGTATCGCTGAACTGCCCATCGCTGCGGATGACCAGTTCCAGATTGATGACCTCGCCGGAGGCCGCCGAGGCCGGGGCCAGTTGCGACAGGCGCAAGGCGGCGGGGCGACATTCGAGCGACAGAGAGAGCGCGTCTTCCGCCGGATCGTTGTCTCTGAGGGTGAGTTGGCTCGTCTGCGGCTGCGCCTTCAGCACGTCGTCGGGGGTGCAGGTGAAGCCCACTTCGACGGGCGCGGCGGCAGTCGGCGCAACCTGCGCTTGGGTGGGCGCGGTGTTGACCCAGGGATTCCAGTTGTATTCGCAATAGGTCTGAGCGGCGGACACGGCGGCCAGCGCGTCCACCTCGCCCCAACCGGTGGCCTGATTCGGGCGGCCGCTCGGCCCGTCCCACGGCGAGCCGGGATAGCCGGGTGTGGTGGTGGTCATAGCGGTCTGCATCAGGATCGTCTCGGTGTCGGTGTAGTTGCCGATCATACACGGGGCCGCGCTCCACATCAGCGCGATCACGCCGGCGACGTGCGGGGCGGCCATCGAAGTGCCGCTGGCATCCGCATAGCCGGCGTCGCCGGCAGAGCCGTCAGCCGAGCGATTGGTCCCTGGCGCGGAAACCTGGGGTTTGAGGTTGGGGTAGCCGAGGGGGTTCCATGTGTCCACCTGATCGGTCGGCCCCCACAGGGAGTAAGAAGCCAGCGCGCCGTCAGCACGACCCAGCGCGCCCACCGCCGTCACCCGCGCGGAGGCCGCCGGAGACAGCACCTTCCCCAGCCCGGAGACCGGGCAGTTGGCATCGGAGTTGCCGTTGGCGAACACCGGGTAGATGCCGGCGGCGTGCCAGCTATTCACTACGCTCTCGAACCAGCCGAAGTATTCGCCGGGCGTGCTGCAATCGCCCCACGAGTTGTTGACGATGTGCGGGCGCATGTCGGGATTGGGGTTATGGCCGGCCGTGTCGGTCGGCGCGGCCAGGAATTGGCCGCACGCCAGCAGGTTGCAGGGCGTTCCCGCCGGGTTAAAGCCCTGGCAGGCGATCCACTGCGCGTCCGGCGCGACGCCGATCTGATTGCCTGCGCCGTCATCGCCCACCATCGTGCCCATTGTGTGCGAGCCGTGCGCGGGGGAGACGAGGTCGGCGTCGTTGGGCGCGTCGGAGAGGTCGTAGGGATCGAACCAGTTGTAGGCGTGATTAAAGTTGCCGCCGCCCAGGTTGCCGCGATATTGGGCCACCAACGCCTGATGGGTGTAGCGCACGCCGGTGTCAATATTGGCGACGACGATCCCGGCGCCCGTAATCCCCTGCGCCCAGACCTGATCGGCCTTGATGTGCGTCAGGTTCGGCTCCAGGGCGGTGGGAGCGAGCAGCCTGGGGGGGACTTTCTGGGGCGGTTCGAGGACGAGGGTGGGTTCGGCGTGCAGGGCGGCCACTTCGGGGAACGCTTGCAAGCCCATAAAGGTCGCAGCGTCGGAGGTCTCGACGGCGATCACATTCTCGATCCAGAAGGCTTGGTACTTCACCCCCTGCGCGTCCAGGTAAGCGCGCACCTCGGCCTGCGAGCGTTCCGCTGCCTGTTGGAGCGTCTCATAGACGTACCAGCCGCGGTCGTGCCAGTTCATCCCGTAGGCCGGCGAGAGGTCGGCTTGCTCACGCAGGGTGATCAGATAGCTGCCTTTGCCCTCTTTCGCCATCTGCTCCGTCAGCGCGGGGTCAACCCGCAGGGGCGCGTCGGGCGTGGGAGCTAATTGAACGGACTGGACGGCGCGCGCCGGCGACTGGGTCGCCGGTTGCTCCTCCACGATCTTGAACGCCAGAGGCAGCGTCCCGACGTTGGTGACTATCACCGTGCGAGTCACACTGACCGGCTCATCCCCCACGTACAGCGCTTCCGCGAGCGCGGCCTGGCTCAAAACCACGTCTGGGCGGGCCAACACAAAGTTCTGCGTTGTGGTTTGGGCGTGCTGCATCGTAACGGTGGCCGTGACCGGGGCAGCGTAGCCCTCCGCGCTGGCCGTCAGGCGGTAAGGCCAGGGCGTCAGTTCTTCGGTGTAGGCCCCGCTGGCGTCGAGCGGGATGTTACTATAGCCGGGCATCCGCTGGAGCCTGTAGGGCGTCACCGGCGGGTTGACGCCGTCGTAGTCGTAGACGTGGCCGGTGAGCCAGGCGTACTCCGTGCAGGTTGGGCAAACGTCGAGACGTTCGACGTAGCCGGAATTGTAGCCGCCGTAGCCATCCACCGACCAGAGCGCGTTGCCGCCGGCATTGGCGACGTTGTCCATACGGCTGTTCGCCATATAGTCCAACTGGATCAAGACCCACTGATTGCCATCGAAGTGATAACGTGAAGCCGCGCTTAGATGCGAGAAACTGCTGACAGCGCCGCCCACGATGTAGAAATCGCCATTGACGAAGTCGCCCTCGACGCGATAGCGCACCCAACCGCCGGCGACGACCGTGTGCCAGGCGTTGTCGGCGTCATCCCAATAGCGAAGGTCGGACGTGGTGGCGCTGTTGACCCTGCCGGCGCCCGACCAGAATTGATCGCCGGTGTGGGCGTGATTCACGCCATCCGCCGCGCCCCAGACGGTGGCCGGCATCGCCCCTAGCGTCGCGTTCTCGGCGGCCCACGAACCGGGCGCGGTCTGACTGAGGTCGTAGCATTGCGTAGAGGCAAGCGCGCCTGAAGGGTTGTTCTGGCCGCCGCCGACGCACAGCCTCTTGACGCCATCCACCGTCCCCACCCACGAGTCGTGGAAGTTGCGGGCGGTGGTGAAGCTGCCCAGTTGGGTGAAGTTGTTGGCGATCGGATCATAGCGGTAGGTTTCGGTATAGGTTCCGTTGCCGTTGGTATTCGCGCCGCCGGTGAGGTAGCACAGGTTGGTTTCGGCGTCGTAGGCCCAGTCGGGTTGATAACGCTCGGCCGGGGTGTTGGTCGCGCCCACCTGCGCCCAGGTGTTGGCGGCGTGATTATAGCCCACAAAGCCCGTCAGGGTGTTGGGGTTATAGGCATCGCCGATGATGTATGTGACCCATTGCCCGGCGGCGTTTTGCGCTGTGCAGCCATCGCCGGGGAAGCGTCCGCCGCTCCCGCCGGGGTTGGAATCGGGCGCGGCCTCCCAGGTGGACAACGGGTCGGTGGCTTTGTCAAAGGACGCTGTGGCGGATTGGGCGCTCGCCCGCCCCACCGCGCGCACCTGGCCGGTGATGTCCATAGCATCGGGGAAGCACGTCGTGGTCGTCAACGTGACGGAGACGCTGATGGCCTCGCCATTCGCCAGCGTCACGGCGACCGGCCCCGTCACCGCGCCGATGGATGGCTCGTCGAGCGTATAGCTGAGGTCGAACGTGTCCGTCTGATTGGTGTTGTTCAGCAGCGTGAACGCGCGCGTCTGGGACGTGCCGTCGTTGCAGCCGTCAAAGGACATCAGAGACGGCGTCCATTGCACGGGCTGCGTTGCGTAGCCGTAGACGCTGACCGCGCTGACCGCGACTTCCACGGACGTATCCGTATTCGTGAGGGTCGCCGTGTTGGTGATGGCCTCGGCCCAGGCGAGGCCGTCTGTGTTCACGGTAAACGTGACCAGGGCGGCGGCGAAGGGCGCGACGCTCCCATTCCAGCGGACGGCGTCGGCAGCACTGTCGTAGCTGCACGCGCCGGACGAGCACGCCACCGATCCGGCGTTGTAGGTCACGTTGGCGGGGATGGGGTCTTCCAGGAAGGCGGCGGCCGTCCCGTAGCCGGTGTTGGCAATGTGAACGGTGTACGTCAGCGGCCTGCCGGGCGGGGTGGAGGCCGGGGCGGTTTTGGTCGAGCGGCTCAGGTCGGGGTCTCCTACCGGCGTCCACCGATAAGTCAGTCCCAGCGTCGGCGAGACCGTGGGACTCAGGAGCATCGTGCTCAGGGAGGACGTGCCGGCAGCCGAGTTCGCCCAATCGGGGTTGGCGGCGCGGGTCTGGTAATCGCTGCTGGTGACGCCGCGAATGCCGACCTGCGGCGTGCGGGCGGTGCTGTCTTTGGTGAACGGCCCGTAGATAAACTCGATCACGTCGGTCGTCTCGTAGAGCTTGAGTTGAAAGGTGAAGGATTCCGCTCCGACGGGCGCGTCCTCCGCGCGGTGATCCTTCCATTGGACGGTATACACCCGGTTGGGCGCAGTCCCGGTGACGCCGCGCCGCACCTCGCTGGCGGGATTGCCCTCCAACGCCATCCCTAGCGGCGCCAGTGCATTGGCGCATAACGAACTTGCGTTGCCGATCGGATTCGGCGCGCAGTAAAGGCCTACCGTGCCATCACCCATCAGCACAAAGCCCTCCGAGCTAATCCGCACGTCTGTGTAGGCGACGCCATTGTAATGGAAGGTAAAGCCAAGGGTCGCGCCTATCATAAACGAGCCGCCGCTGTTGACGAGACCGGTGGTCAGTTCCGTATAGCTTCCGGCAGGCGAGCTAAAAGTGTAGCCGGTCTTCACCTCCGAGAGTGGCGTCACGCCGGCCGGTTGCGGGGCGATGGATTCCTCAACTCGCTGCGGGGCGACGGACTCCTCAACAAGTTGAGGAGTCGTCGTTGTCGTCAGCGATTCCGGCTGCGGCGGAGACGCCTGGACAGGGCTGCTATTCAGCAGCAAGAGGACAACCAACAGCAAATTCAAATAACGTAAGGCTTTCATAAAGTTCCACCTCCAAAAATAGCAGGATTTACGGAAGGATAGGATCAGAAATCCGTTGAATCCGTTGACAAAAATTTTCATTGACAAAATCAATCATACCCCCTTCATTTAACCAAAGACTATCCTGAGTCGCAATGGAGAAAACAGGGGTGTAGGAAGGGAAGAAAATGACCAGTCGCACTGGTCAAAAATGCGGTATGGCTTTTCCAATCCTCCGCCTGTGCTAGAATGAACAGCCATGACGAGTCATCCGATCTTTCTTTTTTCTCCCCCGGCCGTCGGCTTTTTGCCGATTCTTCTGCTACACTTGAGTAGCCTGTTCTACCTGCTCAGCCTCAAGCGCAAATCCAACGCCACCTGGCTCTTCACCGGGTGGATGGCGTGTCTGACCCTGGTGGCCGTCTCCAAGCTGCTGGGATATGGCCTTTACGATCTGCGCGGCGGCTACGTGAATTGGATCGGCGGCATGGTCGGCTCGTTAGCCGGGCTGGTTTGCCTGCTCCAGTTCGTCTACCGTTTCCCGCGCCTGCACTTTCCCCGCGAAGCGCGTGGGGCGCTTTGGGTGTCCCTGGGCGCGACCGCTGGCATCCTGGCTTTGCTGGTCTACGAAGCCATCACGCCCCCGGTCTACCCGCTCTACGATTTTCAGCAATTCCTCTATGGCGTCATCCATTCCCGCTACGCCCGCGCCCTGACTTCGGTGAATATCTTTGGGGTACTCCATCCCAGCGGGTACTTGTGGGCATTCCTGGTATGCTTGCGTCAAGTTGCTCAGAGTGCCAAAGCCGATCAGTGCGGGCTTTTATCCGCGTTGTGGCGTCCTCCCAATCGTGAGGCGCGCGCCGCGCGCGCCTTTGCCCTCGCGCTGCTGATCGTGTTTCTGCCGGTCATCACCTCGACGTTAGAATCCGAGCGCCTGCTGCCGGTGGGCAGCCTCACCGTGACTTATCTGCTGGCGCAGTTCGCGCTGGTCGTCACCCATCTCAATCACTCCCCCGAACCCTCGTCGGTGCTCGTCAAACTGGTGGGGATTGTGCTGGTGGCCCTCCTGATGGTTTTGGGCGTTGCCAATCTGATCATCCTCAACCTGCACCGGGCGGCTTACGATCAGACGCGGCAAGCCGAGCTGGCTCATATCCAGACTTTGATTCAAAGCGACCGGCTGGAAACGACCCCGGCAATGGATGAGGCGCTTGCCGACGTGCGATACATCGCGTCGCGGCCGGCGGCCGGCGGCGTTTTCCCCGCCACGTACCGGATGCTTTTTTCGCGCCAGGCAGACTTGACGGCTCAGAGGTTGCTTGACCAAGAAGATTTCTTCAAGCGCGCGTTGGTACAGCCGGTCGTGCAACTGGCTGTGGCGCACGAAAACCCCTGGATCAAGTCTCAAGATGTGTACGCAACGATCAATGATCCTGACGCTATGCCCCTGGGCGGCCTGGCCTATCGGGGCGTTTACGCTGATCCCGACCACCAGATTATCCGGTATACCTTTCGCCTGGATGAGACGTTATACGAGGTCGGGTACAGTTACCGGGCCTATCGCCAGATGCTTCACCAAAAAGCTCTCCCCCTGGTCGTGGGAACTGTGACCGTGGCGCTGCTGACGCCGCTAGTGCTCCTGCTCTTCTTCCGCGTCAACCTGCTGGATCCGCTCCGGGACTTGTTGCGCGGTGTGACCCAGATTAACGCCGGCGACTTGAACACGACGGTCCCTGTCCGGGTGGAAGACGAAATCGGCTTTCTGGCGCACTCCTTCAATGGGATGGTGGGATCGCTGCAAACGCTCACGACCAGTCTGCGCCAGGAGATTGCGGAACGCCGGCGCGCGGAGGCCGAGGTGCGGGCGCTCAACGTCACCCTGGAGCGGCGCGTGACCGACCGCACGCGCGAGCTATCCGCGTTGTACCAGGTTTCGGCTGTGACCGGTCAGGATTTGGCCCTACCCACTTTGCTGACCGAGTTGTTGGCGCGGACGATGGCGGCCGTGAGTGGAGAGGGCGGCGGGGCGTATCTGTTGGAAGGGGCGACGTTGCGGCTGCTCGCGCAGCAGGCTATTCCACCGGAGGCGGTGCGCCGCTTGCAGAGCTTGCCAGCCAATGACACGCTAGTGAGCTGGGTGATTGAACAGCGTGAGCCGTTGTTAATTCCCAATGTGCGGGATGACCCGCGCACACCGGAAGCCTTGCGCGAGGCCGGCGCATTGACGCTGATCCTGCTGCCTTTGCAGGCCGGGGAACAAGTAGAGGGGCTGCTGGGCCTGGTGCGCCAGGCCGGAAAGACGTTCAACCTCGAAGAGATTGCGCTCCTTTCCTCGATTGCCGACCAGATGGGGCAGGCCATCGAGAATGACCGGCTGCACCAACAGGCGCGGCAGGTGAGCGTACTCGAAGAGCGGGAACGCATCGCGCGCGCCCTGCACGACTCCGTCACCCAATCACTCTACGGTCTGACGACGTTGACCGAGGCCGGGCAGGCGCAACTTGAAAGCGGCGCCGGGGACGCCGTCGCGCGCACCCTGGCGCGCATCGGCGAAACCATCCGCCAGGCGCTCCGCGAGATGCGGTTGTTCATCCACCAACTGCGCCCGCCGGAGCTGGAAGAAGAGGGGCTGATAGGCGCGCTGCATCAACGGCTGGCCGCCGTCGAAGGCCGCTCCAATATCCAGGCCCGCCTGCTGGTGGATGAAACCGTCCCTGCCTCGCTGCCTGCGTCGGTACAGGAAGCCTGCTACCGGATCGCCAACGAGGCGCTGAACAACGCGCTGCGGCACGCGCGCGCCACCGAGGTGACGCTCACCTTGCGCGAGGCGGCGGGGCAGTTGCGCATGGCGATTGTGGACAATGGCAGCGGCTTTGATCCCCACGCGCAGGACGCCGGCGGAATGGGCTTGCGTAATATGGAAGCGTATGCCGCCCAAATCGGCGCGGAGTTGCACATCACCTCCGCGCCCGGCACAGGTACATGCATTGAAATTGTACTTTCTCTGTGAATTCTGTGTTCTCTGTGGCTGGTAATAGGGGGACTCACCATGGCTAAACTACGCATCCTGATTGCCGACGATCACGCGATCGTGCGGGAAGGGCTGGCGGCGATTCTGGCCGTGCAGCCGGATATGGAGCTGGTGGGCGAGGCGACCAACGGGGTCGAGGCCGTCTCGTTGGCGCGCTCTCTGCGCCCAGATGTGATTCTGCTTGACCTGATGATGCCGCGCAAAGACGGCGTGCAGGCCATCATCGAAATCAAGCAAACCGACTCAGCGGCGCGCATCCTGGTGCTGACCAGCTTCGCCGACGACGAAAAAGTCTTCCCGGCGATTAAGTCCGGCGCGCTCGGCTACCTGCTCAAAGACACGCCGCGCGCGCAATTGCTCCAGGCCATCCGCGACGTGGCCGAAGGCCGCGCGCACCTCCACCCGGCCATCGCCCTCAAAGTGATGCGCGAGCTGGGCCACCCTGCCGACCTGCCTCCCACCGCCGAGCCGCTCACCGAGCGCGAGCTGGACACCCTACGCCTCATCGCGCGCGGGCTGAGCAACCAGGAAATCGCCGCCGCCCTGGGCATCCACGAGCGCACCGTCGCCAAATACATCACCAGCATCCTCGACAAACTCCACCTCGCCAACCGCACCCAGGCCGCGTTGTATGCGCTGCGGCAAGGGTTGGCCGAGTTGGGAAATAAGTAAAAAGAAATGAGAAATGAGTGACGGGTCACTCATTTCTCATTTCTCATTCCCCATTACTTCTCTTGGTCATTTTTGACCACCCGCCCCGGTCATTTCCTCCCCGGCCCATCCCCCTGTTTTCTCCATTGCGCGGCGTCGGCGTTTTTGCTAAAGTGGGAACATGGCCGATAATACCCTTGTGCTTATCATTGCCGCAGCGGGCCGCCTGCGCGACAGCCTGCGCGTGCTGCTGCGGGCCGGCAACCCCATCACCCAGGTCGCGCAGGCCGATGACCTGACCGCCGGATTGCGTATGCTGAGGGAACTTTCCCCGGCATTGGTGCTGCTGGACGCCAACGTGGCCGACGAAACTCTCGAATCCGCCATCCAACAACTCAAAGGCTGCCGGCCCCAGTCGCCCTGTATTGTCCTGACGCACACTTCTGACCAGGAGCGCCGCGCCGAGGCCGCTGATGGCATCTTCCCCGCCGGCGCTTCCGCCGAAACATTCTTTACCGTCATCGAGAACGCACTTCAATCTTTTCATCTTATCATTCCGTAAATCCTGTCATAAGGAGGATACCCATGAATCGTATTCGTCAATATAGTTATGGCATTTTAGCCCTCAGTCTGCTCCTGCTCGTGCTGACCACCGTACTGCCCTCCACCGCCGCACTGTCGGCGGAAGGGGTCGTGCGGCGCGCTTGGCAGCGCGTGCAATACCTCGGCGTCTACGACTTCGCCACCGAGCTGGCGCAGACGCAGACGCCCGGCCCAACGCTCGCCAATGTGGGACGGAGCAGTTCCACGCAGACGGTCTACATGGAAGGCCACACCGACCAGCCGGCGCAGTTGATGGAGATGAGCCTCTGGCAGAACGGCGGTAACACCCTCACCGGGCGCGATGGGCTGGAAATCCGCATCGCGGACGGCAAAGCCTACGGGCGCGCCATCGGCGAGGAAAGCTGGCGCGCAGTCTCCGACTTCACCGACGCCTTCGCGCCGGGCGAAGACCCGTTGGGCTACCTCGCCGGCGCGGAGAATATCCGCGAAGTGGGGCAAGAAACCCGCGAGGGCATCGAATTCACCCGCTACGCCTTCGACCTGAACGGCCCCCGTTTTGCGGCGCACATGCGCGATCAGATGGAGCAGGAATTGATTGCGAAAGGCGAACTTCCGCCCGGCGTAGAACTGAGCATGGCCGACGAATACGTGGCCATGTCCGGGGAGGGCGAAATCTGGGTCGACAGCCAGGACTTGCCCCTGCGCCTGACCCTCCACGTGACGTACCCGGAAGAGACGAATGGCGACCGCGTCAGCGCGGACATCCGCACCGACTTCTCCGGGTACCCGGAAGCCGCGGCGGCCAATCGCGCGGGCGCGTGGCTGGCCGGGACGCTGCATCTCCCGCGCACGTCAGGTGAGTGGCAGCAGACCGCCCATCGCGGCGGGATGGCCCTGGGGGTGCTGGGACTGGTCGTCCTCCTGATCACCGCCGCCAATTCCCGCAAACTCTACATCGCCGTGGCCGTACTCGTGATCGTGTCCACCGTCGTCACGCCGTTACTGCAAAGCCAACAAGTGGCCGCCTTCTCCGAAAAAGCCTCTGCCGAACGCACTGCGCAGGAACAAGAACAGGCTGAAGCCGAGGAGTCGCGCGAGTATCGGCAGCAGGTGAACACCTCCAACTGGAATGCCAATGCCGATCCGCTGGCCGCAGCGGAAGCCGCTCAGTCCCTCGACCTCCCGACTGAATTAGCCGCCGCGCAGCCGTCCACGTCTGCCGCCTTGTTGACTGAACCCATGCCCGATCCCGCCAGCGACGCCGATGGCGACGGCCTCACCTACGCGCAGGAAACGGCCCTGGGGACCATTGCCGATAACGCCGACACCGACGGCGACGGTCTGACCGATAACATCGAAGTGCAGGGGTTCAGCTACGCCGGGAAACTGTGGTATAGCGATCCGACATACTATGATACGGACATGGATGGCATTACCGACGTGCAGGAATGTCCGCAGCGGCAGCGCGAATCCCAGAACCAACTCTCGCCCGACGCGCTCTGCCAGGATACCGACAGCGACGGAACGCCCGACCTCTTTGACCGCGACTCGGACAACGATGGCCTCCCTGATAAGTTGGACTATTCGCCCACCCGCAAGCTAGGGGCGGCGGACACCCCCTTCACCTACGAAACGCCGTTCCACCTGATTATCAACGATGCGCAGGCGGATAACCCGCTGGTCGTGGATTTCCAATTGCGCCCCCAGAACCCCGAACACCTGACCTACGTGATGAACGTGCTGGATTGGCCGGATGGTGATACCAAAGGCCAGGTGCAGCGGGCCAAAGGCAACCATGCGACCTTCGCAGACGTCGCGCCCGGCGGCGCCGCCCGCGAAGCCAATGGCGACATGCGCCTGATCCCGATGCTGGAAATCGAGATGAACGGCGACACCCTCCCCCTGCCCTTGACGACGACGCTGCAAGCGACCGCCTACCTCGAAAATGAGATCGCCGGCCAAATTGCCATGACCCAGCAGCCCGGCCAGCCGATCCAGTTGGCTTTTACCTTTGCCGATACACAGCCGTACACGATGGTCATCTACGCTGACAATGCCTCCTGCCCCGGCGGGACGGCGGCCTACACCTTCACTGCTGTGCACGATGGCGACGTGCGCATGGTGAGCGGTATTTCGTTGAATGTCCTGGCGGATGGCAAACGGCTGATGAGCGTCTCCGGCGGTGGGCAGCAAGTGTGCGCCAATCTGGGGAATGTGATCAACGGCCCCTACTCCGACCGGGCGGTAGACCTCGCCCAGATGCAGAGCTACGGCATCGCCGTGCGGGAAAAAACCGACGGGGGCTTGCTGGCCTACGTGCCGCTGAGCGTTATCGCGGATGAAACTGGCGGCGGGCGCGTGGGTTTCCTGGGCCGGATGTATTACCAGCCCGGCGCGAGTTGGGGCGACGCCCATCAGATGCGGATGGTGTGGCTCGTGGATGCGCTGGTGGATCGCTGTAAAAACCGTCCAGCCTCCGACCCCCGGACACAAGAGCAATGGTGTTCTGACCCCAACAACTGGGATTTGAATCAAACGCAAGTGGTGCAGACCTACTCGGACGAGTGGTTCCTGGCCGGTATGATCGCGCGGGAAGATCACGGCCTGGATATGGCCGTCGTCTTTGAAGACCCGGCCACCGACTCGGCCCCGGACGTGGACGAGTACCTGTGGCACCTCACGGAAGGATTGGGCGGCATCTTCCTCACGGCCAGTGATACGAACAACGACGGGCAGCGCGACCTCACCATCCCCGAAATCGTGCGCCGCTTCGACAGCCAGCACAACGCCGGCGTCTCCGATGAACAGCGGTGGGACATCCCCCAGAACGCGCTGCGGGTGCTGACCTACGCCTTTGCCAACGCCGATGAGGTGGCGACGCTGCCGATGACTCACACGCGGCAACTTCTGCAAACTTACTTCACCGCGCCGGATGGCAGCGCCAAAGTGAGCGCCCCCACCCTGCTGTTTGCCCAGGAACAGCGCGCCCGCTACGCCAACCTGGGTATGAGCGCCGAGGCCGTGCGTACCGCCCGCCTGGGCGGCGCGGCGACGGACAACCAACTGACCCTGAGCATCCCCGGCGACGTGCTGACGCAGGCCGTATATCAGTGGGCGCCCTATCACCAGGTCAACGGCGTGTGGGAGGCCATGCCCCTGGATAACTATTTCCAGCGTTTTACAGGGGTATTGCAGCCGATTCTGGAAAGCGACACGGAAGCTTACGCTAACTTAACCCCTGAAGAAAGAACCAAAGCCCTGAACGCTCAGGGCGTGTTAGCGCAGGGATATTACCTCTCGGTTTATCAGAGTATGTCGGCCGTTGTGCAAAAGGGCGCGACCTTGATCAAACCGGCCGTTCCCGGTCAAGATAGCGACTACAAGTATGTCAAGACCGGCGGCACGGTCGGCAAAGTGATCATTACGATGGTCAAATCGCTGGTCAAGACCTTCATCAAAACCAGCATTTCCGTACTCAAACTCTACGTTGGCGATTTCTTAATCAAAAATAGTGGCGATCTATTGAAGCTGCTGGTGCAGTGTGTCACCCCGCTGGCAAATCTGATCGGGGGGGTCCTCTCGGCCACCGCGTGGTTTTTCAAATACCTGACGCAAATCAGGGGCGGTGAGGGTATCTTGTTGATGGTGGGGATTGCCATCATCCTGGCTGCGGTCGTTGCTGTCGCCTGCCTGTTGGCCATGGTAAGCACCATAGCGTTGTTGTCGTCCGGCGCCGCAGCCATCGTGGCCTTGATCCTCAGCCCAGATACAGTCGCTACGTTCTTCGCCATCGTCAAGCTGGTGTGCAGTGTGCTGACGCTGATAGTGACGATCATTACGACCATCATCAGCATCGTAAAAGCGGTGATCGCCGTCATCAAAGCCGCCGGGGACCTCACCGCCGCCATCAACATCGGCGCCCTGGTTCTCGGCGCCATCGTCGCCATCATCGCGTGGGCCATCGGCGTCGTCATCTCCGTCGGCCTCTTCGTCGTCCAGGTGATCGTCTTGCTCGCCTTCGGCTATAACCTCTTCAGCCCCGAAGTGCTGACGCTGGTAGCCGACCTGATCGCCGAACTTGCGCTCTCCATCGTGACGCTCTTGATCGGCCTGATACCGATCGTGGGCGCCGTGCTGATGGGCCTGATGGGCGTCATTGACGCAATTGTGGGCGTCGTCTGCACACTGATTCCTGGCAAGGACCCCGTGGCGGCCAGATGGTTCTGTGGTGGCATCACCGGCTTCTTCAAAGTGGCAATCTCCAGTGCTATCTACAGCTACGCGGTCGTCGTCTCGATGAAAAATCCCCAACGCCTCCAGCTTACTTCCCTGGATACCAGTCTGGCGGACCCCAAGCAAGGATTCAAGGTTGGGCAGAAGATGACCTTCAAAGTCGGCATATCCAATGAGATAGACACCATTACGGTGTGGGAAGCGGCCGGGGCAGGGTTGGCGTATGCGGTCATCTACCCTCAACTGGAAGGAATAGACAACCTGGTGCGCCAATCTACATTTGCATACCGGTTACAACCGACCAAAAATGACTTTCACCAAGATCTCAAACTAAATCAGAACCCGCAAATCTGGCGTCAAGGCTGGCATAAAAATCCCGACTTCTTATTTGATCCCTCCAACACGCCAGGCGCCGGCCCTTACATTATGACGGCTACAACCGCCAGCCAGTTGACCTTTAACCAGGCCGGTATGAATGTCACAATGCCCGCGTATCTCTCAGAGGGGTATGCGTTACCGGCGCATGAATGTTGGCTCCTGGGCCTCGTCAGCTATGGGTACGTATTCTTTACGCCAAAGGCTACCGAATTTTGCACCATCAAAACCTCGGCGGCGACTAACCACATTGACCTGAGCAGCGTGCTCGAATATGACATCTTCCCGGCGACGCTCGACGAGTTCTACGCTCTGGCAGCCCGCGATGGCGGCTACGCCCTGGCCTGGAGCCAGACAAGCTACCCCGTCTTCCCCCGCCTCAAGGACGCCGACGGCGACGGCCTGCTCAACGCGGCCGACGGCGGCAGCGACCCCGACGACCGCCGTTGGGACGCCGACGGCGACGGCCTTTCCGACTATTTCGAGGCGCAAAAGGGCACGCCCCCGCTTTCCGCCGATGCCGACGGCGACGGCTTGAGCGATGCCGAAGAATTGATTCGCAAGACCGACCCGCTCAAGGCCGACAGCGATGGCGACGGTCTGACCGACGCCGACGAACTGGCCGGCTGGGAATTCGTCTACGGGTTCGACGCCGCCGGGCAGCCGCTGCGCACCTGGGTGTGGCCCGATCCGCAGGTGGGCGACGCCGACGGCGATGGCCTCAACGACGCGCGCGAAAAAGCGTTCGGCTTCAACCCGCGCGTGCCCGACGAAGGCAACGCGCTCGCCTACACCGCCGCGCTGGACGAAGCGCAGCCCGGCGGCGGCTGGCAGGCGTCCGATGGCGTGGTCAAGCCCGGCGATACCCTGCGCTACACCGGCGCGGTGGAAAACCGGCTCAACGCCCGCTACGCCCAGGGCTTGTTCAGCACCGACCTGCCGGCGGGGATAACGGGCAACGTCGCCCCGCAGAACTTCATCTTGCAGCCGTTGGAGAAGACCACGGTGAGCGGTCAGGTGCAAGTCGCGCCCACCGCCGCCTCCGGCAACCTCGCCCTCGCGCAGACTGCCGGCGCGCTCGTCACCGACCCGCGTACTGCGTCCGGCGGGGCCAGCTTGTTGCTCCACTTCGAGGAGGCGACTGGCGCGACCACCTTCCTGGACGAATCCGGCAGCTTCCGCCGCCACAACGCCGCCTGCGCCGCCGGTAGTTGTCCCGAAGTGCTTGAGGAAAACGGGATCTTTGGCCGCTATGCCTTTTTCAACAACACGACTGTCACCGTGGCCGACGCGCCCGACCTGCGTTCCGGCGCCTTCACCCTGAGCCTGTGGTACTACTGGCGCGATGGCAGCAACGGCCCGGTGTTCCTCACGAGCAAAGGCGTGGGGAACCTGGAAATCCAACTGGGCAACGGCGCCGGCGACCCCCGGCTGTTGCGCGTGATTGCCGCCGGGCATCCCGGCGCCACGTTGGATGTTCTGGATGGGGCGGTCCGCGAGGCCTGGACGCACCTCGTCGTCGTGTACACGGGCAGCGAGATCCATGTCTACAGCAACGGCGTCTTGCTCCGCAGCCGAACCGACATCACCGGCGGGACCGACCTCGCCGCCAACACCGCCCCGCTGACCCTGGGCCGCCGCAGCGATGGCGGCTATCCCTTCCTCGGTTCGCTGGACGAAGTCCGGCTCTATCCCCGCGCCCTCACCGCCGCCGAAGCGCAAGCCCTCTATCGCCGGCCGCTGATGAAGTTTGACTTCAACCGCCCCCCCGCCGACAACCGCTGGCGCGATGAGTCCGGCCTGAAATACGATGCCTACTGTAATAGCCCTATATGCCTGGCCGTCCAGTCGCCCGAGGGCATTTACCAGAACGCGATCTTCTTCCCGGCCCCCGGCTGGGGCTTGTGGACGGCAATGCCTATCCCCTTCGACTTCACCGCCGGTCAGGTCACGTTGTCAGCCTGGGTGCATCCGCGGTTTATGCCCTCCAGCAACGCCACCCTGATCGGGTCACTGGGGTATGGAGATCGCAACGCCGCGCCTTCGTTGCGCCTCAACGGCCAAACGGTGCTGTTTGGCTATGGCGATGGCGTAGCCTGGCGCGAAGTGCAGTGGGACAACGTCGTATCGCTCGGCGACTGGAACCACCTGGCGGTCACGCTGGCCGGCCAGACCGCGCAACTGTACGTCAACGGCGTCCCCCAGGCAACCCGGGGGATGGGCGGCGCCCCCCGCGCGTACAGAGACATGATGGTCATCGGCCGCGACTTCATGGGGTTGCTGGACGAAGTGACCCTCTATGCCCACACGCTCACCGCCGAGGAAGTGCTGGCCGAATATCGCCGGTATGCGGTGGCGCTAGACCTGCCGCTGGACGACGCGCCCGGCAGCCGCACGTTCCAGGACGCGACCCAGCAGAGCAGCGCCGCCTGCTCCGGCGCGAGTTGTCCCGTCTCCGGCGTCCCCGGTCGCATCAACCAGGCCGCCACTTTCGACGGCGTGAACGACGCCGTGCGCGTCGCCAACAGCGCCGCGCTGCGCCCCGCCATCTTCTCGCTAAGCGCGTGGTTCCAATGGGACGACATGGGCACGGCCAATGTGCAGTTCATCACCGGCAAGGGCCTGGAACACTTCGAGATCCACACCGGCGGCGACGCCGGCGTCAACGGCCTGCGCGTCATCCCGGCCGGCTACACCCGCAGCAGCGTAGACGTGGCGAACTTCATCCAGCCCGGCTGGAACCACGTCGTCGTGACCTACGACGGCAGAAATGTCTTTGTCTACCGCAACGGCGTCCAGGTCGGCAACCGCGCGGGCATCGCAGATAGCTACGATCCCGCCATGGACGCCGCGCCCTTCTGGGTAGGTTGCCGCAACGGGGGAGGCTATCCCTTCCACGGCGCGATTGACGCCGTGCAGCTCTACAACCGCGTTCTCACCGCCGCCGAGGTGCAACAGCTCTACCAATCCGCGCCGCTGTTCCTCCTGCGCTTCGATGAAGGCGTCGGCGCGACGCAATTCACCGATGCCTTCAGCAGCAAAACCGCCGCGTGCGCCGGCGCAACCTGCCCCGTCAGCGTGCGCGGGCAACTGGGGAACGCGCTGGAATTCGATGGCATGGACGACCGCGTGCAGGGCGACCTCGCCAGCAATGCGACGGATAACGTCTCGCTGATGGCCTGGATCCGCTGGGCCGGCGTCAACGGTCACGGTCAGATGATCGCCCACAATGGCAACTCCTCCACCGACGGCTACGGTCTCTACCTGGCGGCGGATGGGACGTTGCACCTCCTCAACGGCGGGGTGAGCTTGGTCGCCGCCGCGCTCAAACCGCCCCAGGATAGCTGGACGCATGTGGCGGCTGTGCGCGAGAACGGCGTGTGGAAGCTGTACGTCAACGGCAGCCTCGCCCCCCTCGCCGGCAACCCCATCCCCCGCACGCCCACTGCCGCCTTCTACGTCGGCGCGAACAACGCCGGGGGCGACGCCTTCAACGGGCGTATTGACCACGTCGCGCTCTACGTCACCGCCCTCTCCGGGGTAGACGTGGACGCCATCTACCGGTATCAATCGCAGTGGGTGGAAGAACGCCAGTCCTTCGCCCTCACCGTAGACGCCGACAAACCCACCTCCACCCTGCAATCCGCCGCGCCCTACCGCCCCAACCGCGATGTCGTGCTGCACGTTGCCGCCGCCGACGCGACCTCGGCGGTGGATAAGGTCGAGCTGGGCGTCAACGGCAACTGGACGACCGCGCCCACATGCCGCGACGCCGACGCCGCCTGGTGTCCCACCTTCGACCCGACCGCGCTGAACGGCGAGGGCGTCTACACCCTCCAGACGCGCGCCACCGACCGGGCCGGCAACGTCGAGACGCCCGGCGCGGGCGCGACCTTCTACGTGGATGCAACGCCGCCCACCGTCGGCGCAACGCTCCCGACGGGCGCCATCGCCCCACAGCGCGCCGGCGACCTGTGGACGGTGGCCCTCGCGGGCACGGTGAATGACCCGGCCCTGCCTGGCGGCGCGGCCGGCAGCGGCGTGGCGAGCGTCCACGTCGCCCTGTACGATGCGAGCGGCGTCACGGCCGGCGCGGGCGAACAGGCCGCCACGGTCACGGGCGCCGCCTGGGCCGCGACCTACGCCTTCCCCGCCGCCCCCACCGGCGTGTATACCGTCTCGGTCACAGCTTCCGACGCGGTGGGCAACGCGCGCACAACGGCGGTAGGCGTCCTCCACCTGGATGGCGCCGCCCCCACCGCCAGCCTCGATAAAACCGACCTGCCGACCAACACCATCACCTCCACCCTGACGCTGCGCGGGCTGGTCGGCGAACTGCCGTCGCTCACCGGTCAGGTCTTCCACCTGGCGTTGGAAGAAGACGCGGGCGCAACGACCTTCTACGATAGCAACGGGCGCGGCGTCAACGGCGCATGTTCCGGCGCGACCTGCCCCACGGCGGGCGTCGCCGGGCAGAACGGACGCGCGCTGGACTTCGACGGCGTGGACGACTATCTCACCGTCACGCCGCCCGTCACCCCCACCGAGTTCACGCTCAGCTTGTGGTTCCAGTGGGATGACCTCAATTCCGATGCCGTCCAATTCCTGGCGGGCAAGGGCGTGGAGACCTTTGAAATCCAAACCGGCGCGGGGAACCGCTTGCGGGTGATCCCCGCTGGCTATCCTGAAACGCACGTGGACGTTCCCGGCTTTGTGCAGGCCGGATGGAATCACGTTGCGCTCACCTACGACGGCAGCACAGTCATCGTCTACCGCAACGGTGCGCCGGTGGGCAGCCGCGGCGGCGTTACCGGCGTGGACTTGCTCGCCGATGCCACCCCGTTCAACATCGGGCGGCGCGGCGACGGGACGTATCCCTTCGACGGGCAGATTGACGACGTGCGCCTCTTCGACCGTGTGCTGGAACCCGCCGAGATCGCGCTGCTGGCGCAATCCCAGGTGGCGGGGGTGAGCAAAGCGGACGTCGCCTTCACCCCGGCCATGCCCGGCTCGCCGCTCTACAACGAAAGCGCGCCCGCCGGACAGGTGCTCCATCTGCCGCTGGAAAGCGCGGGCATGGACGCCAACGTATCCATCCTGCGGGATGTCTCCGGCAGCAACGCCCACGGCGGCTGCGAGGGGACGGCTTGCCCCACCCTCGGCACGAATAGCCCGGCCTACGTCGGCGCGCAGTTTGATGGCGTGGATGACCTTGTCACCGTGAGCGACCCCGGCGGGTTGAGCCTGGCGACTTTCAGCGTGGGCGGATGGGTCAGGCCAGACCAGATCGTGGCGGACTGGCAGGTGCTCATCGCCAAGGGGAATCCGTGGGGCCATTACCGCAACTACGGCTTGTGGATCAAGCCCAACGAGTTAACCCTCGACTTCGGCTTCAAAAGCGGCCACGACTGCGCCGATTACTACACCTATGTCAGCCAGGGCGCGCTGCCGCTCAATGCCTGGACTTACGTGCTGATGACCTACGACGGGACCGCGCTCAAGCTGTACCTGAACGGGCAGTTGGATAGCGCGGTGAACGTCACCGCCGCCCCTTGCCAGACGGCCTATCCGGTGCAGATCGGGCGGCTAGGATTCGGCGGCGCGGCGTTCCACGGCGCATTGGACGACGTGCGCGTGTTCAACCGCGCCCTGACCGCCGCCGAAATCCAGACGCTTTACTGGGGCGCGGGGCCAGAGTTCCGGCTAGACTTTGAAGAAACTTCGCTCAAGTCCGGCGATGGAATCGCCGACAGCTCCGCGCGCGGACACAATGGCCTGTTGTACACCGGCGACGCCGCCCTCAAAGGAATCACCGGCCAGGTGGGGCAGGGTGCGTTGGCGCTGGATGGCGTGGACGACAGCGTGAGTATCGCCGGCGTACCGGCTCTCGCGCCGGAGCAGTATACGCTGAGCTTGTGGTTCCAATGGGACGACATAGGCTCGGAGCAGGCACAGTTCATCACGGCCAGGGGCTTGGAACATTTCGAGATGCACACCGGCGGCGGCGCCGGCGTCAACGGCCTACGGGTGATTCCGGCCGGTTATCCCGAAACGTCCGTAGACGTGCCGAACGTCATCCAACCGGGCTGGAACCACGTCGTCGTCACCTACGACGGCAGCGCGGTGTATGTCTATCGCAACGGCGTCCTGGCGGGCAGCCGCACCGGCATCACCGGCGGCGAGAGCCTGACCGCCGACAGCGCGCCCTTCCTGCTGGGCCGCCGCAGCGACGGCGGCGGCTTGTTCGACGGCGCGCTGGACGACGTGCGCCTCTACGCGCGCATCCTCTCCGCCGCCGAAATCCACGATCTCTACGTTCAGGGCTGGCAGACAACCACGCTCACCCAAAATACCAACGGCATGGCTCACTGGAACGCCGCCGTCCCCGGCGGCCTGGAAGGCAACTACCAGATCACCCTGCGTGGGCAGGACGCCTTCGGCAACGCAGCGCAGAGCGTGTTGCGGCCCTGGCAGGGAACGATAGACACTTTCGCGCCGCGCGTCAGCCTGACCAAAGCGACGCTGGGCGCGGGCGCGACCTTGCGCTATCAGTACACCTGCACCGCCGAAGACTTCGCGCTCACGGAAGGAGGCTTTGTGTGTCCCTGCGCCGCGCCAGACAAGACTTTCTACCAATCGCCCTGGTATCAGGCCGCGTCGGGCGCGCCGGCCCTGTACCGCCTCACCGCATCCTGCACGGTCAGCGCGCAGTCGCCGGTGGCGGAGACGCTCACGGCTTGCGACAAGTTTGGGAACTGCGCCACCACCGGGGTCGGCGGGCTGGTGATGACCCCGCTCAAGCCAACCGCCGTTACGTTGGATACCGCCATCACCGAACCGGCGGACGGCGACGTGCTGGCGACCACGCCCGTCACCGTGTCCGGCGCAGCTTACGCGCTCGCCGCGCTGCGCGCGCTCACTGTCACGGCAGACGCCGCCGTCATCCACACGCAGACCTGGGGGGGGACGCTCACGGAGACGACGTGGAGCTTCGCCTGGACGCCGGCGGCGGAAGGCGCGCACACGCTCACCGCCATCGTGCGCGACGCGACGGGCGCGGTACTCACGCAGACCACGCCGATCACCGTCTACGTGGATACCACCGCGCCGACGGTTGCCATCGTCTCGGATGTGTTGACCACCACCCACTACCGGCCCTCCGGCGAGGTAGGACTCACCGGCACGGTGGCCGACGCGGGCGGTGTACAGAATGTTATTGTAGAGGTAACAGCCGCCGATGGGACGTTCCTGCACGGCACGCTGGCCGACGTCGCCGGGACGACCTGGCGCGCGCCCTGGATCGTGGACGTGACCGCGCTGCCCGCCGGCGAGACCTACACCATCACCGCCGTCGCCGCCGACCTGGCCGGGCGCGTGGTGACGGCTACCTGTGCGATCACAGTGGACGTCACCCCACCGGCGACAATGACGCTGGGACTGAGCGGCAACCTCACGCTGCCGCCCGCTACCGTCAGCCTCACCTGGACGGCCAGCAGCGACGCGAGCGGCCTGGGCGACTACCGGGGCGTCTGGCAGACGTGGCTGACCGACACATTCACCACCACCGCTTTCACTCATCCCGCATCCGGCCCCCGCGCCGTGACGGCCACGGTGCAGGAAGGGCAGAAGCTCGTCGCGCAGGTGGCGGCGCAAGACGCTTACGGCAACCAGACCTGGCAGACTTACGGCCCGGTCTACGCCGACAGCCCGGCCACGCCGGACTACGCCGCGCTGGACTATCGCGGTTGGATGGAGACCGGCTGCACGGCGCTCGGCACGGATGCGCGCATCCGCGACAAAGCCACGGCCGATGCGAGCCTGAAAGCCGCGCAACAGTTCTACCTCACCTGGGACAGTGCCGCCCTGCGGATGACCTGGACGGGCGCGAACTGGGACAGCGACGGCGACCTCTTCATCTATCTGGACACGCAGCCGGGCGGCGCTACGCAAGCGTACAACCCCTACCCGGCGACGATCAGCAATACGGCGATCCTCCTGCCGGTGCGCAAGACGCTCACGACGACCCAGCAGGCGATCACCGCCTCGCCGCGCGCCGCGCGCAGCATTGCCGCCGCCGAGCAGATGGAGGCCGACGCGCTCGTGTGGGTGCGCGACAGTGCGACGGCGGTGTTGATGGTGTGGAACGGCAGCGCGTGGGTGGCGGCGGACGGCCTGGCCTACGCCTTCGACGCCACACGCGACGCGCCGACCACGGACTTGCGCGTGCCGTTTAGCGCGCTCGGCATCACCGATCCGGCAACCGCGACGCTCGCGCTCGTGGCCTTCGCCACCGAGGACGATGCGCTGCGCCTGTGGGCGACGATGCCGCCGCTCAACAGCGTCAACAGCGAGCGCATCCTCAACGCCAAACTGACCGGCGACGTGGAACGCTTCGCCCTGACGCATCGCTACGACTGGGCGACGCTCGGCGACGGTGTCTGCGTCAATGCTTCGCAGGCCGTAGGACGCAGCCCGCACGCGCCGCAAGCCGCCCCGCAAGCCTACAACGCCGACGTCCGCTTCACTTTCCAAGCGCAGCCGGAGGGCATCGCGTACAGTGTTCTGGAGGACAACCACTTCTTCTTGATGGATAACCTGGACACGTTTGCCGACTGGACGGATTGGGACGCCTGGGACGCCGAATTCTGCGCGGAGTTCCCGGACGACCCGGAGTGCCAGCGCGAGTTGGAAGCGAAGCCTGCGGGCACACGCGCCCCGCAACAAGGCGGCAGTGGGCTGGACTTCAACGCGCAGAACGGTCTGGGCACCGTACAGGATACCGCGCACCCGCCGGTGGGCGATGGCGACATCGTCACCTATACCCTGCGCTACACCAACCGGGGGACGGCGCGCGCGACGGGTCTGATCGCCGACATCCTCACGTGGGGGCCGGTGCGCTTGCCGGATGCGCAGGAGCACTACGTGGACGAAACGGAAGAGACGTACTATCTGACGCTCGATCTGGGCGACCTCGACCCCGGCCAAACGCTGACGGCCACCTTCACCGGCCAGATTGACGTGACATGCGACATCACCAACAACGTCGGCTGGGCCACGCTCGACATCTCGCTCTACGACGACTCGACCAGCCTGGCAGCGCCGCTGGATTGGGTCTACATAGACCATAAGGTGGATCAGAGTGGCCCGCTGATCACGCTTCAGGCCGACCCGGCGCTGGTCGCGCCCGGCGTCAATACCCTGCACGGTCTAATGGTAGACGAGTCCTCGGTTGCCACCATCACTCTCGAAATCGAGGATTCATGGGGTGTAACCTCGACGGTGGGATTCCACGATGCCACGCCGGACGATGGCCGGTGGGAGTACACCTGGGACATCGGCGACGCCGAGGAGGATGACTGGTACTACGTTGCGGTGATGGCCGAGGATGTCTTCGGGCAGGCGGGCGAGTGGAGTCGCTGGTATATCCTGACGGTGGACGCGACAGCGCCGGCTCTGACGTTCAGCAGCGCGACCGAAGCTGCATTGGAAGACGGCATCATCGGGCCGGCGGAAACGGCGTTCTCCGGCGCTTTGAGCGACAACCGGCTGGCGGCAGACGTGCAAGCGTGCCAGGGGACACTCTGCGACTCGGCCAATACGCTGCTGGATGCCGCGACTGTGTCGCAGACCACGTTCGCTTACGATGACGCGCCGGCCGCGCCACTCCCCATCAATGCGGGCGCGGCCTGCGAGGGCGGCACGCCGATTGTCCGCACCTTCAACGTGAGCGATGCCTTTGTCGTCGCCGACGTAGCGGTGGGGTTGAACATCACCCACGAGTTCCGCTACGACGTGGACGTGACCCTGATTTCGCCGGCGGGCACGGAGGTGAACATCCTGTGGGATGGGACGGACGCGCAGAACTACGACGTGCTGCTCAGCGATGACGCGCTCGCGCTCAACGCCGATGACTGGCAGGATCACGACCCGGCTGCGCCGTACTACGAGACCGTCATCCGCCCGGACGAGCCGCTGGAGTTCTTTGCCGGCGAAGAATCGCAAGGTCAGTGGCAGTTGACGATCTGCGACTACTCCCCGGAGGAAGACGACGGCGCCTACAACCGTAGCCGCCTCGTCCTCATCGCTGACGTGCTGCCGGAAAACACCGCCGCTGCGTGGAGCTACACCATGCCGTTGAGCGATTCTGTAGACGGCGCGCTCCAGACAGCGACGTTCTATGGGCTGGATAGCGCGGGCAACCGCAGCGCGGCCACCGTGCGGACGTTCCTTGCGGACAACGTCGCGCTGGTCGTCACCGTCACGACGGCGCTGCCGGAGATCTTCTGGGGTGCGCAGACGCCGGTGCTCGGCGGGCTGGCAAGCGACGGGACGGGCGTCGCCAACGTAACCATCGTGGGCCAAACGCCCGCCAAGACGCTGTTCTACGCGGCGGCGACCGAAAGCGCTGCGGGGCAATGGCAATATATCCTCGCCGACGCCTGGCCGGGGACTTACACGCTCTGGGTGCAAGCGGAAGACCTGGCGGGGAATATGACCACCGTGGGGCCGTACATCGTGCTGGTCAAGGGCGCGCCGCTGACGCTCGCCAAGACCGTCACGCCGACGGTGGACGTGCAACCGGGCGCCACCGTCACCTATACGCTAGTCCTGCACAACGGCAGCGCGGAGACCGTGTCCGGCCTCGTCATCAGCGACGTGGTGACGAGCACGCTGCACACCCTCATGCCGACGCCGCCGGGGACGCTGGCGATCATCCTGGGGAACACGCTGACCTGGGGGCCGCTGGCGATTGCGGCGGGCGACACGTACACGTTCAGCTTCACCGCCGTCGTCACGGAGACGGTGGGGAGTAACGTGTTGGTGACGAATCAGGCCACCTACTACGCGCCCACGACCGGGCCGGGTGTCTCTACGCCCGCCGCTTTCTTCACCGCGCAGGGGAATAAGATTTATCTGCCGTTGGTGATACGGAATGGATAACCGATCTTCCCGGTAAACGTCGTCAAAAAGAGTTCCCGGCTTGTCAGGAAAGCCGGGAACTCTTTGTTTTCATTCACCAACCCGACTTAGAATCTATCCGAAAATTCGGTTTGGCTCGTGATTTGCGCCTAAGGGCGCCGTTTTAGGGATGTTTTTCGTGGGCGGGCGCAGTCCGCCCCCCCCCTCCCGAAAGCGGCTTCAGCCGCAAGATTCAGCCTGGCGGCGCATCGTCGCCATAATTTTCGGATAGGTTCTAAAGACGTAAAACGTGAAACGTGCGATTTTACAGTAAAAGCCCCATGGTTCACGCATTATGCTTTCACAGCTTATCTTCGCGTCCGCCAGCTTTCAGTTGATCCACAATGTCGCGCACGCGCTGCGCTTGATCGGGACGGGCAATCAGTAGGGCGTCCGGCGTGTCCACGATGATCAGGTCGTTGATGCCGATGGTCGCCACCAGCCGGTCGCCGTGAGCGAAAATCATGGTGTCAAACGTGTCCAGCGGGATCACGTCTCCCACCACGACGTTGTTGTGCGCGTCGGTGGTGTGCAGCGCCATCACCGCCGGCCACGCGCCGATGTCCGACCAGCCCAAGTCCACCGGGATGACGGCGACGCGGTCGGCGCGTTCCATGATGCCGTAGTCAATGGTTTCTTTGTGGACGGCCGGCCAGTGGCGCTGTAAGGTTTCCATGTAGGCCGGCGTGTCCAGGACCGCGTCCAACGTCAGCAGCGTGTCGCACAGGGCCGGCATCCAGCGTTGGATTTCTTCCAGGATGCGATCCACCCGCCAGATGAACATGCCGCTGTTCCAGGAGTATGTCCCTTCCTGGAGAAAGCGCTGCGCGGCGGCGAGGTCAGGCTTCTCGGTGAAGTGCTTGACGCGAAAGTACGGTAACCCGTGGGCGACGCCCAGGTCCGCGCCCCGGCAGATGTAGCCGTAGCCGGTCGAAGGCTCGGTCGGCGTGATGCCCAACGTGACCAGATGACCTTGCCCGGCGATTTCCTGCGCGGCCAGCAACGTCTCGCGGAACGCTTCCTCCTTCTGAATGAAGTGATCCGCCGTGACCACCACCATCACCGCCTCCGGGTCGCGCCGCCGCAGGTGCAGCGCCGCCAGCCCAATGCAGGACGCCGTCCCGCGTCCCGTCGGCTCCACGATGAAGTTCTCGCGCGGCAGCGAGGGATACTGCGCCGCCAGGCCATCCACCTGCTCGGCGGCTGTAACCACCAACACGTGCTCCACCGGCAGCAGCGGCAGCAACCGATCCACCGACAACTGGAACATCGTGCGATCGCCAAAGAGTTTTAACATTTGTTTGGGATGCGTGTGACGGCTCATCGGCCACAAGCGAGTACCGCCGCCTCCGGCCATTACTAAAGCGTATAAATGTTCGTTAGACATCGTAACCTCCTTTACGAATTGCGAGTTGCGAATCGCGAAATAGGAGATAGGAAATAGGAGTTAGGAGTTAGGAGTTAGGAGTTCTCCTTTGCTTCCCGGCTTCCCCGCTCCCCTATTTCCTATTTCCTATTTCCTTAAGTTGTGCCTCATCTAAAATGGGGACGCCCAACGCCTGGGCGCGGGTGTATTTGCTGCCGGCGTCTGCTCCGGCGACGAGGTAGCTGGTTTTCTGGCTGACGGAACCGCTGACTTTGCCGCCGCGCGCCTCAATCCACGCCTGGATTTCATCGCGCGGCTGCGAGAGGGCGCCGGTGATCACGAAGGTCAGCCCGGCAAAGGGCTGCGAGCTGGGCGTTTCCGCTGCCGGCGCTTTGACTTCCGCCGCCAACCGCACGCCGATCTTGCGCAGCTTCTCGATCAGCGCTTGATTGTGACCATGCGAGAACCAGGCTTTGACGTTATGCGCCGTGATCGGGCCGATGCCCTCCACCGTCGCCAGCGATTCCTCCGGCGCGGCGGCCAGGTCATCCAGCGAGGGGAACGCGGCGAGCAGCGCGCCGGCCGCGACGCCGCCGACACCCCGGAGTCCGAGCGCGGCCAGCAGGCGCGCCGCCGGGCGCTCTTTGGCCTGGGCGATGGCTTCCAGCAGGTTGTCGGCCTTCTTGTCCGCGAAGCCCTCCAGCTTGAGCAAGTCCGCTTTGGTCAGGTAATACAGATCGGCGGGGTCTTTCACCAGCCCCAACTCCACCATCTGCACGGCAGTGCGGTCGCCCAGGCCCTCGATGTCAAGGACGTGGGTGAAGTAGGTGAGCTTCTGCGTCAACTGCGCCGGGCACGCCGCGTTGAAGCAGTAGTAAGCAATCTCCCCCTCCGGTTGGACGACGGGGTCGCCGCACGCGGGGCAGGTCTGCGGCGGGGCAATCGCGCGCTCCGTGCCGTCGCGCAGGTCGGGCAGCGGGCCGGTGACGTAGGGGATCACGTCGCCCGCGCGCTTGACGTTGACCTGGTCGCCAATGCGGATGTCGCGCTCGGCGATGAAGTCGAAATTGTGCAGCGACGCCCGGCTGACGGTGACGCCCGCAATCGGCGTCGGCTCCAGCAGCGCGGTCGGCGTGACGACGCCGGTGCGCCCCACGGAAAATTCCACATCGCGCAGCCGGGTGACGGCTTCCTGCGCTGGGAATTTGTAGGCGACCGCCGCGCGCGGCCGGCCGCCCACGGCTCCCAGCGCCGTCCACGTCGCCAGATCGTTGATCTTGATGACCAGCCCGTCTGCCTCGTACCCCAGGTTCGGGCGGCGGGCGTGCATCCCGAAGCAGTAATCGCTCACAGCTTCCAGCGTCTCACAAGTGGCAATTTCCTCCGGCTGCGGGAAGCCCAACGCGCGCAGGTACGCCAGCGATTCGCGCTGCGTCGGCGGCATCGGCCCGTCCGCCGCGACGATGCTGTAGGCGAACAGGTGCAGCGGGCGCTGTGCGGTGATGCGCGGGTCGAGCTGGCGGAGCGATCCGGCGGCGGCGTTGCGCGGGTTAGCAAAAGTTGACTCGCCAGCGGCGGCCAGCTTTTGGTTGAGCGTGGCGAAATCCTTCAGCAGGATGAGCACCTCGCCGCGCACGACCAGGGTGGCGGGCGGCTGCGGGCCGGCGGGGTCTATGGGGATGCGCAGCGGCACGGCGGGGATGGTGCGCAGATTGGCCGTAATGTCCTCGCCCACGCGCCCGTCGCCGCGCGTCGCGCCCTGAACGAGTTGCCCGTTGTGGTAGTGCAGCACCACTGTCAACCCGTCGAACTTCGGCTCGACGACGAAGGTGGGCGTGGGGACGTCGGCGGGCAGCAGCTTGCTGATGCGCGTGTACCAGGCGAAGATTTCCTCGCGCGAGGTGGCTTTGTCCAGGCTCAGGATGGGCGCGGGATGCGTCACTTTGACGAAGCCCTCGGCCGGCGCGCCGCCGACGCGCTGCGTGGGCGAATCTGGCGTCACCAGATCGGGGAATTCCGCCTCGATGGCGCGCAGTTCATCCACCAGCGCGTCAAACTGCCCGTCGCTGACGACGGGACTATCCAACACGTAATAGCGATAGCTGTGATAACGAATCTCTTCTCGTAGTTTCTCGGCCCGTAGTTGGGCGGCGTCTTTGTCCATAGTCAGCTCCTTGTTGGGAAATGAGTAATGGGTAATGGGTTGTGGGTTGGGGGTTGTGGGTTGTGGGAAATCAGTGCTCCCCCTCTCCCACTCTCCCCCT
>DAOUGD010000283.1:0-16143 GCA_034429475.1 Anaerolineae bacterium
AGGGGGAGAGGGGGAGAGGGGGAGTTTGGACTTGAACAAGTTTGCCAATATCAGCGGTGCCAAAAATCCCACAGTTGGATGAACGGCGCAGCCCAGGCCCCACACCAGGCCGATAACAAAGTAATAGAGACTCGCCCATCGAAACAACTTCGCGCCTTCGCGCCTTTGCGTGAAACTTTCCCCCTGGCTCTGCCACCACACCGCCAACGCCACGAAAAACGCCGCCGTCGTGTAAACCTCGGTAATCAACGCCTGGGACCAGAAGAGGGGAGCAAACGCCAGCGACAGCGCCGCCGGTATCGCGGCCCACGGCGAGACGCGCCACCGGCGCAGCGTCAGCGCCACCAGCCCCGCCGCCCCCGCAGCCATCACCGCCGAAAGCAGATTCAGCCGCCAGGCCGGATCGCCCCAGGGCAGCCGCACAAAGAGCCGCGCCAGCGTCATGTAGACCGGAAACCCCGGCGGATGCGGCGTCCGCCCCGTGACCGCCGCCGTCACAAAATCGCCGCCATCCGTCCCCCAATGCGCCCAGGTGAGGGAGGGAGCCAATGTCAGGAGATAAACCGACAAAGCGGAGAGAACGACGAGAAGGAAATAGGAGATAGGAGATAGGAGATAGGAGTTAGGAGTTAGGAGATAGGAGTTAGGAGTTAGGAGATAGGAGATAGGAGTTAGGAAGTGTGAAATACGAGATCGGAAATTGGAAATCAGTGATTGGAAACCAGTAACCAGTAACCAGTAACCAGTTTCCAGTTTCCAGTAACCAGTTTCCAGTTTCCAGTTTCCAGTTTCCAGTTTCCAGTTTCCAGTTTCCAAAATCAATACGCCCCTCGCCCGGAAAACAACGAGCCAAAGGTGCGGCACAAAATGGCGAGGTCTTTCCAGATGGAATAATGCTGGATGTAGTCCACTTCCAATCGCACGCGCGCGTCCAGATCGAGATCGCCCCGCCCGTTGATCTGCATCGGCCCGGTCATCCCCGGCTTGACGGCGAGCCGCTGGCGGTGCCAGTCGTTGTACAGTTGCACCACGCGCAGCTCCTCCGGGCGCGGGCCGACCAGGCTCATCTCGCCCTTGAGCACGTTCCAGAATTGCGGCAACTCGTCCAGACTCCAACGCCGCAAAAAGCGCCCCACCCGCGTGACGCGCGGATCGTTTTGCAACTTGAACGCGGGGGATGCTAACGCCGCCAAATCCACCAGATCGGGCAGTTGCGCCTCGGCGTCCTCAACCATCGTACGGAATTTGATGATTTTGAACGGCCGGCCGTTCTCTCCCGCGCGCAGTTGCACGAAGAGCGCCGGGCCGGGGGAATCCAGCCGGATCGCCACGGCCAGGATCGCCATCAACGGCGCAGTCAGAATCAAACCGACCAGGCTGCCGATCACGTCCAGGGTGCGCTTCAGAAAGCGATTCACGCCGCTGATGGGCGCTTTGCGCTCGGTGGACATCCGCGAAAAGTGCAGGAATCCGGCGACCAGCCCCAGCCCCAGCGCCACCGCGCGCAGCACCAGGAAGAACGGCGCCGCCACGAGCACCACCGGATCGCGCCGGGCGATGTGCGCCAGGAAGCCCGCCGCCGTCAGGAAGAAGAGCGCCAGGCAGACCAACGCGATGCCCCACGCCCACGGCTGCCAAAATCCGGCCACGGCCCCCAGCCCCGCCAGCCCCAACAGCCCGATCTGCACCTTGAGCGACTGCGGCGTGTGCGAGTCCTTGACCGCGCGCTCCGGGTGCCAGCGCAGCAGCAGCGACTTCCAGTAGCCGATGCCGAACTTGCGCCGCCCGTAATGGCGCAGCGTGGCGTTGTGCCGGTGATAGACCGCCGCATCCGGGACGAATACCAGCCGGTAGCCCTTGCGCGCCAGCCGGAACGAAAACTCCTGGTCTTCCACCGACGCCGTCTTAAAAATTACGTCGAAGCCGCCGTTGGTCAGGAACACGTCTCGCCGGTAGGCCGCCGAATACGTGTCAATGAAGTCAATTCGCTCCTGCCCGGCCATGCGCGTGTACTTGCTCTCGTACTCCAACTGCGTGAAGCGCGCGATCCACTGTGGCTGCCGCGTGCGGTAGACGCCCTTCGCCCCGGCCACCTCGGGGTCGGCAAAGGGCGCGGTGATCTGCGCGATCCAGTCGGGCGCCGGCTCGCAGTCGGCGTCGGTGAAGAGCACCACGTCGCCAGAGGCCGCCGCGACGCCCGCATTGCGCGCTGCCGCCGGGCCGCCGTTCTGCGCCATCCGCACCACCCGGTCGGCGCCGGCCGCTTCCGCCGCTTCCGCCGTGCCGTCCGTTGAACCGTCGTCCACCACAATGATCTCGTAACGCGCGCGTTCGACCGTCTGCTGCAACAACGCCCGCACGCACGCCCCAATGACATCCGCCGCCCGATAGGCCGGCACAATCACCGAATACTCAACCATGCTCGTTACTCGTTGCTCGTTACTCGTTACTCAGTCCTCAGTCCTCAGCGTGGCTCTTGCATCTTGCGTCCTGCTCCCTGCCTCACCTGCGTCCCCAGCGCCAGCAGCGCGCCCAGGAGCAACGGCGGGCCCATCACGACCAGGTGCAGCACCAATCCTACCGCCAACGCCTGATCGTAAGGCACGGCGAACAGGGCCAGGCAGCCCACGCAGATGCCCTCGAAGACGCCCAGGCGCGCGGGCGTCGGCACGATGGCGTTGCCGACCATCAGGCCGACCATCAACAGGAGCGCGGCCGGTAACGAGGCGATGCCGAATCCGGCCATGACTGCCCAATTCGCCGCCACCCCCAACGCCCACGTCGCCAGCGTCCACACAAAGGCCTTGGCCGAGGCTTCGCCATTCTCTAATGAAGTCAACCCCTGCGCCAGACTGCGCAGTTTCGGCAGCAGCGCGCGATCCCACCCCGCCGGGAAGCGCGCCAGGATGCGCCCGGCCAGCCGGAACCACACGGATTTCCACCGCAGCCCCACCCATAGCCCCACGCCGCCCAGCGCCAATGTCAACGCCGTGCCCCACGTCGAGCGCGTGAACCACGCCGGCAGCGGCATCATCAACAACAGCAGCACGCCGCAGATCAGCAGCGCCAGCAAGTCCCAGACCTTCTCCAATGCCACACTGCCCAACGCCTGAGGCGCGTCGGCGCCGCGCTGCGGGCTGATCCACACCGCGCGCGCCACGTCGCCGCTGCGCATCACCGGCAACGCCAGGTTGACGACCTGCCCGACCAGCAACGCGGTCAGCGTCGGCCAGAGCGGCAAATCGGCCCGCCAGAGCAGCGCCTGCCACCGCCAGACGCGCGCGAAGAATGTCCCCACAATCATCAGGACGCCCACCAGCACCCAGCCATACTGCACGGTGTGGAGCGCGGCCCACACCTGCGCCCAGTCCAGCTCGCGGCCCAGCAGCCAGAAGCTCAGCCCCATCACGCCCAGGCCCAACGCCCAACGCAGCGCCTTGTTCTCGGTCAATGCGCGCAGCCGCGCGCCCCATCCCTGCAATGAATCGCTCACTTACTCCCCCGTCACGTAGCTCATCCAGACCCACGCCAGCGGCGTCCACGCGCCGCCGTCCGCCTCCACCAGATTCCCCGTGGGATAAGGCGGATAATTCATGCTGAACCAACACCAGCGCTGCACCAATCGCCCGCCGTCGGCGGGATTCCCCAACGCCGGATCGGCGGCGGTCAGGAAATAGCGCCACGTCTCGCGCAAGAAGCCTGCCACCCGTTCCGGCGGAAACCCGTAATCCGGCGGCATGGGGATGCCGTACTCGGACACGATCAGCGGCAGCCCGCCGTAGCCCCGCGCCGCCATCCATTGCCGGAACGCCACAATCTGCGACCGAAAAACCGCCAGATTGCCGGAGTCGTCAATCGAAAACAGCACGCCGGTGTTCTCGGCAAAGCCCGGCGGGATGTCCACGCCCCAAGAATCGCGCTCTTCGCGCAGCATGTAGTTGTGGATTTGCCACGCCTGCGCGGGCAGCGGGCCGCCGAACTCGGCCCGGTACGCTTCCAGCGCCGCGTCGAGGTAGCGCAGGCGCAGCGGCGTCGGCTGTGAAATCCCGCCCGCCGCCACCACCGCCGCCGGATCGCCGGCCTTGATGGCGTGGTAGGCCTCGTGGTAGAGCCACGCATAAGTCTGGGGTGGCACGTTGTCCTGCCAGCGCACGTCCGGCTCGTTGGAAATCAGCCACGTCGCGCCGGGATTGGCCGCCGCCACCGCCGTCAGCGTCGCCGCATCGGGACGCAGGCCGGCTTCGCTCATCCGCACCGTCTGCACATACGCGATCCCCGCCGGCAGCCCGGCGGACCCGCGCACGCTCCAATCCATCGTCCAGCCGATTCCCAGCGCCGTCAAGTCCGCCTTGCCCGGCGCGCCATGCGGCAGCGACACGGCCAGGCGAAACCGCTCCGCCGTCGGCACCACAAAATCGGATGAGTCCGGCGGGGCCGATGTGGGTGAGAACGCGGGCGTCGGCGCTGCGGTCAGCGTGAAAACGAGCGTCGCGGCAACGGTGGGAGAGGGTGTCGGCGGAACTTCTGTTAGCTCGGCCAGATCAGATGTTGGTGTAACAGTGGCAGCGATCATGGCTGTCGGGTTGGGCATGAACGTTGACGTCGGCGTAGCAGCAGGCAGTATCTCCGGTGTGCGTGTCGGAATCAACGGCTCGGCGGTGGCCGTTGGGGGCGCCGGCGGCAACACCGCCGCTGGTGCCGCGTCAGAAAGCCGCAGCGCACCCCAGAGCAAAAACCCGCCCCCTATCACCATCAAGGCGATCCCCAGCCACAGTACTCCGCCCGAACGCTTTACCATCTACAATCCAAAATCTAAAATACCCGCAGGGCGGGATCGCCCAGCAGCAGAAAACTCACCCGCGCATCCTCGGACGTCGCCGCCCGCCACCCGGCCAGCAGGGCATCCCCCAGAGGCGCGCCTTCCGCCACGGCGGACTGAAAGGCCAGCGCCATTGCCTGCTGCTCGGCGGTCGTCGTCTCTCCCGTCGGGCCGACGATAGCCACGGCGCCGCGTCGGTCGCGCAGCCACGCTTCGCCCAGCCCGGTGTAGGTGGGATGCGTAAACCCAGCGCACAGGCACGTCCACGCGGCGATGACGGTCGGGCCGTTCCAGGCGCCCGCGTCCTCCAGGGTCAGCAGCTTCTCGTCGCCCAGCATCGGCAGGCTGCCGTGCCCGGCATAGACCAACACTCCCGGCCCGTCCTTGAGCCAGCGCAACAGGGTAGGCCGCGCGTCGGCGACGCCGCCGTCAAGCTGCGTCCCGCCCGGCGCTGCTGCGGCGAGCGCCGCCGACAGGCTCACAAATTCCGGCTCGTCGTCGTTGAGGAACAGCAGGCGGTCGGTGGGCTGCCAGGCCAACGTTTTTTCCACCAGGGCCGTCACCTCCGCCGCCGTCGCCGCCGGGAAGCGGCCCACGGCCACGACCGGCGTCCCGGCATCGTCGGCCACGAGCGCATAATCCGAAGCCGTGTCGCCGACGTGTTCCGTCCGCCGCCAGAGCGTGGGGACGGCGGCCGCATCCCACGCGGCGCGCGGGTCGGCGGAGGCGTCCCCCACCAGGAGCAGGTAACGCAGGGTGCCGGACGCTTGCAAAGATAGCACGGCCCGGCGCAGCGCTTCCCCTGTCGGCAGGCCATCGCCAAACGTGTCATACACTTGCTGCGGCGTGACAACTGCCACGGTCAACCCTTCGGCGCGGCGCGCCTCCACCAGGGGCGTCAAGGCGGCGTGGAACGAGGAGGGCGCGACCATCAGGTAATCCACCGCTAACCGATCGGTCATTATTTCACGCGGGCGGATGATGTCCGGCGCGGGGGCGGCCCAGGGTGTTCCCAACCAGCCGCGCGTCCCCGGCGTCTGGGGAAAGCACAGCGGATCGCCGCCAGCAGCTTCAAAAACACCAGCGGAAACCGCGCCCGTCGCGTCCACAAAGAAAGCGCGCCAGCTCTGCGCGGGCGCGTCCGGCCAGCACACCGTATCGGACGTTGCTTCCCACGGCAGCCACCCGGCGGTCAGGTCTGCGCCGCGCAGCGCGCGCGTCCACTGCACGCTCACCGCATCCAGCCACGTCACGTCCACCAGAGCGCCCGTGTCGCCCGGCGCTTCCAGCACCAGCGTGTTGTCGCCCGCGCGCGCGTCCGGCGCTACCACCGTCCATTCTTCCACAGCCTCGCCATCCCAAGCATGATCGTCCACCAGCGCGCCGTTCCACCACACGCGGATGTGGTGATCGGGGTTTTGGGGCATGGCGCTTTGCCCCCAGAGGCGCAAGGTCAACGTCACGGGCGACGAGACGGCGGCAGTCAGGGGGACGGTCAGGGTCAGGGCGTCCGGCGCGCGCAGGACTTCCGACAGCCAGGGGGTAGTCAGGGGAGCCGTGGAACGGTAGATGAGATTGCGTTCCAGCCAAGTTTCAGCCGGGGTGGTGGTTTGCACGACCGCAGAGGAAGGCGAAACGGCGTGGGTGGGGAACGGCAGCGAGACGCCAGGAGACAGCGTCAATGTGTAAGCGCCCACCGCACCGAGTCGCCCCTGAGAAGTTGCCATACCATAGAACAACAGGCCCGGCCCCTGGGGACTCTCAGTCCACAAGGTTGGCGCCGCTTCTCCATCGTGATATAAATGCAAAGTGTCAGGGTCAAGTGTGGTGGGATCAATTCCGTGCGCGCGCCACCACGTCGGCCCCAGCCACCGCGGCCCATCCGCCTGGACAAAGATGACCCAACCGGCGTCGAACGACGCGGGGGGCGCGGTCGTAGTTGGCGCAGCGCAGCCCACAAGCACAGCCAGCAATAACCACAGCGTCGCCCCTCGTCCAATAGCGCGCTTCACTGCCGGCGCCTCCACAACCAGGCGCCGCTCCCGATGAATCCCAGGCCGACTACAATTCCCAAAATCAGCAGTACGATATAAATCGTCGTGTTGGTTAAGCGCACGGGCGCGATCTCACCTTCTACCACCAGACGGGTGGCAGTCACGCGGGAGGTCGGTGCGGGGGAGGGCGGCGCCGTATCCACCGCTGCGCCGCCGGTGGTAAGCGTCGGCAACGGCGTCGCGCGCGGAGACGGCGTCACGGTGGGCGACGCCAGCGGCGTCACAGTGGGCAGGTCTCCTTTAATGGAGATGGGGGTGGCGGTGGCCGTAGGGCGCGGGGTAGCGGTCTCGGTTGCGACTCCGCCTTCAGGGGAAGGCGTTGGCGTTAAAGACGGCAGCGGCGTCAATGTGGACGTTCCGGCCTGACAACTGCCCGTCACGTTGAGGGTCAGCGTGAACTGGTCTCCGCTGCCATCCTGGTAGATGATGTCCAGGATGTGATCTTCGGTAGCGCATGGACAAAAAGTTTGATTGCCTTCTCCCACGACGCCCCGGCTGTCCAGATAGACCGCTTTCAAGCCGGCCGTGACCCAACGCACGACGGTACACTCTCCGGCGATCAAATCTGTCTTATCCGCTTCAAACCGCACGTGAGGATTGGGGGTGGGCGTCGGGCTGGGCGTAAGCGTGATCGTGGGGGTCAGCGTCGCCGTGGGCGTGACTGTGCCGGTTGCGGAGCGCAAAGTGGCCGTGATCGGGCCGGTGGGCGTGAGGGTATCGCCGCTGTTGTAAGGCACATCCCAGAGTTTATAATAGTAAAGGACTCCTGGCGTCACGTTGGAGTCCGTATAGACATAGTAAGCGCCGATGAGGTCTCCTTTACTATCAATCGGGTCAGAAATGTCAACATAGCCACCGGTTTCTTGTGTGCTGCGTTCTATGCGAAATCCCGCGTTCTGAGATTCACTGGCCGTGTGCCAATGCAGAACGATCTTTTCCTCATCGCTCACGGCGTAAAACTCGTCCACCGTCACGGCGGCCACCACGCCGCTGACCAGCAACGCAGTGAGCAGCAGGCTCAACCACCAAGCTTTGAGGCGGCGCAGCACCTCCCACCCGCTGCCGAGGCTCCAATGCCAGGCCGTCAACAGCCGTTGGCGCGTCACCTGTCCGGCCGTCCGCCGGTAAAAGCAGCGTCCGTCGCGGGAAGCCTCCACCACCCGGCCCATCACTGCATCCGGTTGCCAAAGCGGATCGAACCCCAGATGGCCGTCGCCCTTCGTCAACACCTGATTGCCGCGCCGCCCCAGGTAGCGGTGCAAGAAGCCGTTACGGAGGATCACCCAATCGCCGGGGAGCAACGCTTCAGCCGCGACCGGCGCGACCACCACCGCATCGCCAGGGCGCAGCATCGGCGTCATGCTTCGTCCCTGCACCCGCAAGCGCAGCAAGCCGGTAAACGGCTCCGGCAAGAGTCCAATCCATTCGGTTGACCAAGCATCCATCGCCTGAGATTATACCTGAAACATGACGCCACGCAATGAATTCGACGGACGGCTAAATAAGTACCACATAGCGAAGTATGCTATAATGAATCTACTTCACAACACTACGAGAGGATATAAAAATGTCCCTGAGCGTCGTCATTCTGGCAGCGGGAAAGAGCACCCGCTTTAAGTCGAAAACTCCCAAAGTTTTGTACCCACTGGCGGGCCGGCCGATGCTGGCCTACACGCTCGAGACGGCGGCGCAGCTTACCCCAGAGCCGCCAGTGCTGGTGATCGGCCCGGAGATGGAGGCCGAGATTCGCGCCTGGGGCGGCGAGCGTGCGCGCTACGCGATTCAGCGCGAGCGCCTGGGGACGGGACACGCCGTCATGCAAACGCGCGCGCTGCTCGAAGGGCAAGCCGATCAGGTGTTAGTGCTCTACGCCGACGGGCCGCTGCTGCGTGCAGAAACCATGCGCCAGCTCGTCGCCCTCAAAGCCGAGACCAACGCCGCCATCGCCATGATGACGCTCATCAGCGACACGCCGCGCGGCTTCGGGCGCATCCTGCGCGGACCGGACGGATACATTCTGGGCATTATCGAGGAGCCGGAAGCCACCCCGGAACAGCTCGCCATCCGCGAGTTGAACCCCGGCATTTACATCTTCGATGCCGATTTCCTGTGGGATTATCTCCCTCAGCTCCAACCGAGCGCGCGCAAGGGCGAATATTACCTCACCGATATGGTGGAGCTGGCGACTGCCGCCGGGCGGCGCGTCGCCGGCATCCCCTTCGCCGACCCGGACGAGGCACTGGCCGTCAACACCCGCGTAGACCTGGCTGCCACGGAAGCCGCGCTGCGCCGGCGCATCGCGCAGCAGTGGATGCTGGCGGGCGTCACGCTCGTGGACCCGGCCACGACGTACATTGACCCGGACGTGACCATCGGGCAGGACACGGTCATCCAGCCGAACACGCACCTGCGCGGCGCAACGACCATCGGAGAGGACTGCGTCATCGGCCCGAATACCATCATTGAAAAATGCACCATCGGCAATCGCTGCAAGGTGCTGGCTTCCGTGTTGGAAGAAGCCGTGATGGAAGATGAGAGCGCCATCGGCCCCTTCGGGCATCTGCGCAAAGGAGCGCATCTCTGCCAGGGCGCGCACATGGGCAATTTCGGGGAGATCAAAAACGGGACGTTGGGGCCGGGCGCGAAGATGGGGCACTTCAGCTACCTCGGCGACGCGCAAATCGGCGCCAACGTCAACATCGGCGCGGGGACTATCACCTGCAACTTCGACGGGCAGCACAAGCACCGCACCGTGTTGGAAGATGATGTCTTCATCGGTTCGGATACGCTACTGGTCGCGCCGGTCCACATCGGCGCAGGCGCCAAGACTGGCGCGGGGTCGGTCGTCACGCACGATGTGCCACCGCACACCCTGGTCTACGGCGTCCCCGCCCGCCCGCGCAAGAAATTGGATGAGAGCGAGTGAGCGGATCGGCGAAAAAGCGAATCGGCGAAAAAGCGGAGCAGCGAAGAAGCGCCGCTTTCGATAATTCTGTCAGCAGATGACGAAAATCTCACGCCAAGCCGCCAGGCACACCAAGTTTTGTTTTTTACTTTGCGTCTTTGCGCCTTTGCGTGAAAAATGAGTCCATTTTCGGAGGAGCTATGGGTGAGATCGATCCGGAACGCCTGATTGCCGCAGCACGAGCAGCTTATGCTCGCGCCTACGCCCCCTACTCCCACTACCAGGTAGGCGCCGCCGTGTTGACCGACGCCGACGACATCTTCACCGGCTGCAACGTCGAAAATGCCGTCTATCCCCTGTGCCTGTGCGCGGAGCGCGTCGCCGTCACCAAGGCGATCTCCGAGGGCGCGCACGGCCTTCGCGCGGTGGCCGTGGTGACGCGCAACGGCGGGACACCCTGCGGCTCGTGCCGGCAGGTGCTCCGCGAGTTCGGCGCACCGGAACTGCCCATTTTCGTGGCGGACGTCAACGGCAGCTATCGCACGTACACACTCGCGCAATTGCTGCCCGATAGCTTTACACATACCGATTTAACGTAGGCCATGAATCAAACAGACATTCCTGACAATCTACAACAGCGACTCAATTACATCCTGCACGACCAACTGCAACCCATCGCCCTGGTTGCCAGTGGATACTACGCAGTTCTGGCAGTGTTGTACGCCCTCAGCCTACCGGGGGACATTTTAGTCCCCTTGATCCAACTGACCGTCGCCTCCGCGTTGCTCTCCCTCGGTCTGTGGGGCGCGCTGCGCGTGCGTCCGGCTCAGGCGCAAGACGCCCACATCATGTTAGCGGTGCAATTCGGACTGGCGCTCCTCAACCACCTGACCCTCCTCTACCTCAGTCACGACATCCAGCAAACCCTTCACGTGGCGCTGCTCATCATCGCTGCCGGGTTGTTGACGCTCTCGTCGCAATGGCTGACCGTCCTCATCCTGATCGCGCTGGGCGGCTGGGCGCTGGCGGCGCCAGCCTACACCGGCAGCGCGGCGTGGCTCTCCGCCGGATTTGGGTTAGTGTGCGCCACCAGCATTGCCATTGTCGCCCACCGGACACGGCGGACGGCCTACGAACGCGCGGAACATCTCCAGCAGCGCAACCAACAGCAGGCCGCCGAACTCCGCCGCCGCACCGAGCAAATGGACGCCAATCTGCTGGTTGGACAGCAACTCAACGCCGGGCTGCCGCTGGACGATCTGCTGGACAAAATCGTCAAGCTGGTCAAAGCGCATTACCCATGCAATTACGTGGGCATCCTGCTGCTGAACCGAGCGCGCACCGATCTCGTCCTCCGCGCCGCCGCCGGTGAGACGGGGCACCTGGCCGTGCGCCGCGAAACCACCGTCAAGTTGGGACGCGGCCTTATCGGCTGGGTCGCCCGTCACCAGCAGATCGCGCGCGTGGACGATACCTCCCAGGACGAGCGCTTCGTCCAATGGGATTTGCTGCCCAATACCTCGGCGGAACTGGCCTTGCCACTCAAAGTCAAAGAGCAATTACTAGGGGTGCTGGATATGCAAAGCGACCAGGTCAACGCCTTCGGACTGGCCGACCTTTCGCCCCTGGAACTGCTCGGCGAGCAAGTCGCCTTCGCCATTCAGAACGCCCACATCTACGAACAGGAACGGTATCATCAACATCTGGCCGAAACGTTGTATAGGCTCGGTCGCGCCCTGGCCCACCCGGCGAACCAACAGGAGACCTTCCAGCTCATTCTGCAACAACTGCTCATCGTTGTCCCGCACGACCGAAGCAGCATTCTGCTGCGCGATGGCGATTTCCTGAAAATGGTCGCCGTGCAGGGCTTCCCTGAAAGCAAAACCGTGTTTCCGTGGCGCATACCCATCCGCCCCGGCGACGTCTTCGACGAAATCTGCCGCACCCAGCACCCGCTGATCCTGATAGATGCGCTGCGCCGCGCGGATTGGTATCACCTGGATGACGTCCTCCCCGCGCGCAGTTGGATGGGCATCCCCCTCATCCACGACGACGAAGTGATTGGGATGCTATCCCTGACCCGCGAGACTCACGATCCGTACACCGAGGCCGAAGTCACCTTTGCTGCCACCTTCGCCGTGCAAGCGATGATTGCGATGGAAAACGCGGCGTTGTACGACGAGGTGGAGCGGTTGGATGCGATGATAAGATAAACCAATTTCGAGGGAGGGATTTGAAATGCCAACGACAATCATTATCGGAACGCAATGGGGCGACGAGGGAAAGGGCCGCATCGTGGACTACTACGCGGCGCAGTCCGACATCATTGCGCGTTACAACGGCGGCGATAACGCCGGCCACACCGTAAAGGCCCAGGGTCTCAGCCTGGCCCTCCATCTGGTTCCTTCGGGGATTCTCTACCCGGACAAGCTGTGTCTGATCGGGGCCGGCACAGTGGTCAATCCCCTGACGCTGTTGGAAGAGATGCAAACCCTGCGCGAGAAAGGGATTGATGTATCGGCACAGCATCTCAAACTGGCCGCCGGCGCACACCTGATCCTGCCCAGCCACCGCGCGTTGGATGGCGCGGTAGAGACGCATCGCGGGCACGAAGCCCTCGGCACGACGAAGCGCGGCATCGGGCCGGTCCACGCCGACAAGGCCGCCCGCATCGGTTTGCGCGCCGGGCAGATGCGCGATCCCGGCGCGTTTGCCGAAGCCGTCGGCGCGTTGGTCGAAATCCACAACGCCCAACTGCAAGGCATATACGGCAAGGCCCCGCTGGACATAGATGAGGTCGTCGCGCAAATGCATGCTGCGGCTAAACTGCTCGCGCCCCACCTGGTGGACGGGACCGCGTTGATCGGCGAAGCCCTGGAGCATGGACAGCGCGTCCTCTGTGAGGGCGCGCAGGGCACGTTGCTCGACCTCAACCTGGGCACCTACCCCTTCGTCACCAGCTCGTCGCCCATCAGCGGCGGCGCAATGGTAGGTCTGGGGATCGGGCCGAAGGAGGTGAAGCGCGTCGTCGGCGTCGCCAAAGCCTACACCACGCGCGTCGGCGCCGGGCCGTTCCCCACCGAACTGACCGACGCCACCGGCGAACAAATGCGCCAGGCCGGCGGCGAATACGGCACCACCACGGGGCGGCCTCGCCGCTGCGGGTGGGTGGATACCGTTATCTTGCGCTACGCCGCGCAGGTCAACGGCCTGACCGACATCGCCCTGACTAAGCTGGACGTCCTCAGCGGCCTCCCTACCCTGCGCATCGCCGTCGCCTACAACATCCACGGCGAGCAGCACACGCGCTTCCCCGCCGAATGGGGCGCGGCCGCATTAGAGGCCGCTACCCCCATCTATGAAGAGCTGCCCGGATGGGAAGAAGATATTACCCACGTCCGACGGCGCGTGGACCTGCCCGCCAACGCCCGCGCCTATGTCGCGCGCGTCGAAGAGTTGATCGGTGTCCCCTTCACCTTCATCAGCGTCGGCCCAGAGCGCGAAGCGATGATTGTCGCCGAACACCCCTGACCGTCAAAAGAAGTGCGTGAAACGTGAAACGTGAAACGTGAAAGTCTCACGTTTCACGTTTCACGTTTCATTAAAGGGAGTTACATCACACGAAGGAATCACATTCTATGCAATCAGACCAACCGATGCCCGATGGCGTTGTCACCTGGGCTGAAATCAACCTGGACGCGATAGCCCATAACGTCCGGGAAATCAAAAAATTTATCGGACCGAACGTCGAAATCATCGCCAGCGTCAAGGCCAACGCCTATGGCCTGGGCCTGCGTCCCATCGCGCGCACCATCCTGGAAACCGGCGTGGAGCGCCTGGCCGTCCACCGGATCCAGCCGGCTATCGCTCTCCGCGAGGCTGGTATCACCGCGCCCATCCTGTTGATGGGCCACATTCCTTCCTCCGGGATGCATCTGGTGCTGGAAAATCAGATCACACCCACCCTGGTAGACTGGAACACCGCCAGGTTACTTTCGGAACGCGCAGAACGACAGGTATCCGTCCACATCAAAATTGACACGGGGATGAGCCGCTACGGCCTGGATCGGGAAAAGGCTATCGAATTTGTCCGTCACGTCGCCCAACTGCCACATTTACACATCGAAGGCATCTTCTCCCACTTTGCCACGGCGGACGAGCGCGATCTCACGTCGGCGCGCGCACAATACCACCTGTTTCAGGAGATGGTAGATGAACTGGCTGCCCTCGGCTACGAAATCCCCCTGCCCCACATCTGCAACAGCGCCGGGCTGGTGACGCTGCCGGAAGCGCACATGGCGGCAGTGCGTCCGGGGTTGTTAATTTATGGGATGGCGCCTTCGGAGGCCAGCCATCCTCCTTTCCCGCTGCGGCAAGCGCTTACCCTCAAAAGCACCGTCATCCTGGTGCGCGACCTGCCGCCAGGACGCCCCATCAGCTATGGGCGCACCTTCGTTACCACCAGACCCACCCGGACGGCGTTGATTTCCCTGGGCTACGGCGACGGCTACCCGCGCATGCTCTCCAATCGCGGCGCCGTCCTCATCCGGGGGCAGCGCGCGCCGATTCGCGGGCGCATCTGCATGGATCAAATGGTCGTCGAAGTCACCGACATCCCCGACGTGGCAGTGGGCGACGAAGTGGTGGTCATCGGGCGACAGGGGGACGCCGAAATCACCCCGGAAGAGGTGGGGGCGTGGGCCGAAACCATCAACTATGAAATAACCACCGGCTTGCTGCCGCAAGTCATCCGCGTATACCGTCTCAACGGGCACATCCCCGCCCCCGAAGAAGGGCTGGCGCAGTGGGCCAATTACCTGCGCGCCGTCTAGCTGAATACAATGTTGGATTTCTTTGACTTGCGCGCAAACGAGGCTATACTGACGCCCATGGTAAAAGAGTTGTAACCATGAGTTCTGGTTTATGATGTCCTAACTTATTGTGTGAGGAAATCCGCGTATGCCCACAGATAGCCTGATCGGTACGACCATCGGCCCTTACGAGATTTTGGAAAAAATCGGTCAAGGCGGCATGGCCGAAGTCTACAAAGGGCGGCACATTGAGTTGCAACGCCTGGTCGCCATCAAATTTTTGGGAAGTCACCTGGAAAATGACGAGCAACTGACTCAACGCTTCAAGCGCGAGGCGCGCGCCATTGCGGCGCTGCGTCACCCTAACATCGTGATGGTGCATGATTTCGGCGTCTCGGCTCACGGGCACTACATGGTGATGGAGTACATCGAAGGCGCAGATCTGCGCCGCGAGATGAATCGCCGCAGTGCGGAAAAGAGGCCCTACACGCCGGACGAAGTCCTTGCCCTGGCCGCGCAAATCGCTTCGGCCCTCGATTATGCCCATGCCCAGGGCGTCATTCACCGCGACGTCAAACCCGGCAATATCTTCGTCAACCCCAACGGGCAGGCGATTCTCGGCGACTTTGGGCTGGTGATGCTGCGGGATCGCGTCAGCCAGATGACGTTGGGCAGCGCCTTCGGCACACCAGAGTACATCGCGCCGGAGCAGGCGATGGATTCGCGCGCCGCCGTGCCACAATCGGATATTTACGCGCTAGGAGGGATTGTCTACGAGCTGGTCACAGGGCAACTGCCTTTCGAGGCGGATTCACCCCTGAGCCTCGCGCTCAAGCACGTGAGCGAGGAGCCAACGCCGCCGCGCAAATTCAACCCCACGCTGCCACCCGCCGTCGAAACCGTCATTCTGCGCGCGCTCGCCAAGACACCGGAGGAACGCTATCCCACCGCCCAGGACTTGGTGGATGCACTCCGTCAGGCCTGGAAACGCGCGGCAGTACCTGCAATGGCAGCGCTAACGCAACCCGACGACAGTATCCCGCCGCCGCCGCGCCTGCATCCAGTGGAACCAGAACCGCTCTCCATGACCCGGCCGCCGATCACGCAACCCAAAGCGGCAAACGGTCAAACGCCGTCGGTCGTCCCGCCCGCCTCCCCGCCATCAACCGCGCCGAAAAGCACGGTCCCCGCGGCGCCCCCCCCGCCAGAGAAGAAACGCCGCCGCCCCTGGAGTGTGATTATTTTGCTGCTCCTCGTCGTCTTGGGCGGACTGGGGTACGCGGGATTTCGTTCCGGCGCGTTCTCGTTCCTACAGCCAACGACAGCGCCTACCGCCACGGCTACCGGCACCCCTACGCCTACCGCTACAGTCGCCCCGCCCAGCTCCACGCCCACGGCCTCCAGCACTGACGCCCCCATAGGCATCGCCAGCGCAATGGACACAGTCACGCCAACCCCCACCGCCACAGCCACGGTCACACCTGCGCCGACGATAACCCGGCCAACGGCACCCACCCAATGGTGCTGCTCAGTTGGGAGGAGGCGGCAGCCTAC
>DAOUGD010000284.1:0-39882 GCA_034429475.1 Anaerolineae bacterium
AGGGGGAGAGAGGGGGAGGGGGAGACAAGGTGACAAGGTGACAAGGTGATTTGCTGATTTGCTGATTCGCTGATCCGCTGATCCGCTGATCCGCTGATCCGCTGATTCGCTGCTCCGCTGCTCCGCTGCTCCGCTGATTCGCTGCTCCGCTGCTCCGCTGCTCCGCTGCTCCGCTTTCTTGCTTTCTCGCCCACTTGCCGCGCCGTCACTAGCAGGCCGACGGCAATGACGAGGAATTGCACGTTGGGCTTGGTCAGGAGTGCCAATCCCCAGAATAAGGCAGAGGATGCGACGCGGGATGGGGTGGGGCGGTGCAGGGCGCGCGCGGTCAGCAGCAGGGCGGCGGCGATCAGGGGCAGCAGCAACATTTCGGAGAGCAGATAGCCGGTGTAGCGTTGCGTGGTGCCGTTGAGGGCGTAGAGCAGGCCCGCCAGCGCGCCGGTGCGCCGCCCGCCAAGGTCGCACCCCAGGCGGATGACGAGGGCGGTGGTAAGGGCTTCGAGCAAAACCTGAAGCAGCACAGCGTGCGCCGGCTGCGCTCCCAGCAGGAGATAACTCCCCATCAAGAACAGCGGATACAACGGGGTACGGATCGCCGTTGGGCAGAAGGGCGGCTCCCAGCCGATGGCGAAGCCGCGCCCCGCCAGCACGTTCACCGCCAGCAGATGAAACCCCTCCGCGTCTATCGGTTCGATAGGATCAACCGGCAGCCATCCCATCCACAGCATGTGCGCCATCACCGCCAGGAGTGGGATGAGATAAACCTCTCTCGAAAAAATCCGTTTTAGTCCGTTCAATCCGTTGAGAAAAAGCTTTATACCTGGCGGTTCCGCAGCGCAATCAGCCGGATGCCTTCCAGCGTGAGCCACGGGTCAATGACCTGGAAGCGTCCAGTAAGCGGCGCGATCAGGCGTGAGAGTCCCCCGGTAGCGATGGCCTCTGTTTCCGTCCCTAGTTCCGCGCGGAAGCGATCCAACATTCCGCTCACCAGGTCAACGTATCCCAATACAATGCCCGACTGGATGGCGTGAACGGTGTTGGCGCCGATAGCGCGCGGCGGCGGCGTGAGCGCGATCTGTGGCAGTTGCGCCGTTCCCCCCGCCAGCGCGGACGCAGCCAGATTCAGCCCCGGCGCAATCGCCACGCCGAGGAACTCTGCCTGCGCCGATACCGCCGTAAACGTCGTCGCCGTGCCGAAGTCCACCACGATGCAAGCGTCGCAGCAACGTTCATAGGCGGCTACCGCGTCGGCGATGAGGTCGGCGCCGACCTCGCGGGGGTTGTCCACGCGGAAGGTCAGGCCGGTGTCCACGTCGCAGCTCACCACCAGCGGATCGCGCCCAATCTGCGTGCTCAGCATCTCACACAGCGTCCCCGTGAGCGGCGGCACCACGCTGCTGAGCGCCACCTGGTCAAGCCGCGACATGGGCGCTCCGTCCTCGCCGATAAAGCCACGGAATAGCACCGCGTACTCATCCGGCATCTTGTCGCGCACCGTGCGGATGCGCCAGTGATGCAGCCACGTCGCCCCATCGTGAATTCCAAAGACAATGTTCGTATTTCCTGCGTCAACGGCCAAAAGCATAGGTCCTCCAAGCGATAGTCGAAAATTAAAAGTTGAAAGTTGAAAGTCAACAAGCCGGCTGACCCCAGTGTAATCTAATTCTCCTTCTCGACAATTGAGCAGATGGCGAATCAGCGAGAAAGCGAAAAAGCGAGAAAGCGGATCACCTTGTCACCTTGTCACCCCCTCTCCCTCTCTCCCCCCTGTGGTATAATGCGCCCTATGAAGAACAAAAAAGTGCAAATTACCCTCACTTTAGCCCTCAGTGTGTTGGCCCTTTATGTTGCCCTCCGGGGTGTCAAATTTAGCGAAGTCGGTGAGGCGTTGCGCCAGGTTCACCTGGGGTGGCTGTTGGTCACGTTTGCCCTGGTCTTTGTGACCCTGATTATCCGCGCCGCGCGCTGGCGTGTGTTGTTGGGGCGCAAAATTTCCCTGCGCGACGCCTTCGGACTGATCAACATCGGCTATTTGGTGAGCGGGGTGGTGCCAGCGCGCGCCGGCGACCCGGCGCGTGCTGTCGCTTCAAGCCTGCGCGGCTCCGTCTCGGCATGGGCCGCATTGTCGGTCATGGTCGTAGAGCGCGTGCTGGATATGGTTCTGATTCTGTTGATTATGCTCGGTACACTGCCTTTTGTCGAGGGGATGCAGGCATATCTGAGCAGCAGCCAGGAGGCAGGCGGTGTTCCATACTCCTTTATGGTGACACTGGTGGGCATCGCTGCGGTGGGGATGTTGGCCGGCTTTATCGCGGTGGCCTGGGCGCCGCGCAAAGTCGAGGCCATTGCGACATGGCTCCTCACGCGATTGCGCTTTCCCACCCCGGAACGTTGGCTCAAGCCGTTGCGTAGTATCCTGGATGGGTTGGCGGTGCTGCGTTCACCCCGCGAAGGGTTAACCATCATTTTATGGTCGTTGGCGTTGTGGGTAGTCACCAGGGCGAATTTTCTCGCGGCGATGCTGGCGTGCCGTAGTTTTCTGCCTGAGGGTAATTTCGCTTTCCAGAGCACGGTGGCAATGTGGGCCAGCGCGTTTGGGATGATCTTCCCGGCGACTGGCGGGTGGGGCGCTTTCCATGTCGCCGTGAAGCTGGCGCTCCGCTGGGGGTTTGGCGTCCCCGAAGACCTGGGGCTGACCTATGCCATCGTTGTCCATGCGGTTGCATACCTCAGCGGCATCGTCCTGGGCGCGATCACATTGTTGATATGGGGCATTTCCTTCAAGAGCCTGGTCAGTAATGCCCAACAGGTCGAAAAAACGCCTGCATCTCAAGAGTAACACTGTGAAATGTGACACGTGATGCGCTTACTGTAAGCGCATCACGTGTCACGAGCACACATCCCGGAGTTGTCTATGCGCGTCCTTGTCGTCCTCACTTATTACCGCCCGCATACCAGCGGCCTGACGATTTATGCCGAGCGCGTCGCGCGCGAACTGGCGCAGCGCGGCCACCAGGTTACGATTTTAACCTCGCATTATTCCCGCCAGTTGGCGCGCACCGAGGCGCTGGACGGCGTCCGCGTGGTGCGCGCGCCGGTGCTGTTCCGCGTCAGCAAAGGCGTCATTATGCCGACGCTCGGCTTCCTGGCGTGGAAGTACGTGCGTGAAGCTGACGTGATCAGCCTGCATTTGCCGCAGTTTGACGCCGCCGGCGTCGCTTTGCGGGGGCGACTGCTGCGCAAACCGACCGTGCTCACCTATCACTGCGATCTGCAACTGGCGCCGGGATGCTTCAATCGGGTCGTCAATGGTGTCGTCAACCTGATGAACGACCTGGCCGGGCGCTTCAGCCATCGCGTTGTGGCCTACACCGAAGACTTTGCCCGCTATTCCCCCTACCTGCAAAAATTCAGCGATAAGCTGACCGTCATCCCCCCGCCCGTCGAGCTGCCGGAGATGAACGCTTCCGGCGTCGCCGCGTTTGCTCGGATGCACAATCCCCACAAGCAGCGCCCGGTGATCGGAATGGCCGCCCGGCTGGCGGCAGAGAAGGGCGTGGAGGTGCTGCTGGAAGCGTTCCCGCGCATCCTGGAACGCTATCCCAGGGCGCGCATTCTCTTTGCCGGGCAGTATCGAGACGTGTTGGCCGAGGAAGCCTACGCGCGGCGGCTCGATTTCCGCATCCGCCAATACGAGGAGCAGGAGCAGTGGAAGTTCCTGGACGTGTTGGATCCGGTGCAGATGGCGGCCTTTTATCCCAACCTGGACGTGCTGGTCGTGCCGAGTTTGAATTCCACCGAATCGTTTGGGCTGGTGCAGGTGGAGGCGATGTTGAGCGGCGTTCCCTGCGTCGCCAGCGACCTGCCGGGCGTGCGTCAGCCGATCCTGCAAACCGGCATGGGGGAAATCGCGCCCATTGGCGACGCGGACGGGCTGGCTGAGGCGCTGCTCAAGGTGTTGGATCATCGAGAAGCCTATCTGCGCCCCCGCGAGGAAGTTGCCGCGCGGTTCTCGACGGGGCGTACGGTGGATGATTATGAGAAGTTGTTTGAGGAGATGCGCCTGGCGATTTGAGAGAGTAGTATGTCCGACGACATCAAGCTCTATTTTGAAGATTTCAATCCCGCCATCAATATTGACACCGAAAAGCGCACCATCACGCGCCAGGACCTGGACACGTTCACTAAACTGTCTGGGGACTACAATCCACTGCACACGGACGAGGCTTTTGCTCGCAACACCCCTTTCGGCGCGTTGATCGTCCAGGGCGCGTTGGTGTTGTCCATCGGCACGGGGCTGGCGAACAGTCTGGGTTATATGAGCGGCACCATCGAGGCGTTTGTGAGCCTGGACTGGCGGTATCGCGCGGCGGTCAGGGTGGACGATACGATTTGGGTCAACATCCGCTTCAAGGACAAGCGCCCGTTGGAGGGGTACTCAGGGGGATTGGTCACATTGAATGTGACTATTTTCAATCAGGCCCACAAGGCCGTTCAGCGGGGAACTTGGACGCTGTTGGTGCGCAGCCGTGAACAGAAAGACTCATGAAGCAAGAAGCAGGAAGCAAGGAATTAGCTTCTTGCTTCTTGCTTCTTGCATCCTGCTTCTTTAGTCCGCGACCTGCCCGTCTTTCAGTTGCAGGATCATATCCACATATTCGTCCACCAGACCATCGTGGGAGGCCATCAGCATGGTGACCTTTTCTTCCTTCACGATGCTCTGAAACAACCCCAAGATTTCGCGCGCCGTGCTGCTGTCCAACTCGCCGGTCGGCTCGTCGGCCAGGATGAGCTGCGGCTGGTTGGCGAGGGCGCGCGCAATCGCCACACGCTGCTGCTGGCCGCCGGATAGCTCGTAAGGGCGGTGATCCATCCACTTGCGCAAGCCTACCAGGTCCAGACAATACAGCGTGCGGTCGTGACGCTCGTGAGCGCGCACGCCTTTGATGCGCAGCATCAACTCCACGTTTTCGTACGCAGAGAGGCTGGGCAGCAAGCCAAACGACTGGAAGACGAAGCCCAACTGCTCGCGTCGCCAGGTCGTCAACTGCCGGTCGTTCATCTTGGCGAGATCGCGTCCCAACACCTGCGCCGTCCCGGCCGTGGGCCGATCCAGGCCGCTCAGGCAGTTCAACAACGTGGTTTTGCCGCTCCCAGAACGACCTTTCAGGGCGATGAAGTGCCCCGGCTCGATTTGCAGGTTAATCCCCCGCAGCGCCGGCACTTCCAGGTGCGCGCCCACCTTATAGACCCGCCACAGGTCGCTGGTTTCAATGGCGTATGTGTAATTGGCGCCGGATTCGGTTTCTTTTGATTTCTTCGCCATGCCTATCCCTTCCTTTTTCTGAGGTCGCCCCGCAGCACCCGGTTGAGCAGCCCGCTCAGGCCCTTCGCTTTGCGCGCTTCCACAAACTGGGTCGCCAGCGCCTCGGCGTCGCGGACGTGTTCGATGTTCTCGGTCGGCAGCACCAGGATACCCTCGTCGGTCAATTCCAGACGCGCGCGCCCCTTGATGCCGAACATTTCCAGGTATTCTTTCGGAATCTGAAGCCGCCCGGCGGAGTCGAGGACGGTCAGTTCTTCAAAGATTTCTTCGTGTTCGGCGGTTACTTCGCCGGAGGTTTTGGCTCGCACCGTCTCGGTCGCCATTTTGCCGTCGCGGATTGCCACCACGCGATTCACGTGCCGCGCAATCGAGGGGTCGTGGCTCACGATCAGGGTGGTGACTTTCAATTCGGCGTTCAGCTTCTTGAACATTTCGTAGATGGTCAGCGCCGTGGTCGAGTCCAACTCACCGGTCGGCTCGTCAGCCAGGAGGAGCTTCGGCTCGTTCGCCAGGGCCACGGCGATAGCGACGCGCTGCTGCTCGCCGCCGGACAGTTCCGACAGGCGGTGCTTCATGCGTTCTTTCAGTCCCACCATATCCAACAGGGTCTCAGCGTGGCGGCGGACAGACCGCCCGGCCTTGCCCGCCAGCGTCATCGGGAGTTTGACGTTTTCCAGTGCGTTGAGGTAGGGGATCAGGTTGCGCGCGCCGTGCTGCCAGACGAAGCCGACTTCGGCGCGGCGATACTGGTTCAGCTCCGCGTTCGATAGTTTGAGCAGGTCCTTGCCGTTCACCCAGGCGCGGCCTGCCGAGGGCCGGTCGAGGCCGCCGAGGACGTTCATCAACGTGGACTTGCCGCTGCCGCTTGCCCCTACGATTCCCATCAGCTCGCCCGGCTGTACGACCAGGTCCAACCCCTGCAAGGCCACAACTTCCAGCCCGGCGACTTTGTAAATCTTCACCAGGTTGTCGCAGACAATGAACGACGAGGTCCCTGTTCCGGCCGGTTCGGTTGTACTTACTTGTTCCGCCATATTCTTATTATTCCCCTTTGTCAATCTCAGAGCTTGCGCAACGAAGCCTCTTTTTCACTGCGGAGGTCGTAGAAGTCGCTGAGAAATGATAAAATCTCTGAGTTCTTCGCGCATTTTGCGGTAAAAGGCCGCCGCGTGTGTAAGTCCTACATCTAGGCGGTTTCGCCTAATTTCACTGCCTCGAAAATCTTCATTCGCCGCAGCATCACGATCAATGCCGCCAGTGCGACAAAGAAGAGCGCGCCAAACAATACGTAAATACGGAAGATCGCGGGCCAGGCAATGTCCACGATGTATGGTGGGATGCGCGCGGCCTCGTCCACCCCGATCTGCAAGAAGGGGATGAAGAAGTTGCTGACCCAACCGCCCAACAGCGTCCCCAATCCACCGCCCATCAGGATCAGGAACGCCAGTTCCCAGCCCAGGTAGGCCGCCATCTGTCCCGCGGAAAGTCCCACGGCTCGCAAGACGCCAAATTCGATGAAGCGCCGCCGGAACGAAAACAGCGCATAGAGCAAAAATCCCAGAACGGTGAGCACGGCAGCCGCGGCAAATCCTACCGAGAGCAGTCCAAACAGTCCTTGCCGCTCCGGTGATTCCTGCTCCACAGTAATTTCGAGCGCCGGGGCGCGCCATTCCAGTATGCGGCTGGCGCTCAACCCCGTCTTTCCCAGATACGCCAGATCGGCGTCGGACGCCGTTTTAAGCCAGACGTTGTAGGGGAATTGTCCCCCCGCTTCCTCAAAGAGGTAATCCAGGTTCCCGACGAACAACGGGCCTTCAGAAGGATACCACGTCGGGAACAGATCGAACGTACCGACGATCTGAAGACCAACCTCAGTGTTCTGCCCGTACATGGTCAACACTAAATGGATGGTGTCGCCGATGTACAAAGCGTGCTGCTCCATTAACGGTTTATAGATGAGAACGCCATTGCGCGTCACCGCCAGCGCGTTTAACAAGGCCCCCAGACTCTCGTCGCTGAAATCCCTGCGCCAGAATGCGATCTGTCCGAAATCACCCCGGTCTATCCCCATAAACACACCCGTCTGCATTGCATTGCTAAGCCGGCTGGTGACTGGATAGCGGCCCACCCGCGTCGCGGCTTGTACGCCCCCGGCGTTCAGGTAATCCGTGACCGGCAAGAAATACCAGCGCGGGCCTTCTTCCTCATCCTCTGTCGTCGTGCTCTCCGAGGAAGTCTGATAGATGGCCGCCACGGTATCCTCCTGTCCCTCCCCTTGATCCAGGAAGCTCATATCGGCTCCAATTTCGTAGTAGCGCTGATCGTGAAGATGCTGATCCAGTGTGTAGGCCAGGGAAGCGGTGAAAGCGGAAAGGCTCAGGGTGAGGACCAGCAGAATCAACGGGGTCGAATACAGCCCCGGCGTGCGCGACAGGTGCCGCGCAGCCATCAAGAGGCCCACCGCGCGGGTGCGCATCGCCACCCAGGTCGTAAGGGTCATTAGCAAGGGCATAAACCGCAGGAATACCAGCGTCAGTGAGAAAATTCCAAGCGCTGGCACCAGGAATAGCAAGGGGTTTTGCAACGGATTTGTGCCGAAAGCATCCTGTAGGCTTACCAAACTGCCCTGCTCGCGCAGGAGATAAGCGCCGTACGCCGCAGGGATAAACAGCAGCAAGTCCAGCCAGGCGCGCTGCCACCAGGGCGGGCGCAGGAGGCGCGCCACCTCGCGCTTGTATGAAACAATGGTGTGTCCTGCCGCGCCAAACGTCGGTATCACCTGCGCCGCCACGACCAGGGCCACGCCCACCAGTCCGAAGCGCAATGTAGACATAGACAGGTTGAGGCGCAACTGCCCCAAGTTGGCGCTAAAGTCCAGGAAACTGCGCGCCTGTCCGATGACCTGCGCCACCGACATACCGGTCGGAATGCTCAAGAGCAGCGCCACCAGGCCCAACAGTAACCCCTCCATCAGCGAGATCCCTACCATTTGTAGGGCCATCGCGCCGCGGCTGCGCAACACGGCAATCTCGTTGCGCCGACGTTCCACAGCCAGTCCCGCGGTTAACGTGATGAAGGCCAACAGCAGTGCCAGGATCGGCACGCTGAAAGCGTATAAGAGGATGGTGAGGGTGTTGGCCGCGCGCCGATACTCCACCATAGCTTCCACCGGCGACTTCGCCAGTTTGACGTTCGCCAACAGGCCGGCGGCTTTTTGCTGGGTGATGGTTGCGTGGCGGAGCAGGGTCACGGTGTCGTCGTGGCTGACATCCTGTCCATCCATCACCAGATACCAGGCTGCCGTGTATACCTCGCCGGTCAATGAACTGCTGAGGCGGCCTGTGTAGGTTTCTGCCGGCACAATCAGGCGTTCGGACAGGGTGTTCGGGTTGAAGAACCAGTAGGGATCGGCCAGATCCCGCTCTTTCCACACGCCCACAACCCGAACAGGAATTTGTACGTTGCGGGTGAAGCCATCTTCTGCGCGTTGACGGGCAAAAGCGATGTAGGTCTCTCCTACCTGGAAGCCCAGTTCGATGGCCTTCTCTTCGTAGATCATCACCTCTATGGGCGCAGCGCTGCCGCCGGTATTTACCGGTGGGAACGTTCCTTCCAGGATGGTGATGTGATCCTGGAAATCACTCAAATAGGCAAAACTGGCCCAGAGCAGGGGAGTGGCGGCACTATCGAAAGTACGTTCGTCCGCGGCGTAGATGCCAAACGGGTCGGTGGAAAAATACTGTACCATGAACTGCTGCGGCAGCCCCAACACACTTCCGGCCTGCCTGGCCAGATATTCGTCCACTGGCGTTACGTCCTCCCACTCGACCGCCCCGTAGATGCTGCCATCGTACCGGAAGAGAAAAGAGAATGGCGGAGGGGTGTTGGGATCAGACCACCCCTCCGGCGCAATATTTTGCATAAAGATGCGTTGATAAACAGCATCCGCATACAACGGGACGCTCAACATCAAGGCAATGGCGATGACCAGCCCCAACGTCGTTGCCCCGACCAGCCACGCCTGGGCGCCCAGGCGTTTGGTCACAATAACGAAGATGGCCCGTAATCGGTTGAATATCCGCATACGTCTCTCATACCCTAGGGGGCAATGACTTCTTGACCTTCCTCCAAGCCATCCAAAATTTCGAGCCAATCATCGGCCTGGATGCCTAACCGAACGTCTATGCGCCGCTGACCACCTTCTTGCTTGATGACCACAAAGGTGCGACCTTCAAATGTGCGCACGGCCTGCGGCGGCAGACGCAGGACGCCTTCGGCCCGCTCCAACTCCGCCGTCAGCCGCAGCCGGTCGCCAACCGAGAATTTGTAACCGCTGTCTTCCGGGTTGGTCAACGTGATCCGCACCGACTTGTCTTCGTCCGTTACCCCATCCGCCGGTTTCGTGCTGCCGTAAGGGTAGGGCAGGCGGCGAATCACCCCTTTGATTTCCTGGCCGGGGCGATTCACGAATTCGGCGGTGATTTCCATCCCTTCCGACAATTCGCTCATCTCGGTATCCATCAAATCGGCGCTCACTTCCAGTTCCGTCGTATCCGCCAGCGTCATCACGGCGTCATACCCCTGAACTTGCTTGCCGTCCACAACGGAGAGTTGCAAGATCACGCCGTCAAAGGGTGCCTCAATCCGTGCGTCTTTCAACTGATCATTCAAACGTTGCAAAGAGAGCAGCGTCTGTGTGATATCTAACCCAATCTCGATCTCCTGCTGCGCCATCAACGCCAGGTCCAAATCTTGCTGCGCCAGTTCGATGTCGTAGCCGACGCGTTCGCGGTCGCGCAGCATGTCGTTGTACTCGGCCTCGACAATTTCCAGGTTCCATTGCGCATTTCGCACCTCGTCGGCATACCGTTGGCGCACTTCTTCTTGCTCCCACGCCCGGTCCAGGGATTCCCCATACTCTCTCTGCGCGTCAGCCAGTCTTGTGCGCGCCTGTTCTAAACTGATGCGCCCTCTGACTAATTGGGATTCTGAGAGACTGGTCCTGATCTTGGCCAGGTTCAACTCCTTGGCGCGTACGCTGGCGCGGGATTCGGCCAGGCGGCGGTCATAGTTCATCTGCACTGCCGTCATTTCCGCCTGTTTCTGGGTGATCTGGTTTTTCAGATCGGTCATTTCCAGTTCGGCTAACAAGTCACCGGCCTTGACTTCATCCCCCCGGCGCACGTAGACCGTTTCCACGTAGCCGTTCATCTTGAAGAACAATTCCTCTTCCAGCACCGGCGCGATCCGCGCCGAGAACTGGAATTTGCGGATGACGTCGCCTCGCTCTACCGTGTAGGTAGAACTGGATGGGACTACCGAGGTGGGAATGGGGGTGGGGGTCGCATTTTTGTCGGAAGTGAGTTTTTCATCACCGCCGCCGCCGACAGAGCACGCAATCGGCGACAATAGCAACAGTCCCATCAACCAGATCAAACCAAGCCGCAGCCACAATGATTTTCGAACCTTCATACTTCATTCTCCTTCAACATGGCTCAACGAATTAAACGGATTGAATGGAGGAAAATTCCGTTCAATTTTGTTTCATCCGTTGAGGAAAATCTTCGCAGTTGGCACTGTGCCGTTGTCCCCCCCTGGAAAGTGACAACCTTTCATAAAATGGGGACACACACCAAGCGCCAATTTTAACCACGTATGCGGGGTTTGTCAAATCAACAAACCTTGCGCATAAATTGCCTCACGCCGTTGTTCACGTACCAATTCCCAACGCGGCTCCGATTGATGCTGGACTTCATTGAGCTGTCGGTATAGCCCGCCTTCCACGGCCATCAGCGCTTCGTGCGTGCCCATCTCGGCGATGCGGGCGCCTTCCAGCACCACGATCTTGTCCGCGCCGCGAATCGTTGAGAGGCGGTGCGCGATGATGATCGTCGTGCGTCCCACCATCAGCCGCTCCAACGCCTGCTGGATGAGCAACTCGGTGTGCGTGTCCACACTGGACGTGGCTTCGTCCAGGATGAGGATCGGCGCGTCCTTGAGCACGGCCCGCGCAATCGCCAACCGCTGCTTCTGCCCGCCGGAAAGCTTGACGCCGCGCTCGCCGATGAGCGTGTCGTAGCCGTCCGGCAAGTTGACGATGAACTCGTGCGCGTTGGCGATCTTGGCCGCCGCAATCATCTCCTCTTCCGTCGCGTCGGGCCGGCCAAAGAGGATGTTCTCCCGCGCCGTGCCGTGGAAGAGAAACACGTCTTGCAGCACGATACTAATTTGCCGCCGCAGGCTGTTCAGCGTCAGATCGCGGATGTCGTGGCCGTCCAGGGTGATGCCGCCACCCACCACGTCATAGAAACGCGGAATGAGGCTTGCCAACGTGGTCTTGCCCACGCCCGTCGGCCCGACCAGCGCGACGACGGCCCCGGCGGGGATGTCCAGGTCAATGTGCTCCAGCACGGGAGTGCCTTCAACGTAATGGAAGCTCACATCGTTGAAGCAGATCTCGCCACGCGCCTTGCCGGGCAGCGCCATTGCACCAGGGCGGTCGTCCACTTCCGGCTGCTCCCGGAGCAGTTCCGAGACGCGATCCGCGCCGGCCAACGCGTGCTGAACGCCCTCCCATGCTCCGCTTAACGCTCGCACCGGTTGATAGAACATTTCCAGGTAGAGGAAGAACGCTACCAGGTCTTCAATGGGCAAAACTTGATTCAGCGCTAGTTTGCCGCCGAAGTAGATCAGCACAATGGTGCCGAGCGAGGACGAGAACTCAACAAACGGATGGAATGTTGCCATCAGCCGCAAGGCGCGCAGCAGCGAGTCGCGGTAGTGGCTGATGTGTTTGCCGATGCGCTCGGCTTCAATGTCCTCCCGCGTGAACGCCTTGATCTCGCGGATGCCGGAGAGGTTGTCGTTGAGCGTCGCGTTGAGGTCGCCCAGTTCCTCCTGCCGCTTGCGGAACGCCGGGCGCACGTACTTGGTGAAGCCCTGCGCCGCCAGGACGATGAAGGGCACGGGAATCAATGTCAGCAGCATCAACTGGACGTTCATACTCAGCAGCACCGCGCTCACGCCGATCAACATCAGCACATTGACCAGCGTATCGGGGATGGCGTGCGCGATGAGCGTCTCGAACATGTCCGAGTCGTTGACCATGCGCGACATCAGATCACCGGTCTGCCGGTCCTCGTAGAAGCGCAGCGAGAGGCGCTGCAAGTGGCGGTAGATTTGTCGGCGCGCATCCGCCACCACACCCCATCCGGCGACGTGCGCCATGTAGCTGCGCAGAAATTGAAATCCCGACCGCGCCACGTAGATGATCAACGCCAGGATCGCCAGCCGCCCCACCGTATCCAGCGAGCCGACCATATCCGACTGATCTTTCACTGCCGCGATCATCTGCTTGACGATCCACGGCGCCAACAACTGCACCCCCACCAGCGCCAGCATACTGAAAATAGTGACGACCAGCGCCCATGTATAGTTTTTAGCATAGCCAAATAAGAATTTTAAAGTTTTCATAGCTCCTCACAGTAAGAATTATGAATCACGAATCAGCGAAAAAGCGAGTGAGCGAAAAAGCGGATCAGCGAATCAGCGAACCCCACACCCCATAACCCACAACTCATAACTCACTCCTAACTCCTCACTCCTCACTCCTAACTCGCCACATCCATAAACTGCCGCTCGTACAAGTCCCGGTAGAGGCCGCCCGTCGCCAGCAGTTCCTCATGCGTGCCGCGCTCGACGATGCGCCCGCCGTCCAGCACGCAAATCTGGTCGGCGTTGCGGATGGTGCTGAGGCGGTGCGCGATGACGATGGCGGTGCGCCCCGCCAGCAGCCGATCCAGCGCGTCTTGAATCAACCCCTCGGTGACGGTGTCCACGCTGGACGTGGCCTCGTCCATAATCAGGATGCGCGGGTCGGCCAGGACGGCGCGCGCGATGCAGATGAGCTGCCGCTGCCCCAACGAGAGGTTAACCCCGCCTTCCTGGATGACCGTCGCGTAGCCGTCAGGCATCCGTGTGATGAAGTCGTGCGCATTTGCCATGCGCGCCGCATCTTCTACCGCGCTGTCCGGCGCATCCGGCCGGCCAAAGCGGATGTTGTCGGCCAGCGTGCCGGAAAACAGGAAGGGGTCTTGGGGCACGATCCCCATTTGCACGCGGAGCGACCGCTGCGCCACGTCGCGCACGTCCACGCCATCAATCAGCACTGCGCCTTCGGTCACTTCGTAAAAGCGGGCGATCAGGTTGGAGATGGACGTTTTCCCCGCACCCGTCGGGCCGACGAGGGCAACCGTTTGCCCGGCCTCAATCGTCAGGGTGATGTTGTGCAGCACGGGGCCGTCCACCCGGTAGGCGAAGCTCACGTCGCGCAACTCCACCTTGCCTTGAATTTGCGGCATCTCGATGGCGTCCGGCTTGTCGGCGACGGCGGGAGGCGTGTCCAGCAGTTCCAGCACCCTCTCGCCGCCGGCCATCGCGGCCTGGAGCGTGGTGTAAAGCTGGCTCAACTCGCGGATGGGTTGGAAGAAGCGGGTAACGTAGGTGAGGAAGGCCACGATCACGCCCAACGTCAACTCGCCTTGGGCCACCGTCCGCCCGCCGAACCACAGCACAATGGCCGTCGCCAGCGTGCCCAACAGGTCCACCACCGGCATGAAGACAAACGAGAGCGACATCGCCCGCACGTTGGCGTCGCGGTTGGCGCGGTTGGAGTCGTTGAAGCGCGTCTGCGAAGTGTCTTCGCGCGCAAACGCCTGGATGACGCGCATTCCGGCGATGTCCTCCGCCAGATCGCCCACCACGCCGGCGTTGGTCGCCCGTGTCTCGCGGAAGGCGGCCTTGGCGTGCCGCGCGTAGATCAGCGTGGCGATCACCATCAGCGGCATCACCGCGAAGGTGAGCAACGCCAGGCTCGGACTCATCGAGACCATGACGACGACGATGCCGATCAGCAGCAAGATGTCCCCGGCCAGGGTGATGAGGCCCTGCGAGAGCAGTTCGTTGATGACGCCCACGTCGCTGAAGACGCGCGAGATGGTCACGCCGATGATGTGGGTGTCGTGATAGCCCAGGTGCAGGGCTTGCAGGTGCGAGAAAAGCTGGTTGCGCATCGTCGCCAACACCTGCTGGCCCGTGCGCGAAAGCGTGTACTGCTGCGCCGCCGACGCCGCAAATAGCCCGACAAACGCCGCCGCCGTGAGCAGCGCCACCTGATCCAGCCCGGCAAGGTTGCCCTGCGTGATGTGCTGGTCAATGGCGACTTTCACTAGATACGGCGTCGCCAGGCTCAAGCCGGTCGTCGCCAGCATCGTCACAAACGCCAGCAGCATCTTGCGCCAATGCGGCTTGAGGAAGCCCAGCAGCCGCAGCACGATCCGCCGGTCAAACGCGCGCCCCTCTTCCTCGCCGTGCCGCCCAAAGCTGTCCAACATCCCGCGCGGCCCGCCAAATCCTGCGCTGCCCCCAAACGTGATACTCATCGCGCCACCTCCGCCGGGATTTTAGATTTTGGATTTTGGATTTTGGATTCGGAAACCAGTAATTCGTCATCTACCGTTTCTTGCCTCTTGCTTCCTGCCTCTTGCCTCTTGCTTCCTGCTTCTTGCCTCTTCTTCACTTCCGCCACCTCCTGCGGCCTGAGTTGCCGCTGGTAGATTTCGACATACAGGCCCGACGTGCGCAGCAGCTCTTCGTGCGTGCCTTGCGCGACGATGCGGCCTTGCTCCAACACCAGGATTTGGTCGGCCAGGCGCACCGTACTTAGCCGTTGCGCGATGACGAAGGAGGTGCGCCCGCGCATCAGCCGCTCCAACGCGAGCTGGATCAGCCGCTCCGTCTCCGTGTCCACGCTGGAGAGCGCGTCGTCGAGGATGAGGATGCGCGGGTCTTTGAGCAGCGCGCGCGCAATCGCCACCCGCTGCTTCTGCCCGCCGGAGAGCGTCACGCCGCGCTCGCCAACGCGCGTGTCGTAGCCATCGGGCATCTCCAGGATGAAGTCGTGCGCCTGCGCCGCCTGCGCCGCCGCCACGATCTCTTCCTCGGCGGCGTCCGGGCGGCCAAAGGCGAGGTTGGCGCGGATGGTGTCGGCAAACAATGTCGTTTCTTGCAGCACGATGCCGATCTGCGAGCGCAGCGAGTTGAGGGTCAGATCGCGGATGTCGTGACCGTCCACCGTCACGCGGCCGGCCGTCACGTCGTAGAAGCGGGGGATGAGGTTGATGATGGTGGTCTTGCCGGAGCCGGTGGCGCCGAGCAGGGCGATGATCTGGCCCGGCGGCACGTCCAGCGTGACATTTTCCAACACCTTGTGGCGGCCAAAGTAGGCGAAAGATACGTTCTCAAAGCGCACGTGGCCTTGCACTTCCGGCAATGCAATGGCGTCGGGCGACTCTTTCACTTCCGATTCGGCGTCGAGGATGTCGAAGATGCGCTCGCCGCAGGCAATCGCCTGGACGATGGCGGGGATGACGCGGCCCATCATCCGCACCGGGCCGGCCAGTTGGCCCATGTAGGCGGTGAACGCCACCAGCTCGCCGAGCGTCAGCCCGCCTTCGATCACCAGCCGCCCGCCGTACCAGAGGATGAAGATCGAGCCGATGTTGGTGATCAGCCCCATCAGCGGGCCGTTGATGGATTGCAGCCGCGCCGAATCCGCCGCAATCTGGAACCACGTTGCGTTTTCCGCCTCGAAACGTTCCGTCTCCGCCGGTTCCTGCGCGAAGCCTTTGACGATGCGCATCCCGCGCAGGTTTTGCTCCAGGCGCGTCGTCAAAATCGCCATCTGCTGCTGCAACGCCAGCCACATCGGGCGAATTTTGCGCGCGAAGGTGAAGGTCTGGTAGAAGAGCAGGGGGGCGGTCAGCATCGCCAGCAGCGTCAGGAGCGGATTCATCGTCAGCATGATGACCGTCGTGGCGATGAACGTGATGACGCCGTTGATCAGATGCAGCGAGGCCCGCCCGGTCATAAAGCGGATGCGATCCACATCCTGGATGGCGCGGGAGAGCAGTTGGCCGGTCTCCGCCTGGTCGTGGTAGGCAAACGAGAGCGTGGCGAGTTTGCGGTGGATGTCGTTGCGCATGTCGTAGGCCACCTGCTGCGACGCCAGCTCCGTCCACCGGCCCTGGAAGAACGCAAACACGCCGTTGAGCAACGTCAGAGCCAACAGGCCCAGCACCGTCCACCCCAAAAAGCCCATGTCGCCGGCCTTGATGCCCCGGTCAATCCCCCACCGCAGCAGTTGCGGATTCGCCACCCCCAGCGCGCTGATGACCAACATCGCTCCATACGCGCCCGCCATCAACTTCCAGGAAGGACGCAGATAGCCGAAGCACCGCACCAGAATCTTCCAATCGCCTGATTTTGGGTTGCGGGTTGTGGGTTGTGGGTTGTGGGGGGCGTTTTTTCGCTGATCCGCCTTTTCGCTGATCCGCTTTCTCGCTTTCTCGCTTTCTCGCTTTCTCGCTTTCTCGCTCATTCTTCTATCTCCATCACCTGTAACAGCATGTCCAACGCAGCACTCACCGTCTCCAACTGCTCCGGCGTGAGGGCTTTGAGGCGCTCGCGGAGCAGGGGGATGCCGCCGAGGGGCGTCTCTTCGGCCAGGCGACGGCCTTCGGGCGTCAGTTCGACGTGGACGACGCGCTGATCCTTCTTGCAGCGGGTGCGCGTCACGTAGCCGTCCGCTTCCAGCCGCGAGAGCATCTCCGATGTAGCGCTCGCGCTGATGTAGATGTACTCCTGCACCTGACCGATGGTGCGCGGGCCGGCTTCGTGCAGGTAACGCAGCGTGGCAAACTCGCGTCCACGCACGCCCTGATCGTGCATCTGCTGGCTGTAACGCCGCAAGTAGCGGTATAAACTGAGAAATTTCTGCGTGGCGGCTAAGGCCGGAGCGCGTTCGGGTTCGTTCATAGTGACCTCCCTGAGAATAACAGGATTTGCGGAATGTGAGGATTAAATCCGTTCCATCCGTTGATACGTTTCGGATGTGAAATTTTCGGGTGTGAAAGTTTCGATACGAAATATTTCGTATACGAAATAGTATACCATATCTTAACTTAACGTCAATAGTGAGGAGGGTTTTGGATTGGTAGCAGGGTTTCTTGACATATCCCTTATTTCGGGTATAGTGTGCCGCTGTTCGCGCCTAATAACAAAGCGTGATTGCATTGTTTTTGTCCCAAATTCCCGGCGATTGGCGTTGGGAATATACCCCTTAGTCCAAAATCAGAAGAGAGGAAAAGTGATGAAAAGAAGTGTGAATTTTGTAATGGTGATGATGTTGGTTCTCACGGCCTTCCTGAGCGCTTGCGGGTCAACCCCCACACAACCCGCTACGGAAAATACGCCTGTGCCTGAGGTCAAAACTGTCGGTATCTCTATGCCGACCAAGACTTCGACTCGCTGGATTTCCGATGGCGAAAGCATGGTCAAGGTCTTTGAAAGCATGGGTTACAAGACCGACCTGCAATTTGCGGATGATGACATCCCCAACCAACTGGCCCAGATTGAAAACATGATCACCAAGGGCGTTGACGTTCTCGTTATCGCCGCCATTGATGGCACGACCCTGTCCGACACACTCCAGAAGGCCAAGGATGCCGGGATTCTCGTGATTGCCTACGACCGCCTGATCTCGAAAACCCCCAACGTTGATTACTACGCTACCTTCGATAACTTTGGCGTAGGCGTCATTATGGGCACCCAGATCGAAACCGGGCTTGACCTGAAAAACGCCGCCGGCCCCTTCAACATCGAACTGTTTGGCGGCTCCCCCGACGATACCAATGCTTTCTACTTCTATGATGGCGCTATGTCCATCCTGCAACCTTACATTGACAGCGGCAAACTGGTCGTCCAGAGTGGTCAGATGGGCATGGACAAAGTTTCGACCTTGCGCTGGGATGGTATCGTGGCCCAGGCCCGCATGGAAAACCTGCTGAGCGCTTTCTACACCGACAAGCGCGTGGATGCTGTTCTCGCCCCCTATGATGGCCTGAGCATTGGTATCCTCTCGGCGCTCAAGAGCGTTGGTTATGGGACTGCCGATATGCCGATGCCCGTCGTCACCGGTCAGGATGCTGAAATTGCTTCTGTCAAATCTATGATCGCCGGCGAACAGACCTACACTGTCTTCAAAGACACTCGCGAACTTGCCAAGCAAACCGCCGCTATGGTGGATGCCGCGCTGAAAGGCAAGGAAGTACCGGTCAATGACACCAAAACTTATGATAATGGCGTCAAGATTGTTCCTTCTTACCTGTTGATCCCCTACAGCGTTGACGTTACCAATTACGAGAAATACTTGATTGATAGCGGATACTACACCGCTGATCAGCTCAAGTGATTTGTTTTGCCAGAGGTGCAGGCGTCTCCCGCCTGCACCTCTTTCCTTAATATTGTTGTTTGAATGATTCTCCAAGATATGGGGTAGCCAAGTTCTTACCCTCGGTGGTTCGACGCAAGTGGAGCCGCCGTTTTTTGTTTTATCACGCCACGTTTTGTTTGAACCCGTTGTTTTCATAGAATTACAGCTCAACAAACTACGCACGACAATACCCTGACACAAGTGAAGGAAGTAAGAAATATGTCAAATATTGTTTTAGAAATGCGTAATATTACAAAAACATTCCCAAGTGTTAAGGCGCTTGATAATGTCAATTTTAGTGTCACGCAAGGTGAAATTCACGCCCTGGTCGGTGAAAATGGCGCCGGGAAATCAACGCTGATGAATGTGTTAAGCGGTGTTTATCCACACGGGACTTATAGCGGGGATATTTATTTCATGGGCCAGGAATGCCGCTTTCGGGATATTGCCGAATCAGAAAAAGTCGGCCTGGTTATTATCCACCAGGAGCTGGCGCTTAGTCCTTATCTTTCTATTGCCGAGAACTTATTCCTGGGCAATGAACGCGCCCAACGGGGAATTATCAACTGGAACGAGACTATTTCCAAAACCAAGGAACTGCTCGCCCGGGTGGGGCTGCACGAATCGCCCCAAACCCTCATCACCGATATGGGGGTCGGCAAACAGCAATTGGTTGAAATCGCCAAGGCGCTGGCAAAAGAAGTGAAATTGCTGATTTTGGACGAACCTACCGCCTCGCTCAACGAAAGCGACAGTGAAAAACTTCTCCAACTATTGCTTCAGCTTAAAGGACACGGAATTTCTTCTATTTTGATTTCGCACAAATTAAGCGAAGTCTCTAGAGTAGCTGATTCCATTACTATTTTGCGCGATGGCGCGACGATTGAGACGCTTGATTGTCACAAGGCCCCAATCACCGAAGACCGCATTATTCGCGGGATGGTAGGCCGCGATTTGACTCATCGCTTCCCGCCACGCGAAGCGCACATTGGCGATGTGATTTTTGAGGTGCGCGATTGGAATGCGTACCACCCCATTCACGAAGATCGCAAGATAATCAGCGATGTCAATTTGTATGTGCGCCGCGGTGAGGTGGTCGGACTCTCCGGCTTGATGGGGGCCGGTCGCACAGAACTGGCTATGAGTATTTTTGGTCAGGCTTACGGAACCCGCATCAGCGGCAAGGCTTACAAGGACGGTCAAGAGATTGACGTGAGCACGATTGACAAGGCGATTCGGAATGGCGTCGCGTATGCAACTGAAGATCGCAAGGCGTATGGGTTGATTTTAATTGACCCGATCAAGGACAACATCACCCTGGCTAACCTGGAGGCCGTTTCGCAAGGCGGCGTGATCAATGAACCCAGGGAAGTCAATGCGACCACCGGGTATCGTGAAAAACTGAATATCAAATGCTCCAGCATCATTCAGCCGGCGGTTAACCTTTCGGGTGGCAACCAGCAAAAAGTGGTGTTAAGCAAGTGGCTTTTTGCCGGCCCCGAGATTTTAATTTTGGACGAGCCTACGCGGGGCATTGACGTCGGCGCCAAATATGAAATTTACACCATCATCAACCGCCTGGCCGAGGAAGGGAAAGGCATTATTCTGATTTCGTCGGAATTGCCCGAAATTCTAGGGATTTGCGACCGTATTTATGTGATGCGTGAAGGTAAAATTGTCGGCGAAATGCCTGCAAAGGAAGCCTCGCAGGAAGCGATTATGAAATGTATTATGACAAAAGAAGAGGTGATTGAAGAATGAAAACCCTGGGCACTATTTTCAAAAGCAACATCCGCCAATATGGCATGTTACTTGCGCTCGTCATGGTTATGATTTTCTTTCAGGTGACTACGGATGGCATCCTGATGAAGCCCATCAACATCACTAACCTGGTTCTACAGAACAGCTACATTATCGTCATGGCTCTCGGGATGTTGCTGATTATTGTTGCCGGTGGCATTGACCTTTCGGTTGGCTCGGTGGCCGCTTTTATCGGCGCAACTGCCGCAGTGCTGATGGTCAAATTGCACATTCATTGGAGCCTTACGATGTTGATTAGCCTGCTGGTCGGCGCGTTAATCGGAGCATGGCATGGCTATTGGATTGCGTATGTAAAAATCCCAGCCTTCATTGTCACCCTGTCAGGCATGTTAATCTTTCGCGGCCTGACCTTGCTCATTTTACAGGGCGAAGCGGTAGGGCCTTTTCCGGTTCCGTTCCAGAGACTGAGTACCGGCTTTATCCCCGACTTTTTCAATAACGAAGGGTTTCACATCACCACCGTGCTGATCGGCATCCTGCTTGCCGTGACATTGATTGTGATGGATTATCGCTCCAGGAAAAACCAACAGCACTATGGCTTTGAAGTCGCCCCGGTGTATTTGTTTATTGCCAAAAACGTCCTGATTTCGGGCGCAGTGTTGAGTCTATGCACTTTGATGGCCTCTTACAAGGGCCTGCCGAACGTGCTGGTGGTCATGGCTGTCTTGATTGCGATCTTTTCGTTCGTTACCAGCCAGAGCGTCGTAGGACGGCGAATTTACGCGATGGGCGGCAATGAAAAGGCGGCCAGGCTCTCGGGCGTCAACACACCACGCCTGCTCTTCTTGAGCTTTATCAACATCGGAGTGCTTGCTGCGCTGGCCGGGATGATTGTCGCGGCCCGCTTGAACACCGCCACACCCAAGGCCGGCGTTGGCTTTGAGTTAGACGTCATCGCTGCCTGTTACATTGGCGGCGCGTCGGCCAGCGGCGGCATCGGCACGATCATCGGCGCGGTGGTCGGCGCCTTTCTCATTGGCGTGATGAACAATGGCATGTCAATCCTGGGAATTGGTATTGATTGGCAGCAAGCCATTAAAGGCTTTGTCCTGTTGATGGCCGTCTTCTTTGATGTTTACAACAAGAACAAGAGCTAACCGAATCAGCGTCTTCTTGCCTCAAAACGGCCTGGGAAAGCAAGCTTCCCAGGCCGTTTACATTCACCCGCCTCCACGCGCGGCAGTCATCAAGAGTTTCGGCAGCAATTCAGAAGGGTAAAACCCCATCCAAAGAGTAGCCGGCGCGCTGCCCAAAAACGCCGCCTCTCAACAGCACGGCGTTAGCCGCATCTGACAGGTGTAAACCGATTGCCTTTTTTGTACAACGCACGCGAAAAAGCTAGACGCTGTAATATTGGCTGCGCATCCTCGTATAATAAAGTGACATGATCACACGCTCAAACATCATCCAAGATCTAACAACCATCACCCAGCCGGTGGATTGGGATACGGTTTTCGCGGAGTTGCTCCCCAAAGTCTACCGCTACTTCTGCTATCGCGTGGGCGAAGGGCCGCTGGCCGAGGATTTGACGGCGGCAACCTTCGAGAAGGCCTGGGCGAAACGGACGCGCTATCGCCGAGACTTGAGCAGTTTTGCCACCTGGGTTTTCACCATCGCCCGCAACACAGCAACCGACCATTTCCGCACCGCGCGCGCCGCTCTCCCGTTGGTGGAGGTAGAACGGTGGCCCGAAAAGGGTGCGTCGCCGGAAGCCGTCGTGGAGCAGCGCGAGAGATTCGCGCTGCTGGCGCGCTGCATCGGCCAATTGCCGGAGCGCGAGCAGGAGATTTTGTCGCTCAAATATGGCGCGGGGTTGAACCATGGCGAAATTGCCGGGATGACCGGACTAACCGCATCCCACGTGGGGGTGATTCTGCACCGCGCCGTGCAACAATTGCGCGTGAAACTGGAGGAAGAAGATGAACGATGAGTTTTTGACCCACTATCAGCCAGATGTGTGTCCGGCGTTTGAGAAGGCGCTGCGCAATAAATTACACGCGGGGGACGCGCAACGGCGACGTCGCCGACAGGCCGCCATCGCGGTCATTATTGTCATGGCGCTGCTCGGGGCGACGCTGGGCTTGCCGCCCGTCCGCGCGCAGGTGCAGGGATGGCTCCGCGAAATCGGCGGGATCGCGTTCGTGGAAACCGCTGACCCGCCAGCGGATTGGGATACGATAATCGCCGCCTTCACCGAAGATGGCACCGCGCCGCCGGAACCGGGGCCAGCCTTGGTCGTCAGCTTGTCCGAAGCGTTGACCCGTCACCCGGAATTGGCCGATTTCTTGCCGACCTGGATACCGGAAGGCTTTGTCAACCATGATCGCGTTCCCATAAACCCTGATCAGTACATCGTGCTTACCTGGCTTCCAGCGGATGCCGATCCAATGAGCGACGCCCCCACGCCCTGGATTACCTTGCGCATCGGCCACCCCTTCGCTCTTCCCGTGGTGACGCAGCCAGATGCCGTGCAGGAAGTCTTCGTGGACGGCGTCCCGGCCGCTCTGTGGGAACAGGTCTTTATTGAGGATCGCCAGCGCGATCCCGACGGGCGCATTTATTCCCTGGAATGGTTGCAGAATGGCCTGCAATATGGTATAAGTTGGCGTGAACCCGGCTTGACGTGGGAAGACATCCGTCGGTTTGCGGCGTCCATTCCAGATGTAGACAATCTACCCACACAAAAATAGGGGCGGGGCAACCCCGATGATGAGAACTTTTCACCACGGAGGCACGAAGAACACAGAGATTTTTAGAATTTCTCCGTGCGCTCCGTGTCTCCGTGGTTTATTTTTAACCAGTGGTTCACCAGCGGTCGGATAAAAATTTCGTCAACGATGGCGATGACGATGCCGATTACGATTTTGCTATTCGCTATTTGCTATTTTCAGAGGAATTCATCATTACCCTGCGGTTCACCAGCGGTTGGATGAAAATTTTCACCGCAGAGACGCAGAGATCGCAGAGATTTTCTTTTTTTCTCTGTGTTCTCTGTGCCCTCTGTGGCTATTTTTAAGGGAGGCCCATGAAACGAAATTTCTCCACAATCTGTCTGATGCTTCTTTGTTGTTTGTCCATCATCACGCCCGGCTGTCGCGTGGAGACGCCGCCCCCGCCGCCCGAACCGGTCACACTGCGCGTGGCCGCGCCCTATGGTGTGGGACGCGCCGCCGCCTACTTCGCGCCGCTCGTCAGCCGCTTCAATGAGCGCTACCCCCACATCACCGTGGAGATTACCTCGCCCGCGCCCGAATATCCCGAAAAAGACTGCGCCTACAATCCGAGCAATTGCGTGGCCTACCAAAACGTGGATGTCTTCGCCTTTTACGCCTTCCAGGGATATGATCTATGGCAGCGCGGCCTGCTGCTGGACCTCAACGACTTCGACGCCAAAACTACACAGCACGATCCGCAGGATTTCCTGCCCGGCGTGTTGGAGGCGTTCACCGTCGAGGGACGGCAAATCGGCATCCCAGTGGGACTGCATTTCACGGCGCTCTACTACAACCCGGACTTGTTCGACCGCGCCCGCATCCCTTACCCCACGCCGGATTGGACGTGGGCCGAGTTCCTCGCCGCCGCCCAGGCGCTCACCGACCGCGAGAACGGCGTCTTCGGGGTTGCGCCGGGCGACTGGTATCTGTGGGTGCAGGCCAACGGCGGCGCTTCCTTCGATTACACCGCGTCCCCGCCCCGGCCCACGCTCAACGATCCGCGTCTGATCGAGGCGTTGGAATGGTACACCGCCCTCCGCGACGTGCATCACGTCATGCCCACCGACGCGGAGGTGCAAGAGCATCTCATGCGCAGCAGCGACCTCCATGCCGTCATCGAATGGGGCGCTCACAACGGTCAGATCGCGTTGTGGCCGGAGATGGTGATGGGCGCGGGCGTCCGGCGTTCCCAACGCCCCTTGTGGCCGGAGCGGACGGCGCCGGCGCTGCTGCCGAGCAACGGCGCCCGCATCACCCGCGTCACGCTGTACGGGCAGGGCGTCTCCGCGACCACAGCGCATCCCGAAGCCGCCTGGCAATGGGTCACGTTCCTGGCGCAGCAGCCCCCGCCGTCGGACACGTTCCTGATGCCGGTGCGCCGCTCCGTGCTGACGGCGCCCGCGTACATTGCGGCGCAGGGACAGGACACGGTGGATGTGGCGCTGGCGGCGCTGACGGGCGGCGTGGACTTCGGCCTCTGCGGCGCGTATTGCGAGGCGACGCCGGAGATGATCGAAGCCTCCAGAGCGTTCATGGGCGCGGTGCAGGCCGTGCTCAGCGGCGAGCGCAGCGCGGCGGACGCGCTCAACGCGGCGCAGCAGCAAGTGGAATAGCGAGTGGGAGACAGATTTCCCCCCTTGTGATTGATGCAATCGGACGTATCATACCGACAGAAAGGAATTGGGGATTAGGGATTGGGGATTAAGGATTGGGCTGTCCCAATCCCTAATCCCCAATCCCCAATCACTATTTTCAGAGGGGGACAACACAAACTATGAACGACTTCATCATCCGCGAAATTGACATGCCTGCCGACGCCGAGCGGCTGGCGGTGATGTGGCAGGCCAGCGACGATCAGTGGCCCGGCACGATGAGCCGAGGCATCCCCATCACGCCGCAATGGGTGATGGACATGCACACCGAGCAGAAAATGCTCGCCATCTACGTGGCCGAGACCACCGACCACAGCCGGATCGTCGGCTACTGCTCTCTTTGCGAGCGTCCGGCGGAAAAGAATACCGGCTACCTGGCTACCCTTAACGTCCAGCCGGACCATCAGGGATTGGGCATCGGCCGCCGTCTGGTGCAGCGCTGCGTGGATCGCTGCACCGAGTTGGGTTTTCACCTGCTCGCCATCAATACCTGGTCCGCCAACCTCAAATCGGTGCCCACCTACAAAAAGTGCGGCTATTTCTGGGTGCCGGATACGAGCGTCTACCTGCTCAACTTCATCCCGCCGATCCGCCAGTTGGCCTGTGCGCAGGCGTACTTTGCCCGCCACGACTGGTACGCCACCTTCAAACGGGAAATCACCCAGACCGAGGACGATGAACGCTGGGAAGGAATGAAGGTCTTCACGTACCGCTGGGAGGAAAATGGCGAATCGTTGACGGTGTGGGCCGACCGGGAGGCGCAGCGCCTCACCGCCGTCGAGACGGACGCCTTCTTCGCCGCCGCCATCGCCGACGACATCGAACCGGCGCAGGGGATGACGACCACGTTGCGCTGGCGCGTGACCAACAAACAGGCGCGCCCGATCTCCGTCAGCCTCATTGCGACCGGCAACGAGCACCTCAAAATCGAAAAGCGCGCCACGTTGACGCTGGAACCCGGCGCGACACAGGAAATCACCGCAGAGGTGGAGATTCCCGCCGACGCGCCGGAACTCAAGTCGAACCAGCCCGTGCCGAGTGTGCGCACGCTCTTCATCATTGAGGGCGAAGTCCTGGAGCTGGGCACGGGGATGCGGCCACACAAGCCTATCGAGATCAGCCTGGCGCCGGAGCACGTCACGCTGCTGCCCGGCGTCGCCAAAACGGTGCAGCTTCAACTGCACAGCCGCCTCAAGCGCGACGTGGCCGCCACTGTGACCCTGACCCCTGCGCCCGGCCTGTCCGCCGATTGGACCGAGCGCACCGTCGCGCTTTCTGCGCAGGGCTACGCCGGCCTTCCGGTGACGCTACGGGCGGACGCAGGCGGCGTCTACCCGCTGCTGGCGACGGCGGCCTTCGAGGGGGGCGCTACCCGAACAGAGCGGCTGCCCATCTTCAGCCTGCCATCCGGCGGTGTGCTGGCCGACCAGGGCGTCAAAGCAACGCGGCTGGAAAACGAATGGATGCGCCTGATTCTCGTTCCCAAAGCCGGGATGATGAGCCTCATCGCGGTGCAAACCGGCGTCGGATTGGGCGGTTTCCGTGAGATCGTCGGCCCGCCGTTCTGGCCCTCGGAACTGGATGAGAAGGACTTCGCTATCACGCTGCGCCGGGAGGATGGGCGCGCCGTCGCCGTCCTCACAATCGCCCTGAACGATCACCCCGGCCTTGTCGTGGAACGCACTGTCACCCTGGGCGGCGGCCCGCTCGTCGAAATCGCCCACGCGCTGGGCAACACCGGCGCGACGCCCCACACCGTGCAACTGGCGACCCGCACCTTCATCTGGCAAGGAGACCGGAGTACGCTGACCCTGCCGTTGCAAGGCGGCATGGTCGAAAGCCGTTACAGTGAAATGCCCGAAGGCGTTGAGGACATCCCCAACAAGCCGGAGGCGTTTGCCGAACGGTGGGCGGCGATTGCGTCAGAATACGGGCTGCTGGGCATCCTTTGGGACGAGTCGTGCGCCGAAAACGAGGTGGCGTGGAACGTGATGCTGACCAGCCGCCCGTTGACGTGCGCCCCGCAGCACTGGACACCCGCCGGGCGGCTGCATCTGTACATCGGCCCTGGTGACTGGCGCACCGTGCGCGCTCACGCCCACCGCCTGACCGGCCAGGACGCCCTCCCCGAACCGCTCCCCGTCACGACGCGCAAAGTCTACGATGCGCGACTGGAGCCGGCCCCGCTCCTCGCGCTGGACGACGCCGTGACGGCCAACTTTGTCGTGGACAACTTACGCGGCAAGGCGCTGGAGGGTCAGGCAACGCTCACGCTGCCCGCCGGACTCAGCGCCAACCGCAGCGCGTTCCCGCTGGAAGCTGTGAATCTTGCCCGGCCCTTCAGCGCGCCCGTCACGCTGAGCCTGCCGCCGGACGCTGCCGCCTACGAGGGCGACGCCTTCCTCGAAACGCGCATCTTTGACGCGCACATCCCCGTCCCCATTCTCCGCCTGGGGAACCGCGCCGCAGTCGCCGTGACCGAGCGCGACGGCGCATTCATCATAGACAACGGGCGCACGCGCTTTAGCGTCGCGCCGGGCTTCAGCGCGGCATTGTTCCAATGGGAAGAGGACGGCGTCAACCACGCGCTCTCGCCCTATCCCACCCGCAGCATGTTCGACTGGATGAATCCCTGGTATGGAGGCATCATGCCCATCGCCATGCCGACGGACGACCACAGCTTCCCCGGTAAGCTGCACATCGAGACGTTCACCGGCGCGCTCATAGACGCGCCCGACGCGCGCGGCATCCCCTGGCGCGGCGTCCGTGTGAGCAGCACCCTGCAACGGGAGCAACTGCGCGGGTTAGTGGCAGAAGTGGACTATCTGACGGTGGGGAACAGCAACGTCCTCAAGGTCGTCTGCCGCGCGCGTAACCTCACCACCGCCCGGCGCACCCTCCTTCTTAACCTCCTCTCCTTCTGGCAGCCGGACGGGACCAGCGCCCACAACGTGGTGCGCAGCGAAGGGTTGGAACGCAAACCTAATCCGTGGATCAACTGGGCTGAAACAAGGCACTGGGTCGCCGTGGTCAACGGGCAGACCGGGCGAACGCTGATTCAGGTCAGCCCGTATCCCAACGTGGGGCACGTGGATTGGGGCACCGGCGGTCACATGTCGTGCTTCAACACCCTGGATACGCCGCCGGAAGGTACGCTGGAGCGCGAGTTCTACTTCGTCCTCTGCCCCACCTGGGATGAGGCGCAGCGGTATATGGCGCTGCAAACGTATCGGTAGAGGAATCTCATAAAGGTGAAACTATTGGCTATCTCAAAGGAGGACTGCTATGAAACTTGATATTGATCTTACCGGTTTATCCGCCGACCAAACAGTGACCGAGTTATGCTATGCAATCTTGCAACGTTCAGGGCGTCCTTTGCATTATCGAGAAATAACGGATTTGTTGGTACAGATCAAGCCTTTGGAGACGAAAACGCCGGAAAACTCGGTCTATTCCCGAATGCTTCTGGATCGCGCCGAGCGCTTTTTGCGGGCGGGTGCTGGGGTTTTCGGTTTACGCACGACAGAAGGAATGCCAGCAACAGAAGTGATTGCTTCAACGGTATTGCCAGAACGCAAGGTACGCATTCCGCTGTTTCCAGTGTATAGCGAAATGCGCTTGCTTCTACCCGTTTTGGATGGTCGCCCTCGTGCTAACCTAATGGGTCTTCTCAGTCAAATTGCGGATTTACGCGGCACACCTCAAGAACCTCAAGACTGGACTGCGCCTGATGAGTGGATTCCGGAGCGCCTCTCAGGAGATGATCGGCAGTTGGCACAGAAAATCTGGGAAGACTCAAAACGGCAAGTGAATCCGCGTCACATCCGCGGACATTGGTATCTGGCCAAAGAGTATGATCTGGTATTGGAAGATGACGCCGAAGTGCTGCGTCTGACGGAACTAGGAAAGGATTTTATGCAGAATCCTTCTGGTGAAACAGTCCAACTATTGGATCTTCAGGAGGGTTTAATCAAATTATTGACTATCGTGGCTGAGCGCGGCCCTGGCAAGCGCGGCGATTTTCTGTCAGAATGGATGCACTACTTGCAATCTGTCTCTAACTTCAACAGTGATAGCACTTTCAAGGATACATTGCGGCGGCGATTGCTCAATCTAGTAGAACGTCAACTTGTGAACCGTAGCGGCATTATCTATCAAATCACTCAGGTTGGATTAGACTACTTGGAACAAGTAGGTGTAGAAACTGTGGCACTACAGTTGCCACTAGCTGTTTCCACACCGCCTGACGAATTGCACCAGCTCTACGAGCTGGCATCACGGCAGCGACAGGTCGCGCGTGAGCAACTTAAGGCCATTTTACGGGAGATGGATCCGTATCAATTTGAGAATTTGGTACGGCAGTTGTTGGAAGAAATGGGCTACGAAGATGTCGAAGTCACTGCTCCTTCGAACGATAAAGGTGTAGACGTTGTCGGCAATATTGAAGTAGGTATCACCGCTGTGCGGGAGGTCGTGCAGGTCAAGCGTCATCGTAGCAACATTCAGCGCCCGGTATTAGACGCTTTGAGAGGATCCTTGCACCGGTTTGGCGCGGTGCGGGGAACCATCATCAACACCAGTGGTTTTTCACCAGGTACGCGCAATGCCGCATTTGAACGAGGCGCTGCGCCTATTACCTTGATTGATGGGGAAAAATTGATTGATCTTCTCATCGAACATCAACTTGGAGTGCGCAAAAAAGCCATCGAAATCCTTGAGTTGAATGAGATGATCTTGCTAAGTACGGGTAAGGAAGATCAATCATAAACCGGAAGGTCCTTTGGATATTTCCATAGTATTGGGGAAGCAAAAAGGACTCGAGCAAAAATGTACACCATTTACACCGAACACCACCAACGCCACGCCACCGACGCCGTGACGCTCAACGGCGAGCCTCTCCTCTGCAAGGAAGTCCCTGCCCGCGCGGAAGTTGTCCTGGCAGCCATCCGCGCCGCCGACCTCGGCCCGGTCATCCCGCCAACGGATCACGGCTTTCCGCCGCTGCTGGCCGTGCATACGGTGGATTACGTCGAGTTTTTGTGGACGGCCACCATGCGCCACGAGGCATACTACGGGGAGCCGGGACCGGTGATGGCTGGACGGGATGCGGTGACGAACAAACGCGCCGCGCAACGTCCACCAGAGACCGATTTCCCGGCGCTGCGGGATTACTACACTTACGATTACGAGGAAACCATCCTGGCGGGGACGTGGGATGCCGCCTATTGGGCCGCGCAGTGCGCGTTAACGGCAGCGGATTGCGTGTTGCAGGGCCAACTTGCGGCCTACGCCCTCTGCCGCCCGCCCGGCCACCACGCCAGCGCTGACCAATACGGCGGCTTCTGCTACCTCAACAACGCCGCCATCGCCGCGCGCTATCTGGGGACACAAACTAAGAAACCTGTTGCCATCCTCGACGTGGACTACCATCACGGCAACGGCACGCAGAGCATCTTCTACGCCGATCCATCCGTGCTGTACTGCTCGCTGCACGCCGACCCCGCGTTGGAGTATCCGCACTTTTGGGGCTACGCCGCCGAGCGCGGCGCGGGCGCGGGGTTGGGGACAAACTACAACTTCCCGCTACCGCTGTATGTGGATGATGCCGGTTATCTGGCCGTGTTGGATGAAGCTCTGAGCGTCATCCGCGCCTTCAAGCCGGGCAGTCTGGTGGTCTCATTGGGGCTGGATACGGCGGAGGGCGACCTCATCGGCGACTTCTGCCTCACGCCCGCCGGGTTCCACGCCATCGGCCAGCGCATCGCGGCGTTGCACCTGCCAACGGTGTTAGTACAAGAGGGGGGATACAATCTGGACACGCTTGGGCAAAATGCGGTGGCCGTGCTGACAGCCATAAAACAAGAAACGTGAAACGTAAAGCTTTTACAGTGAAATCATCACGTTTCACGTTTTACGATTAAAGTCATGGCGTTTTCTTATGCACTCCGCAAGACGTGGACACACGCCTCGTAGAAGCTAACGCCGACCGACGCGCCCTCGGGATACACTTCCATCTGCAACGGATTCGTCTCGCTGGCGGTGAGGAGTTGGCCGGCGACCTCGACGTCGTAATCAATCGCGTCCCCTAAGTAGGCGGCGCGGCGCACAATCCCCTGGTACGTCCCCGTGTCTTTCCGCACCTGGATCATCTCCGGGCGGACGATGAGCGTGACCGCAGCGCCGGCGGGATGCGCCTCCTGCGCCGCCAGTTTGAGCGGCTGCCCGAACGCTTCCACGACGAGTGCGCCGTTCTCGCGCCCCCGCACCGTCCCGGCGACGAAGTTGGCCCGCCCGATGAAGTCCGCCACAAAGCGGGTCTGTGGGCGTCGGTACACCTCGACCGGCGAGCCGACCTGCTCGATGCGGCCCCCGTTCATCACCACCACCTTGTCCGAGAGTGTCATCGCCTCGATCTGGTCGTGGGTGACGTAGACGCTGGTGATGCCCAGGCTGCGCTGGATGCGGCGGATTTCCGTGCGCATCTGCTCGCGCAGCTTGGCGTCCAGGTTGGAGAGCGGCTCGTCCATCAATAACACCTTCGGCTCCATCACCAGGGCGCGGGCGAGCGCCACGCGCTGCTGCTGCCCGCCGGAAAGCTGGTTCGGCGCGCGTTTCTCGTAGCCGGAAAGCTGCACCAGCGCCATCACCCGCGCCACCCGTTCCGCGATTTGGGCCTTGGGCAGCCGCTGGACGTTCAGCCCATAGGCGACGTTTTCAAAGACGTTGAGGTGCGGGAAGATGGCGTAGCTCTGAAACACCATCGCCATGTCGCGTTTGTGCGGCGGGCGGGTGTTGATTTCTTCGCCGTCCAGCATAATGCGCCCGGCGGTAGGGAACTCGAAGCCGGCGATCAGGCGCAGCGTCGTCGTCTTGCCGCAGCCCGACGGCCCCAGCAGCGTGACCAGTTCCCCCTGCTGAATGTCCAAATCAATGGCATTGACCGCCGTAACTTCCGTATTTCCCCCGCGCGGCGGGAACGTTTTGGTGATGGCATTAAGGGTTAAGTACATGGCGACTCCGTTGGGTAGGGTAAGGTGAAATGGGAAATGAGTAATGGGAAATGAGTAATGGGAAATGAGTAATGAATGGCGACGCGCCTTTCTCATTACTTCTTACTCATTTCTCATTACTCGTTACTCATTTCCTTTCCGCAACACGCGGTTGGTGACAAAATATAGGCCGCCGATGGCGACGAGGACGAAGAGGATGATGGTCGTCGAGTAGGCGGCGGCGATGCTGATGCCGCCCTGCTCCCACTCGCTCATGATGGCGGCGGTGACGATGCGCCAGCGCGCGCTCACCAGGAAGATGATGGCCGATACGCTCGTCATGTGGCGTGTGAAGCTGAAGATCATCCCGGCCAGCAGCGCGGGCAGGATGAGCGGCAGCGTGACTTTGCGGAAGGTGTACTGCGCGTCGGCGCCCAGGCTGTTGGAGGCTTCTTCGATGGCGGGATCGATCTGTTGCAGCGCGGCCACACCGGAGCGCACCGAAGCCGGCAGGCTCCGCACGGCGTAGGCCATCAGGATGATGAACGGCGTGCCGACGAGCGTGAGCGGCATCCCGGTGAAACTCAGAGCAGCGGTCACGGCCAGCATAAACGTCGCCAGCGCGACGCGCCAGCGCCCTTTTTCCGGCTGGATCAGCAGCACGCCGGCGAAGACCAGGACAATCGTCATCAACGTGGGCGGAAGCTGGAACAACACCTTGATGTGATCTGCAACCTGGAAGATGGCGTTGCTCCAAAAGCCGCGCGGCAGACTGCGGCTCAACGCTGCAATCGGCATGGCGACGAACTCGATGAGGTTGTAGGCCAGGAGGTACGCGCCGAGTCCGACCCAAATTTTCCCGCGTATCTGCCCCTGTTTTAGCCAAAGATAGAGACCCGCCGCTACCACCGCGCCGCCGAGCAGGTAGTACACACCCGCCAGCCCCAGGACGCCGTCCAGGAAACTCAGGCCGACGCCCACGGCGGAGCCGAGCAGCAGGACGATGATTTGCTGCCGCCTCTCGTGGAAGAGCGTGCGGGCCAGGAAGAACGCCAAAACGAGGTAGAGCAGCACGACCACGATCATCGGCGGCGTGCTGAAAGCCAGCACAAAGCCGATCCCCAGGATCGTGCCGGGGACCGCGCCCCCCAGGTTCGAGACGAAATCCAGCGCTTCCTTGCCGCTGAAACGCTTGCGCACCACCAGGAACGCGATGATCATCCCGATGAGCACGGCAAACGGCGTCGCCAGCAGGCTGAGGAACGTCGTGTCGAGCACGGCCTCGATGCCGCGCGTCAGCATCAATTGCCACCATTCCAGCGTCAGGCTGAAGTCCACGCCCCACGTCTGGCAGAAGGAACTGTAGACAATCGCCAGATAGAGCAGCACGATGAGCGCGCAAAACAGATAGGTGGCGATAATGAAGGGCCAGCGAATCCACGGCTCCTTTTCGACGACGTGACCGCCGGTGGGCTTGCCGGTCACGGAGATGTAGGAGCGCCGCGTCACGTAGTAGCGTTGCAGCAGGAAGACGATGAGGGTGGGAATCAGCAGCACCAGCGCCAGGGTTGAGGCTTTCTGGTAATCGTATTCGCCCGCGACGGCGAGGAAGATTTGGGTGGCAAGGACGCTGACGTTGCCGGAGATGAACAGCGGATTGCCCAGATCGGCCAGCGATTCGACGAAGAGCAGCATGAACGCCCCGGCCAGCCCCGGAATGAGCAGCGGCAGCGTCACGGTGCGAAAGATGTGGAAGCGGTTCGCGCCCATGCTCTCGGCGGCCTCCTCCATCGAAGGATCGAGCCGTTCCAACATAGCGCGCAGGATCAGGTACGCGGCGGAGAAGAAGGTGATCGTCTGCACGAAGACCAGCCCATCCATCCCGTAGATGTCGTTGGCGCCCTGCGGGAATTCCATGCCAAGCAGTTTGCGCGTGATCAGGCCGTTGCGCCCGAAGAGCAGCACCGCGCTCAGGGCGACGGCGAACGGCGGCGACACAGTGGGCGTCAGCGCCAGGATGTGGATGAGGCGCTTGCCGGGCGGATTGCAGCGCACCATCGTGTAGGCGAAGATGAAGCCGACCAGCGTGCTGAACGTCGCGGCGAGACTGCCCATCAACAGGGTGTTGGCGAAAATTTTGCGGTAGAGTGGGCCGTAGTAGTCGCTGAAATAGCGGGCGAAGTGTACAAGGCTGAACTGTCCTTCACCCGTGAAAAAACCGTTCGCCGCCGTGCGTAAAATCGGGTAAAAGATAAAAATGAAGAGAAAAATTCCACAGAATACCAGGCTCATCCAGAGCACTGGGTCTTGCGCGATGATGGCAAATTCCCGGTAACGGCGACGCAAATTTTCGGTGAAACGAGGGATGTGGGTCATTTCAGAGCCTTTACGCAACAAAATGACAGGAGTTATGCGGTTCTTTTTGGGGGACAGGATTTACAGGATTAACAAGATAAAAAAACGTCCACAAAGCGTTTTCTAATCCTGAAAATCCTGTTAATCCTGTCAAAAAATGGTAACCCGCGTAACTCCTGAAAATGAAACGTGAAACGTGAAGTGTAATAACCTTACGTTTCACGTTTCACGTTTTACGGTTTTTACTGCTTCAAATTGTCGGCCGCCACAATCTCATTCGTGAACTTATCCACAAACGCCTTCTTGTTTTCGCCGGCCCACTGGAAGTTGTACTCAATTAACTTCACCTGCAATAATTCAGGGTGCGAAAGCTCCACGCCCTTGACCGTGGGGGCCTGGTAGGCGTGGTACTTCGGGCCGAGCGCCTGCCCTTCCGCCGAGATGGCCCAATCGAACCACTTCTTGGCGGCGTCGAGGTGCTTCGCGCCCTTGAGGATGCCCATCCCGCCGATCTCGTAGCCGGTGCCCTCCGCCGGGAACGTCAGTTCCAGCGGCATCCCGTTGTTGTCAATCTCATTGACGATGTCGTGCGAGAACACAATGCCGACCGCGGCCTCACCCTGCCCGACGAACTTGGCCGGGGCCGCGCCGCTTTTGGTGAACTGCTGCACCTGGCCCGCGTACTGCTGGATATATTTCCAACCTGCCTCTTCACCGCGAATTTGCAAGACGGTTGCCAGCGCGGTGTAGGATGTGCCGGAGGTCGAAGGGTGCGCCACCATAATCTGCCCCTTGAACTCCGGGCGCAGCAGGTCATCCCAGGAAGTGGGCGCCTTCACGCCGGGATTCTGCGCCAGCCAATCCTTGTTGGTGCAGAAAGCCAGGGAGCCAACGTAGATACCGACCCAGGTGTTATCCGGGTCTTTGTACTTCGTCTGATCGAGCAGGTTCTTGTAGTTGGGCGAGTCGTACTTCTCCAACAAGTCCATCCCCTTCGCCGCGACAAAGCTGTCCAACGGGCCGCCCCACCAGATGTCGAACTGGGGGTTGTCCTTCTCGGCCTGGATGCGGGCCAGGGCCTCGCCGCTGGACATGCGGACGTAGTTGACGGTGATGCCGTACTTCGCCTCAAATTCCTGCTTCATCCCCTGGCACCACTCTTCCTGCGGCGTGCAGAGGACGTTAATCTCGGTGCTGGCCGGCTGTCCGCAGCCACTCAGCGCCATCCCGAACAGAGCTACGATGGCGATCAAAGCCATCCAACGTGATTTGTGAGCCATAGGTCTCCTCCAAAAGTAAGATAGGTGATTGATGTGCTGCTTATGGTTGGGAAAGGGTGCTGTTAATGGATTGCCGGGCGTCACCTCCTTTTTGCTGGCATAGATAGAGGTGGGTAAGACATGCAAACTATACTGTCTAAAATGCCGGTTGTCAATCAGGGTGTGAGTTGGAAATTTTCGCGCAAGCAGAGGATGAACGGCTGATCGGGATCATGATGGACGCCCTGGCCCACCTGTGGCAAACCGGCGTCGCCGCCGCCTTGCCCGCCGCCGTCGTCGCCGCACTGGGCATCCCGGCAACGGAGGTGGAGGCCCGGTTCCGCAAAGCCGGGGCGTAGGTTTCCGGCTGACGTCTGTAAGACAAGAAACTTGTTTCTGAATAAGCTAGGACTTACGCAAACTGGTTCATGAGGCTGTTATAATGCCGGGTATGAGCCAAGTGACCCGGTTGGATTATTGTCAGTTCTTGTTGGTGAGTCAGATCAACTACACGCTGACGTACTTCGCCGACCATAGCGACCAGTTCAGCCACGATGCAGCGAAACGCTATCTGGAAGGAGACAAAATCACACCCCGCCTGGTATGGGAGCAGGTACGTGGGCAGGTCATCTCCTCGCCGCTGGGCTATGTCGTGTTTGATGATACGGTGGTGGATAAACAATACGCCCGGGTGATTGAAATTGCCCGACGGCAGTATAGCGGCAATGCACACCGTGTCATTCGCGGGATCGGTGTCGTGACGTGCGTGTATGTCAATCCGGAACTGGACCGGTTCTGGATTATTGACTATCGGATTTACGACCCCGACCGTGATGGGAAGAGCAAGTTGGCGCATGTGCGCGAAATGCTGTTGAATGCGGTACATGACAAGCAACTCCCATTTCGGGCGGTGTTGATGGATACGTGGTACGCAGAGCGGAAATTGATGTTGTGGATTGAGCGGTTGGGCAAGTTGTACTACTGCCCGCTCAAGAGCAATCGCTTGGTGGACGCGAGTGAGGGGACGCAACCTTACACGCACATTGCGACGTTGGAATGGGATGCGACGGCCGAACAACACGGTCAGACGATCCATATCAAAGACTTCCCGAAGGGCCATCGGGTGAAACTCTTCCGGCTGGTGCGCTCTACCGAGCGCACGGACTATGTCGCCACCAACGACATGGAGCAGGACGCCACGGCAGCGACACAAGAAGTGTGTGGCTATCGCTGGAAGGTCGAGCAGTTTCATCGCGAGGGCAAGCAAGTCACGGGGATCGAACGTTGTCAATGTCGCAAAGCCCGCATGCAACGCAATCACATTGGCTGCGCCTTGCTGGTATGGGTGCGCTTGAACCAAGTCGCCACCGAAACGGAGCGCACTATTTATCAGGTGAAGCATCAGTTGTTGGATAACTATATGGTTGAACAATTGCGTGCCCCGACCATCAAGATGACTTTTGCGTAAGTCCTAAACCTGTACGACCTGGCCGGCGAACCCTACGTGCTGTTGCGCTTCTTCTTCGGCGCCAATGATGCGACAACCTATGACGGCTTCGCCTTCGATAACTTTGAAATCCGCGCCGGCTGCGCCTGGCTGGAGACTGCCGCCGGCAACGACTGGCACACCGCCGCCAACTGGGATTGCGGCCACGTCCCCAGCGCGGACGACATCGCCATGCTGCCGTGGCTTGAAGATGCCATCACCACGACGATCTCCGCCGATGCTGTGGCGGCGGCGGTGGGCGTAGAGGACAATCTCATCCTGGCCGGCGGCGACCTGACCACGCGCTACGTCTACGAGTACGGCGTCGTCTACATCGCCGAGGGCCACGAGGTCAACCTTACTGGCAGCGGCAACGCCTGGGAGGCCACCTGGGAGACGCAGGAGTACTGGGACGAGCAGTGGGGCGCGCCGACGAATGGGCTGGTGCGCTTCAGCGGGCCGGGCGTGCAGCGCATCGTCCACGATTACGAGGACTTTGCGCCAAGCCAGTACGCTCAATTCTACGATGTGGTGGTGGGGAACGGAAGCCACCTTGACGTCAAGAGCCATTGGCTGGTCGCGCGCAACCTGACTGTGGAATCCGGTGGGACGGTGGCGATGGGTGTATCCGCGCCGGTTCCCAATGAAACCACGGGCGCGCTCCAGGTAGTAGAATTCGCGCTGGCGGTGAACGGCGCGCTGACCAACAACGGCACACTCCGCCAACAGAAGACCCTCGGCGCGGCCTATTACGACGTTGCTTTCTTCAATACGGGCGGTTACGGCGGCTTGAAGCTGAATCCGAGCGGGTTCAACCTCGGCCCGACCACCGTGCAGATTCGCGGCGGGCAGGAGTGTACGACCATCCCCGGCGAGACGCTCCAACGCTGTTTCAACATCGCGCCGACCACCGCGCCCGGCAGCCCCGGCGTCGCCGTCACCTTCTACTTCACCGTCGCCGACCTCCCGGTGGGGCATACGTGTGAGACGGTGGAACTCTACCACCACGACAGCATCACATGGAGCCTGCCCATCACGCGCGATGTCACTTATGGCACAAACGGGCGGGACTGCGCCAATCTGCCGTACTCCATCCGCGTTACTGGCGTCACCGACTTCTCGCCCTTCGTGTTGGCCGGCAGCGGCGCCGCGCCGACCGCTGTGAGATTGCGGGATGCGCGCGCGCTGTCGGGACTTCCCGGCTTCCTCGGCCTGGTCGGTATCGGATGGAGTCTGTGTACACTGCGACGCTGCAGGCGGCACCTCGATCCGCCGTCTACGGCATAAGCCCGTTTCCGTCGTTATCCTGGGCGCGTCGGTGTAGGGCTACTTGTCCAAAGATGACATCCGCATATAGTTCACAGTGCGTATATCGCCAAATTTCAACAAGGAGCGAGTTCATGAAAACCAAGCAAGATGTCATCCAATGGCTCGAAGATCACCAAACGCTTTTTACAACCCTGTCCGACGCGATTTGGGCCAATCCCGAAGTGGCCTGGCAGGAGTTCCGCGCGTCCAAGGCGCAGGCCGATGCGCTGGCAGCGGAAGGGTTCCGCATCACCTGGGATTTGGGGGTGGGGAACACCGTGTTTGTCGCCGAATGGGGAGAAGGCAAACCCGTCCTCGGCTTCCTCGGCGAGTTCGACGCGCTGCCGGGCCTTTCGCAAAAGTGCCAGCCCACGCAGGAGCCGGTGACGCCCGGCGCGCCCGGCCACGGCTGCGGGCACAATCTGCTGGGAACCGGCTGTCTGGCGGCGGCGGTGGCGTTACGCTACTGGTTGGAAGCTACGGGCACAGCCGGAACGGTGCGCTACTACGGTTGTCCCGCCGAGGAACAGCTTAGCGGCAAAACGTTCATGGTGCGGGCCGGGGTGTTCGACGACGTGGACGCGGCCTTCAATTACCATCCCGGCCGCCTGAATATGCCGGGCAAGGGCAGCGCCGTGGGCCTCTACGACATCAAATTCCGCTTCCACGGGCGGACGTCGCACGCCGGCGGTTCGCCGCATTTGGGCCGCTCCGCGCTGGACGCGGTGGAGCTGATGAACGTCGGCGTGAATTACCTGCGGGAGCACGTCACCGAGAAAGTGCGGATGCACTACGTCATCACACAGGGCGGCGACGCGCCCAACATCGTGCCGGCCGAGGCGGAGGTGTGGTATTTCCTCCGCGCGTCGGAGCGGGAGGAGTTGGATCAGGTGGCGGAGCGCGTCCGCAAAATCGCGCAGGGCGCGGCGCTGATGACGGAGACGACGCTGGAGGAGGTGTTCCGGGGCGCGTGTTCGACCGTGCTGAACAACCACGCGCTGGCCGACTTGCACTATCGGGCGATGGAAGTGGTGGGGCCGATTGCGTTTACTGCCGGGGAAATCGCCTACGCGGAGCAGATCAACGCCGCGTTCCCGCCGGAAAGCAGCCGGACCGTCTTCAAGCGCTTGCAGGTGCCGGCAGAGATGCGGGAGCGCGTCGCCGCGTTGGAGGGGACGCCGTTGATTGGCGAGAACTTCCCGGCCTGGGACGCCGAGGAAGTGATGACCGGCTCAACCGATGTGGGCGACGTGAGCTGGGTGACGCCGCTCAGTATGCTCTCCACCGCCTGCTTTGCGACCGGCGCGGCAGGCCACAGTTGGGGTGTCGTGGCGACGAGCGGCATGTCCATCGGCCACAAAGGAATGTTGCACGCCGCCAAAATCATGGCGCTGGCCGCGATGGACTTGTACACCGACCCGGAAGCCCTGCGCCAGGTGCGCGCCGAATTCGAGCAGGCGACCAAAGATCATCCTTATCGCACGCCCCTGCCGGAACACGTCCATCCACCTCAGTATCCCAACCCTGAACGCTCCGTTTAGAATCTATCCGAAAATTATAGCGACGATGCGCCGCCAGGCCGAATCTTGCGGCTAAAGCCGCTTTCAGGAGGGTATTTTTTCGTGGGCGGGCGTAGCCCGCC
>DAOUGD010000285.1:0-24519 GCA_034429475.1 Anaerolineae bacterium
CGCAGTTGTCGCAAAAACAAGCCGCTCGTTTGGTGGTCAAACATTTGGTCAAACGCTCCCGCTCTACTCGCTGTCGCCTGAAAGCCCAACGCAGCCAGCGAACTCAAACCTAATCTAACATTGTCGAGCTACTGTGAGCCATTCAGACCATTGCATCTCGCCGCTATGACCAGATGTCAGAGCCACAATAACACCTATAGGGATGCTGGCAACCAGACCGAATACTGCACCACGCAGCCCCAAAATCAACACGGCTTTAATGTCAACAAAAACGACAGCCCCCCACAAAACTCCATACAGCAAGAAAACAGCGATGAGGCTCAAATCAGATTCATTGCCTATAAAAGCACCGATTCCCCAAAGGACTGCGCCGATCAAACTCCCCTTCAGTAATTTCTTTACCTGCCTGCCGTTTATTTCGAAAACAGGCTCGGACAAAATCACACCACCACAAGCACCCACAACCATTCCGACAAATAAGCCAGCAAACGAATAAATTGACCAGCCAATCAACGCACCTAGAGTTGTAAAGACAAAAGCGCTGCCAACATAAACACTGGTAGGGACCTTTGACGCTATTTGCTCAGAATTTGGCATATTCACTTCCTGAACCAAGATAATTGGTTCTGGTTGACCCTTCGCTACACAATCTGCGTGAAAACATCCGGCCTTTGTTCCGCAATCCGTAATAAAGCCAAGGCCGGTCCGCTTGGTTTGCGCCGGCCCTGCTCCCAATCCTGCACCGTGCGCAGACTGACCCCCATCAATGCCGCAAAAGCCGCCTGTGATAATTGCAATTTGGCGCGGATCACTTGCGGCGCGGAAGGCTCTTGCAGAGTATACGTGCGTAAGGTCTTCGTCCCGTCCTTATACGCTTTTATTTCTTGAATGCCATTAAGGATTTCTTGTCCAATATTACGCTCAGTCATCACTCATCTCCTTCGCAATTTGACGCAATACATGCGCGGGGATATTGGCTATTTCATTCTTGCTATAGATGGTCAACAACCAAATTTCAGCATCCCGGCGTTTGAAATAGTAAATCACCCGCACTCCGCCACGTTTGCCTTTACCCGCCATTCCCCAGCGGAGCTTCCGCACACCGCCGGAACCTGGCACAACGTTCCCTGCTTCTGGATATTGGAGCAAAAAACTTTGCAGCCCCATATACTCGTCCTCGGATAGATAGGTGTAGACGTATTTTGTAAATGCGGTGGCTTCGATGAATTCCATAACTTTATTATACGGCAAAGCCGTATATTATACAAGCCAATCCTTGTCCCAATCTTATGCCTCCATCAACAGGGATCATTTGTCGGCGATGCCGGACCAACACACCCATAGAGCCATTTCACCATTTCCCTTATTCACCTACGCCTGAATCAACGTATACCCCATCGGCTTGGCCGGAGCGAAATCTTGTAACACCGAATCGAAAATGTCCGCCAGGTTGTTCCAGGGATCGTCATCAGTGTAGAAGCGGTACAGAAAGAGCAAGTCTATCACCAGGCTGTTGATCCAATCTACGTTGGTGGTGTAGCCGATGACCGCCCTTGACTGGGAAGCCTTCAAGAACTTTTTGGCGAATTTTTCCCCGGCGGCATCGGCAAACACGCTGCACGCGCCAAAATACACCAGGTTGTCGTATTCTCCATAGTCCCGAAACGCCTCACACAGTTTATCCGGCCCAATGGCGTCCAGCGCCGAATACACCGTGCCCGGCGAGCCGTGGAAGGCCAGGTAGAAAATGGGGACATCGCGGGCTTCCTGATCGGTCCATAATAACCCGTCCGGTTTACGGGTGTAGTAATCCAGATGCTCGGCGGATTCGACATACCGGTGCGCGATCTTCAAGGGCGGGGTAATCAGCGGTGCCAGCGAGTCAAAAAAGCCTTTCACGGAAAACGTGCGGAAAATCTCGTCGCTCCAGTAGGCTTCCAGGCAGACCAGTTCCCGGGGAACGCTGACAGAGTGGGAAGGCCACGTCGGATGCCCGGCGGCGGCGCATGTGGCAAACCATTGTGGCGTTTCGATGGGGCACTTTTCGACGCAGCAGTACGGACAGACGATGCTCTTGCCGTCCATGCAGGTATATTGAGTTTTAGCCAGTTTTTCGTGGTTCCAGTAACAAGTGTTCGTCATAGGATCACCTCATCTTTGATTTGAATGACGCTTTCAAATTCTGTGTTCTAAGTCCTCACGCTTCCATCAACAGCGGCCGTTTGTTGGGGATGCCGGCCCGGCGCGGATACTTATCCGGCGTCGCCGCGACCTTATCCAGCACCACCAGATAGCGCGTCTCGGCCAGCCCGCGCAATTCGATGGGGGCCAGGCGGCGCACCCGCCCCCCCAACTGCGTGATGGCCCATTCCCCGCGCTGGACTTCCGCCGGCGCCCCCTCGCCTTTTTGCGCCAGCGCGCGCCCGCCCACCTTGACCAGCGGCAGCAGATATTCCGCCAGAATCGGCATCTCCGCCACCGCACGCGCCACCGCCCAATCGTAACGCTGCCGGTGTTCGCGGATCTGTCCCAGCTCTTCCGCGCGCCCGTGGATGATGGTCACGTTATCAAGCGCCAGTTGGGTGACGATGTGCTTGAGGAAGTCCACCTTTTTCGCCGTGGCTTCGAGGAGCGTCAAATGCATCCCGGCGCAGAGGATTTTGAGCGGGATGCCGGGGAAGCCGGCGCCCGTCCCCACGTCAATCACGGTCTTGCCGCTGAACTGCTCGCCGGCGTCCAACGCCCGCAGGCACGAAAAGGAATCCAGGAAATGCCGCACTTGAATCCCCGCTTCATCGGTGATGGCCGTGAGGTTAAAGCGCGCGTTCCATGCGACCAATTCGCGCTGATAAAGGGTCAGCGCGTCCAATTGCTCAGAGGTCAACCGAATTTTCAAATCTTGCACACCGGCGAGCAGAGATTGCACAACGATCCTCCCACACAATGAGTGACAACATTATACTAGACTTTGGAATGCAAAGACACTTAGACAACTCTCAGCGCTTTTTCAGGATAATCACAGGCAAAGACGGTATGTTAGGACAGTAAGTTGCAGTCGTTCTCATGCGAAACTACCCGTAAAACCCGTGAAAGGAGTATGTGGAAATGTGCATCCGTTATCGTTTTTTCGCTCTCTTGACCCTCATCCTTGGGATAAGCGCAGGACTGGGCGGCCTGGTGGGATTGCCCAACACGGCACAAGCAGCACCCATAAGGGGGGGGGAAGCAGCGCCGGCCACGACCACCAGCGTCCCCCAAACAACGGAAATGAGCCGGACCGTCTGGTTGCCGTTAGTAATGCAGATGGACGCCAGCGCCCCCCTCACCACCTACATCGTGTTGGAAGGCGACGCGATCACCTACTACGGCAGCGGCGCTACGATTGACGGCAGCGTCATCACCATCACCGCCGCCGGGACTTATGATGTCATCGGCGCCCTGGACGACGGGCAGATCGTGGTGGACTCGGCGGATGAGGAAACCGTGGAGATTGTCTTTCACGGCGTGAGCATCACGAACAGCACAGGCGCAGCGATTTTCGTCACCAGCGCCGACAAAACCCAGATCACGTTGGCCGACGGGACCGAAAACACCCTCACCGATGGTGCGGCCTACGTCTTCCCCGACCCGACGGAAGATGAACCCGATGCGGCCCTGTTCAGCAAGGACGATCTCGTCATTGACGGGGAGGGAGCGTTAACCGTCAACGCAAATTACAACAACGGCATCGCCAGCAAAGACGACCTCAAAATCAAAGGCGGCGTCATCACCGTGAACGCCGTGAACGACGGTATTCGCGGTAAAGATTCCATCGAGATCAAGGATGGGACGATCACCGTCGCCGCCGGCGGCGATGGTCTGCAATCCAACAACGATGAGGATGCGGACAAGGGCTACATCGAGATTGAGGACGGCGCGCTCACCGTCACCGCCTTCGCTGACGGCATCCAGGCCGAAACCTATCTCACGATCACCGGCGGCACGTTCGACATCGTCACCGGCGGCGGCAGCACCCAGGTCACGACCGACACCGCCAAAGGGTTGAAAGCCGACGTCCATCTCGCCATTATCACGGGCACCTTCGCCATCAACGCGGCGGATGACGCCGTCCACTCCAACGCCAGCCTGACCATTGAAGGCGGCACGCTGACGCTGGCCTCGTCCGACGACGCCATCCACAGCGAGACGGCTCTGGTCATCAACGGCGGCGACATCGCTATCACCACCTGCTACGAGGGCATCGAGAGCACCGCCATCACGATCAACGATGGAACTATCCACATGATTGCCAGCGACGACGGGATCAACATTGCCGGCGACGTGGAAGACCCGATGAATTACCACCTCCAGATCAACGGCGGCTACATTGTGGTGGATGCCAACGGGGATGGGATTGACGTGAACGGCTCCATCACGATGGAGGGTGGGACCGTGCTGGTCAACGGGCCGACGAACAACGGTAACGGCGCGATAGATTACGACACCACGTTTGCGCTGAACGGCGGCATCCTGGTGGCGGCGGGCAGTTCCGGGATGGCGCAGGCGCCCAGCAACAGTTCCACCCAGTACTCGGTGCTGGTCAATCTCTCATCGGCGAAAGCGGCCAACACACTCTTCCACATTGAACAGGCCGACGGAACCGCAGTCCTGACTTTTAAGCCGACCAAGACCTACCAATCGGTCTTGTTCTCCCTGCAAACGCTGGCTAACGGCGTTTCCTACAAGGTCTACACTGGCGGCAGCTCAACCGGCGCCGTGACCGACGGGCTGTATTCAGGCGGAACTTATACGCCGGGCGACCAAGCAGCCACCTTCACGATTTCCAGCATCGTGACAAAAGTAGGCTCAGGCGGGCCGCCGCCCGGGCCCGGGATGCTCAATGCCGGCCGCCCCGAATCCAGTTCGTTCAAGCCATCCCCAAACCGTTAGCGACAAAAGGGCGGCCGACCTCAAACTGAGGTCAACGAAGGTTGGCGCGAGTAGTCATCACTCGCGCCAACCTTCGTTTTGACTTGACAGTTTTCGCTTTCACCTTAAAATATATCCATAACAGATATATCTTCTATGGATATATGGTGATGGAGGTAAACCGATGACGACCACAGAGAGTCAAACCCCTGAAGCCCTGCTCCCCTTGACGCCCGCCGTGTTTCACATTCTCCTGGCGCTGGCCGATGGGGAACGGCACGGATACAGCATTATGAAAACCGTCGAGGCGCACACCGATGGGCACATCAAAATGGGGCCGGGGACGTTGTATGGTTCCATCAAGCGCATAGTAGCCGCCGGCTTGATTGCAGAATCCGACGAACGCCCCGATCCAGAGCTGGATGACAGCCGCCGGCGGTATTATTGCCTGACCGGCCTGGGCGCGCGGGCGCTGGAGTTAGAAGCAGCACGGCTCGCCAAAGCAGTGCAATTGGCGCAACAAAGGAAGCTGCTGCCAACGCATCTTACGGCGCTGGAGGTGGCATAATGACGCAGCAAACGAAAGTGCCCCATACTATCAGGCTCTACACCTGGCTTCTCCGGCTGTATCCACGCGCGCACCGTCAAGAGTACGGCCCCTTAATGGCGCAGCTTTTCCAGGATCAATGCAAGGAAGTGTATGCCCAACAACGCCCCTGGGGGATGCTGTGGCTATGGCTGCGCACGCTCTGGGATTTGGTGATCACCGCCGCCCAGGAACACCTGCACCTGGCTGCCGACCTGGGGCTGGCGAACCAACAGATCACGCCGTTGCCCTGGCGGCAAGTATTTCTGGCGCTCCTGCCGGGAGTATGGATCCTGCTCATACGCACCGACCTGCTCGCCCGGCTGTTAAGCTGGCAATGGACTCCCTGGAACGCGCCGGTGAGCGCCCTGTACGAGTCGCCGTTCCCCCCCCTCTATCGTTGGTTAGAAGACAGTTGGCCCTATCTGGCCGGCGGGCTGCTGCTGTGGAGCTGGCGGCGCGAACGGCGTCTCGCGCGTTGGACTTACCCGATTGCCAGCCTCGCCATCTACGGACTGCCGATAGCGGTCGCCAGTCTCATTTTTCAACAGGATGGCGGAACGTCGCTCTCCCTGCCCGGCAGGGTCGTAATGAACTGGCTCATCCCCTTGGCCATCGCGGGCGCATGTCTGGCTGTCTTGTGGACGCAGCGCCGCCGCCTACGGTTTTCCATCTTCACCTGGATCGCGTTGATCATCTTCATCGGCTCCAGATCGGCAATGACCGTATTCGCCGTCCTCTTCCTCATCCTTCCGGCCGTCCTCGGCCTGTTGGCGGCAGCGCGTGACCGTTTGTATGCGGCGCAGTTCGCCCTGGGCATCGCCTGGTGGTTTGTGGATGGTATCATTGATCCCAGTTACGCCATTCTCCTCTGGACAGATGCTTACGCCCTCACGCGCCTGATTGCGGCCCTGCCCACGCTCTTCATCCTGATCCTGTCGGTGATCTGGGTCTTGCGCGCGCGCACCACCCACCAACAACTGGCCGGGATGACGGTTTTCCCGTTCATCGGGATCGCCCTGGCGGAAATCGCACGGTTCCTCACCCTGTACGCTACCAAGTACGACGCGATACTCAACGGACAAATTCTACAAATAGGGTTGGGCAGCGCGGCTCAGATTGCGGCCATCCTGGCGCTGGTGGGCATTACCTTCGCACAATTCGCCGCGTCGCCGACCCCGGCGACAGAACACTAAAGGGAAAGCCCCTATGGAAAATTCCTCTATAAATGAAACCCTATGCACCCTCCCGGCGCGACATCCGCGCGTCCGCATCATCGGGCGCACCGCCGACTTTCCGCCCGACGAGGTCAGGATGGGCTTCCCTGGCGTGATACTGCAATTTGCCTATCGCGGCCCGGCGCCCACCCTCCTGTTTAGAGGGTGCTCTCCAGACTGCTATTTTGACCTGCAATGCGACGATTGGGAACCGGCAACGTTTCAACTTGCCGTGGGACGCTGCGAGTTTCCGCTGCCCACCGGCACGACGCCCCACACGCCGCGCCGGATTCAAATCGTCCGCCGCACCGAATCCTGGCAGGGCGTGGCCTCGTATTTCGGCATGAAGCTGCCCGCCGGGTGTGAACTTACGCCTCTGCCGCCGCCCCTGGAGCGCAGACTTTTGTGTATTGGCGACTCGATCACCGGCGGCGAGGGCATCCACCGCCTGCCGCCGGTCCCGGATACCACCCTCCGGGCAGCGAATGCGCGGCGCGCGTTCGGGATGCTGCTCGGCCAATGGCTGGGGGCGGAGGTGCATCTGGTCAGTTACGGTGGGCGCGGGGTGCTGCGCGACTGGCAAGGGCTGACGGACGTGGCGAACGCGCCGCAGTTTTTCCACCTGGCCCTGCCCGACGACCCCAACGCGCCCTGGGATCATCGCCGGTTCGATCCCGACGCCATCATTATCTGCCTCGGCACGAACGACTTCAGCGCGGGATTGATCGCAGCGCCGGTCTACACCGCCGCCTACCTCGCCTTTGTCGAGACGGTGCGCCGCGTTCATCCGGACGCCCCGCTCCTGCTGGCCGAGTCCCCCATCTTCGGCGAAGTCCCCGGCACAGCCGACCGTGCCAAGCGCGACCGGCTGCGCGAATGTCTGGAAAGCGTGTGTACCGCGCGGCGTGCGGCCGGCGATGCGCGTGTCGTCGTCGCGCCGGTAGGCCATTTCCCCGGCACGGCTTGCGATGCTCACCCGGTGGCCTTCCAACACGAACAAATCGCGCTGGTGATTTTGGAGCCATTACGCCGGATGACCGGCTGGTAAGGCTTTTTCACCGCCGAGATCGCGGAGAACGCTGAGGTTCACACAAAAAAACAGGCCACTCCGTCAATGAGCGGCCTGTTTCCTCGAAAATCTCATGCCCTACGGCAGCGTCCGAAACACCGTGTGCCGCAGCGCCAACTCCAACAGCAGCAATACCAACGCCGGCAGCAGCATCCACGCCGCCAGCTCTTTATACCGCACAAACACCTGCACTTCGACCTCAGACTTCTCCAACGTGTTGATCTGCTCGTAAATCTGACGCAAGCCGTCGGTGTCCGTCGCCCGGAAATAGAGCGCGCCGGTTGTGTTGGCGATGTTCTTGAGCACTTCCTCGTCAATTTCACTCTCGATCATCTGCGTGCGCCGCCCGAAGATCGTATCCACCGGGAAGGGCACCTGTCCGGGCTTGCCCATCCCAATCGTGTAGACTTTGATGCCCAACGCCTGCGCCGCCTGCGCCGCCGTGAGCGGGTCAATCTGCCCCGCGTTGTTGACGCCGTCGGTGAGCAGGATGACCACCCGGCTCTTGGCGTCGCTGTTCTGGAGCATCGCCGTGGCCTGCGCCAGCCCCATACCGATGGCCGTGCCGTCGTCCAGCCCCAACACGGGGGCCAGATCCACCTTAGCGAGCAACTCGCGCAGCACGGCGTAGTCAAACGTCGGCGGGCACTGGCTGAAGGCTTCCCGCGCGAAAACCACAATGCCGATGCGGTCGTATTTGCGCTCGCGGATGAAGTCGTGGATGACGCGCTTGGCCGCCACCAGCCGGTTCTCCGGCTCGAAATCCAGCGCGGCCATACTGCTCGAAATATCCACCGCCAGCACGATGTCCACGCCCTTGCCGCGCACAATCTCGCGCTCGCGGCTGAACTGCGGCCGCGCCACGCCCACGATGAGCAGCGCCAGCGCGATCAACCGCAGCGTCGTCGGCAGCCCACGCAGCCTCACGCGCAACGACACGGGCAACTCCGCCGCCAATGCCACGTCCGAATAGCGCAGCGTCGCCGGACGCTCCCGCTGCCACAGCCACACCGCCAGCGGGGGCAGCAAGAGCAATAATAAAAGAAACCAGGGATTAGCAAAATGTAACATAGGTTATGGGTTGGGGGTTATGGGTTGTGAGATCAGGAAATTGGAAATCGGCAATCCGTAGTCCTTATTCCGCAGTCCGTAATTCGTAATTCGTAATTCGCCACTCCTAACTCGCAACTCGCCACTCCTCACTCGCCACTCCTAACGCCTCACTCGGCTTGGTGATGTCCACAAAGTGCCGGGCACGGGTGATGGCGGCGCGGGCGGGTTCGAGGTCGGGCGTGAATTTGGCGAATTTGACCAGGTCGGACTCGTCCAGCAGGTCGCGCAAGACATTGAATGGTTCGCCCTTCAGTGAAGCGCCGCGCAACGCGGCCAGCAGCTCAAACGTCGTGCTATCCAGCGCGGGAATGGCGTAGACACGCCCCGCGTAAGCGCGGACGCAGTCGGTCAACAGCGTGTAGTGAGCCTTGAAGGCGCCTTGCGCGGGCAAATCCAGCGCGGCGATCCGATCCAGTTCTTCGTAGGCAATCACGTCGGGCGGGCGCGTGTCCACCGGTTCGGAGACGATCTCGGCGGCGCGCGCGCGGCGCGGCAACCGCTGCCACAGCCAACGCCCGGCAAAGTAGAGCAGCGTCAGCGCCACCAGCCCGCCTATAATCCACGGCCAGATCGGCGGGCGCGGCAGCGTCGCCTGCGGCTTCAAATCGTGCTTCTCGATCTGCCCTTCCGCGTTGGGCGTCGCCTCGGTCAGCACGCTGGCGATGGAGACGGTCAGCGGGGTCGCCGTGATCTCGTGGGCTGCGCCATCCGCCGTTTGATAAGTCACGGTGATCGGCGGCGTCTCGTGATCGCCGGGCGCCCACAACGCCACCGTCGCCGCCAACACCGTCGTCGTCTTGCCGTCCTTCGTCTCCGGCGGCTGCGCCGCCTGCTCCCGCACCTCAAAGTCGCCCCACGTCGCCGGCAATTCCGGCAGCGTCACATTCACCCCCTCCGGCGCGATCACCCGCAGCCGCAGCGCCAGCGGATCCCCCACCGTCCACCCACCCTCCGGCGGCACGTCGCTTTCCCAGAGGGCAATGATATCCGAAGAAGATTGCGCGAAGGCGGGAGTAAGAAGTAAGAAGTAAGAAGTAAGAAGTAAGAAGCTGAGTAAAACGTGAAACGTGAAACGTGAAACGTGAAACGTGAAACGTAATTCGTAATTCGTAATTCGCAATTCGCAATTCGCTGATCCGCCGATCCGCTGATCCGCTCTCTCGCTCTCTCGCTCTCTCGCTCTCTCGCTTTCTCGCATCACCGCCTCCACCGCCGGGCGCGGGCGTTGAAGAAGGCCAGCAGCGGCTCGACGTAATCCTGCCCCACCGTCACCGGGATGTGATCCACCTGCGCGCGCAGGAACGCGGCGTCACGCGCGGCGCGGCGCGACTCGGCCCGCTGCGCGAACGCTTGCCGCCACGCCGCGCTGCCGCTATCCACCCAGAGCCGCCGCCCGGTCTCTGCGTCTTGCAGCGCCACGAGGCCCACGTCCGGCCAGTCGCACTCGCGCGGATCGGTGATGCTGACGGCTACCAGGTCGTGGCGGCGGTTGGTGACGAGCAGGGCGCGCTCGTAGGCGTGTTGCGCATTGGTGGATGGCAGCAGGAAGTCGGAAATCAGGAAGACAATAGCGCGGCGTTTCAAGGTGTGATTCAGGCTATCGAGCGCCGCCGCCACGTCGGTGCCGTGGCCCTGCGGCGTGAAGGCCAGCAGGTCGCGGATGAGGCGCAGGACGTGCTGGCGGCCCTTGCGCGGCGGGATGTGCAACTCCACCTGATCGGTGAAGACGAGCAAGCCCACCTTGTCGTTGTTGGTGATCGCCGAGAACGCCAGCACCGCGCCCAACTCGGCGGCCAGATCGCGCTTGAAGCGCGCCGCCGTCCCAAACAGCCCCGACGCGCTGGCGTCCACCGCCAGCATCACCGTCAACTCGCGCTCCTCGACGTACCGCTTGACAAACGGCTCGCCCATCCGGGCCGTCACGTTCCAGTCAATCGAGCGCACCTCGTCGCCCGGCTGGTACGCGCGCACCTCGTCAAACTCCATCCCGCGCCCCTTGAAAATCGCGTGGTATTCCCCCGCAAAACTATCGTTCACCAGATGGCGCGTGCGGATTTCAATGCGGCGAATCTTTTGGATTAGTTCAGAAGATAGCATAGAAGAATTTCTCGCAAAGGCGCAAAGGCGCTAAGATTGTTTTCCTTTGGGAATTTTGGGTGGTTCTTGAAGACCATTGACTATGCGCGTGATCCCATTTTTTATAAGCTCTTCGTCAAAGTTGATTAGCAAACCTAACCGTTTGTCCGCAATCTTCAGATAGGTAAGCAATTGTTTCTTATGGACTGCCGCGACTTGTTCAACGGCCTTCAATTCGACAATCACTTTATCTTCCACAATCAAATCAGCCCGAAAGCCTAACTCCAAGGTCACATCATCATAGACAACCGGAATTGGTTCTTGTTGTGTAACGCGCAACCCCCGTTTCCGCAATTCATAGGCTAACACCGCCTCATAAACCGATTCAAACAGCCCTGGGCCAAGTTTCACATGAATGGTATACGCTGCATCCACTATCTGTTTAGCAATCTCGTTCTCATGCATCGCAACCTTCCCCATAAACAAAGCAAACCTTCGCGCCTTTGCGCCTTTGCGAGAAACTTTATGGCACTTCGACGTGATCGAGAATCTGTTGCACGACGTTGGTGGCGGTGATGTCTTCCGCTTCGGCCTCGTAGGTGACGATGACGCGATGCTGCAACACGTCCACGGCAATCTGCTTGATATCCTCCGGGATGACGTAGCCCCGGCCCTGCAAGAAGGCGTGCGCTTTCGCGGCCTGCACCAAGTAGAGGGTGGCGCGCGGCGATGCGCCGTAGGCAATGAGGGTGCGCAGGTCAGGCAGGCCGTGCTGCTCCGGCTCGCGGGTGGCGAACACCAAATCGAGCACGTATTCCTGGATTTTGTCGTCCACGTAGATGCCGCGTGTGACCTCGCGGGCGTGGAGGATTTGCATGGGCGTCACTACCGGCGTGACCGGCGGCAGTGCGGCGCCCGTCATCCGCCGCAGAATCAGGCGTTCCTCGTCGCGCGAGGGGTACGTGATGATGAGCTTGAGCATAAAGCGGTCCACCTGCGCTTCCGGCAGCGGATACGTCCCTTCTTGCTCAATCGGGTTCTGCGTCGCCAGCACCAGGAACGGCGCGTCGAGGGGATACGTCGCGTCGCCAATCGTCACCTGACGTTCCTGCATCGCCTCCAACAGCGCACTCTGGACTTTGGCTGGGGCGCGGTTGATCTCGTCGGCCAGAACCAGGTTGGCGAAGAGCGGCCCTTTGCGCGGCGAGAAATCGCCGGTGCGCGGGTTGTAAATCTGCGTGCCGATGAGGTCGGCCGGCAGCAAGTCCGGCGTGAATTGGATGCGCTGGAAGCTGGCCTGAATCGTGTCGGCCAGCGTCTTGACGGCCAGCGTCTTCGCCAGACCGGGGACGCCTTCAATTAAGATGTGCCCGTCGGCCAGCAACCCGATGAGCAGCCGTTGAATCAGGCGATTTTGCCCAACGATCACCTTGCCGATCTCGTTCAACAAGTCCTGCACAAAAACGGCTTCCTGTCGCACCTGCTCGTTAATTTCCTGGATAGTTCGTTCCATACACTCTCCTCTGTAAATAGCCACAGAGAGCACAGAGTTCACAGAGAAAAATCTTTGCGGCTCTGCGGCTCTGCGCCTCTGCGTTGAAAAAATTTTCATTATCGGGGCTGTACCGCAGGTTCGGTCGCACTCCTTTGAAAATAGCCTCAACGGATTGAACGGATTCAACGGAGAAAATATCCGTTAAATTCCGTTGAATCCGTTGAGAGAATCTTTTTCATCCCCCACTTTTTCAATCGCCTCTCCGGGCGCCCACCCCTGCAAGTTGCCGGGGAGCATAATGCGCGCCCAATCGCCGCGTTCCTCAATCACGCGGACTTCGGCGCCGGCGTGCAGCGTGAACTCGGTCAGGTAGTCCGCGCCCGGGCCGCTGCGCACTTCAACGCTGGGCGCGACGACAACAGCCGGCGCGCGGCGCGCTTCCGCCACACGCACGCCCACCGACAGCGCGCTTAACGCCAGCAGCACGCCCACGGCGGCGAGTGCGTAGGTCAACGCAGGGCGGCGGCGCGGCCAGAGCAGCGCGGCGACTCCAAGTCCACACAGCACGAACCACAGGCCCAGGGTCAGCGCGGCCGCTTCATCCACCGTCGTCCACTCGACGAGGGCGCGCCGCACGAAACCCACCAATCCGCCAGCGCCGTCCGTCTCCAGCCGATCCTGCGTCTGCGCGCGGGCCAATTGCAGGTTCGCCGCAACGTCCGCGTCGCGGGGCAAAAGCTGTTGCGCCCGGCGGTAGTTCAGAATCGCCCGGCCCAGGTCGCCGGTCTTGAAGTACGCATTGCCCAGATTGTAATACAGCGCCCCCTCCGCCACGCCCGCATCCACGAGCGATTGATACGCGGACGCCGCCTCCGCAAACTTCCCGGCCTCATACAGATGATTGGCCGCCATCAACGGCACGCTAGAAATATCCGGCCCGGCGCAGGCGGAAAGAAGCAAGAGGGCAAGAAGCAGGAAACGTGATACGTGATGCGTGAAACGTGAAACGTAGTCCGTAGTCCGTAGTCCGTAGTCCATAGTCCGTAGTCCGTCATTCGTGACTCGTAATTCGCTGACTCGCTGACTCGCCGACTCGCCGATCCGCTGATCCGCTGATCCGCCCATTCGCCTCATTCCACCACCCCCTCCAGTTCCGCAATCACCGTTTCCGCTTCACGCACCAGATCGGCGACGCTGCGGCCGGCGGCGCCGGGGGCAAAGCGGCCGGAGTCGGCCCAATCGAGGCAGGCCAGCACGCGCGCGATCAGGGCCGGCGGCACGCCCCGTGCGGCGAGTGTCTGCTCAATGGCGTCGCGGGTGAAACCGGCGGGGGGCAGGTTGGCCTTGTCGCCCAGGTAGTGCGTGAGGGCGCGAGCGACGGCGGCATACGCAGCGTCAGCGTCCTGGTGAAGTTGCTTCTCAGCTTCCGCCAGGCGTTTGCGGGCCAGCTTCCGGGCGCGGAGCGTGCGCGCGTAGGCGACGTTCTGCGCCAACGTCTGCTGGCGGCGCGTCCAGCCCCACGTCCCCGCCACGGCGAGCAGCGGCAGAAACCAGCCCACCCAGTACAGCGGCGACGCCAACAGCGGCGCGCGCGCGCTCATCAGCACCGGCGGCGCGGCCTTGATGTGGCGGATATCGCTGCCCAGCACCACCACATCCTGCTTGCCGTCGCCGATGACCACGGGGCCGGGCGCGGCAGCTTCCCCGGCGGCGACCGGCACGGCAATGGGCGCAGTGCTGGCCGTGCGATACATCCCGCCGGGGTCGAAGAAGACCAGGTTGAAACCGGGGATAGTCAGCGTGCCCTCGGTTTTGGGGACGAGCAGCCGCTCGAAGACCTTTTCGCCCTGGATGGTGCTGCCCTGCTGGCCCACGTTGGTCGTCACTTTGGGATCGTAGACGCGCCAGCCGGGAAAAGCGTCCTCCGACAACGCAGTGGGATCGGGCAGCGCGTTGATGTTGCCCGCGCCCTTCACGCGCACGCGCAGCGTCACCGGCTCGTTGACGCGACCCTGAGTTGGCTCAACCTCGGCGGTGATCTCAAATTGGCCGACCGCACCCGCAAATCCATCGGGCGCGCCGGCGGGCAGCGCCTGCACGCTCACCGTGACGGCGTTGGTGGATAGCTCGAAGCCCTGGTTGAAGAAGTCGCCGGGCACCGAGAGCTTCGCTGGATTGAGGATCATGTCGCCGGTCGCCGTAGGGAACAGGGCGCGGCGCACTTCGGTGATCAGATATTGCCGCTGGCCGATAACCTGGTTAAATTGGGAGTTGGGCGAAAGATCGTAGCCCACAAAGCCGGTGAACTCCGGCCAATCCAGGCTCGGTTGGGAGTAGAAATTGACGGCCTGATAGAGCCGGAAGGTGTAGACGATCTGCTGCCCCACCACCGGCGCGGCATTGTCCACCTCGGCCTCGACGTAAAAATTCTGCGCACCCAAGTCGGCGGGCGCAGAAAGGTCCGAAGGCGCCGTTCCGCCGGACTGCTGCGCGGGCGGCGCGGCCCCTGCCGTCACCTCCACCGTCACCGGCTGCGTCTGATAGGTTTGCCCGCCCACTTCGATGGAAATGGCGGGGATGGTCAACGCGCCGGTTTTGGTCGGCTGAAGTTGGTAGATGTAATTCACCTGTGACGACGTTTTGCCGTTGATCATGCTGAACTGGCTGGACTGGCTGCTGCCCACCACCGCAAACCCATCCAACGCGGGCAGCGCGGGCCGCCCACTGCTGCGAAACGTCCCCGCCAGCGTCAATTGCAATGTCAACAGTTGGTCAGAAGAGAGCGTAGCGCGATCCACGGTGGCCGTAAAAGTAATGTCACTCTGCGCCAAAACAGGAGAAACGGAAGCGAACAACAGTACGCACGCCAGAATACTGCGTATTGTGTATTGCGTATTGCGTGAAACGTGAAACGTGAAACGTGATGTGTGATTCATAATGCCCAATTCGCCAACTCGCCGATCCGCTTTTTCGCTGACTCGCCGACTCGCTTTTTCGCCGATCCGCTTTTTCGCTGATCCGCTGATCCGCTTTTTCGCCCTACCAATCCTCTTCCGGCGCCCCACCCGGCGCGCGGTAGACTTCCTGGAGTTTCTCCTGCAAGGTTTGGCTATCGCCCAACAAAGCCCGCAAAAGCTGCGCCGCCTGTTCGGGCGTCATCGGCTGCTCATCCCCGGCCTGTTGTTGCTCGCCCGGCTGCTCTTGCCCGTCTTGATTCTCCGATTCCTGATTCTGCTGTTGCTGGTTCTGCTGCTCTTGATTCTGCTGGTCTTGATTCTGTTGCTCCTGGTTCTGCTGCTCCTGATTTTGCTGTTCTTGATTCTGCTCTTCTTGATTCTCTGATTCTTGATTCTGTTGTTGCTCCTGATTCTGCTGCTCCTGCAACTTCTGCAACGCCAGTTCGAGGTTGACCTTGGCGTCGGCGTCGTCCGGGGTCAGGCGCAGCGCCTCTTTATAGGCGGCGATCGCCTGTTCCCACTGCTGCGCGTCGAAGTAAGCGTTGCCCAGATTGTACCACGCCTGCGCGGCCAGCGGCCCTTCCGCCGTCTTGAGCGACTGCTCGGTCTGCGCCAGCGCGCCCTCAACCTGCCCCTGGCGGTTGTAGGTGTTCGCTGCGTTGTAATACGGCTCCGGCAAGTCCGGCTCGGCGACCTGCGCCTGGCGATACGCCGTGAGCGCCTCGTCATACGCCTGCTTCTCAAATTGTTCGTTGCCCGCCTCGTTGTATTTCACCTCGTCGGACATACAGGCGGTCAGGAGGAAAAGAAGCAGGAGGCAGGAGGCAAGAAACGTGAAGCGTGAAACGTGAAACGTAGTCCGTAGTCCGTAGTCCGTAGTCCGTAGTCCGTTATTACGTATTACGCAATACGGAATACGGGATACGCGATATTCATCTTTCGCCATTCCTAACTCCTCACTCCTAACTCGCCTTCTTCCGCTCGTCCAACACCGTCTCCACCGTCAAGGCTAACAGGGCCGCGCCGGCGAACCAGGCGAAGCGTTCGACGCCTTCGACTTCGAACTGGCCCTCTTCCTCGCTTTCGCCGGAGGCCAGGCGGTCAATGGCGTCCACGATGTTGCCGATCTCTTCACCGCCCGCGCTGGCGCGGAAGTAGAGGCCGTTGGCGGCAGCCGTGATGCGCTGCAAGGTGACTTCGTCCAGCTTCGAGAGCACCGTCTCGCCCTGAGCATCCTTCTGATAGCCGCTGATCGTCCCGTCGGCGGCGCGGAGGGGGATCGGCTCGCCGGTGGGGGAGCCGAAGCCGATGGCGTGGATGATGACGCCCTGCGCGGCGGCGTCCTCGGCGGCCTTGAACGGGTCGCCCTCGTGCCCCTCGCCGTCGGTGAGCAGGAGGATGACGCGGCTCGTGACCCGGTCTTCCGGGAAGCCGTCCAACGCGACGCGCAGGGCTTCCTCCAACGCCGTGCCGGGCCGCGAGATCGAATCCGGCGTCGCGTCGTCCAGGAACATCCGCGCCGTGTAAAAGTCCGCCGTGAGGGGAAACTGCACGAAGGCCGCGCCGGAGAAGATCACCACGCCGACTTCGTTGCCGCCCAGGCGATCCATCAGTTCTTCGATGGTAAGTTTGGCGCGGGTGAGGCGGTTGGGCTTGAGGTCTTCGGCCAGCATACTCGATGACACATCCAACACCACCATCACCTCGACGCCTTGTTGGGACTTGACCATCAACTTCGTCCCCCAGCGCGGCCGCGCCAGCGCCACGACCAGCGACGTCAACGTCAACAGCCACAGCGCGGCCTTCCAGCGCCGCTTGCGCGCGCTCACGCTGGCGCCAAGTTGCGCCGCCAACGCCGGGTCGCCCCAACGCGCCCAAGCCGCGCGGCGACGCCGGGCGGCCCAAAGGAAGAAGAGCCAGGCAGCCGGAACCAGGCCTAGCCCGTATAAGTAGAATGGTTGTGCAAAATCCATCATGCCGGTTTTATACTATGTCCAAGATGACTGTCAAACCAATCGGCGCCCTGAAAATGCTGCAATCCCGGCACATTTCCAGGGCGCCAAAAGTAAGGAGGGTTATTGATAGCTTACCATAACCACCGCCATCCGTCTTTAAGGTTGGCAACACAAAACCTTAAGAAAAGTTTAAAACCCGCTGCGCTTGCCGCACTGTCAAAATCGGGCTATACTTTGAGATAAATCACTCTATCTTAGCTAATTGGAGGCGGCAATGCTCCCCACTATTCCTCTTAAGGAAACTGTAGCCTTTCTAATCAAGCTGCTCAACACCCCCAGCCCCACCGGCGACACCGGCGCGGCGATGCAGTACATCCAAAACGCCATCGGCGAACTGCCGCTGACCGTCGCCGTCACCCGCAAAGGCGGGTTGTTGCTCACCTGGGAGGGCGACGCCGCGCATCCCCGCGCGTTGACGGCGCACACGGACACGCTCGGCGCGATGGTGCGCCGCATCAAGAGCAACGGGCGGCTGATGCTCACCCAGATCGGCGGGTACGACTGGCATTCGATAGAGGGCGAAGGCTGCACCGTCGTCACCGGCGACGGGCGCGCCTATCGCGGCAGCATCCTGCCCATCAAAGCGTCCGTTCACATCTACGGCGCGGAGGCGCGGGAGTTGGAGCGCAAAGCAGAGAATTACGAAGTCCGCCTGGACGCGCGCACAGAGAACGCCGCGGATACGGAGGCGTTGGGGATCGCCGTGGGCGACTTCGTCACCCTCGATCCGCGCGTGGAAGTGAACGCCGGTTTCGTCCGCTCGCGGCACCTGGATGACAAGGCCGGCGTCGCCTGCATTTATGGCGCGCTGTTGGCGCTGCATCGGGCGGGATTGGCGCCGCGCTATCGCCTGGACGTGCTGGTTTCCAACTACGAGGAAGTAGGGCACGGCGCGGCGGCGGGGATTCCGGCAGATGTGGAAGCGTTGGTGGCGGTGGATATGGCCGCCGCCGGGGGCGAACAAAACTCCGACGAGTTCAGCGTGGGCATCTGCGCCAAAGATTCCGGCGGGCCGTATCACCTGGAGTTGCGCCGCCGCCTGGAGCAGTTGGCCGCCGACAACGCCATCCCCTACAAAGTGGACATCTACCCGTTCTACGGCTCCGACGGCGAAGCCGCGTGGCAAGCGGGCGCCGACCTCAAAGTCGCTCTCATCGGCCCCGGCGTGGACGCCTCGCATGCTTACGAGCGCACGCACGAGGCGTCGCTGGCAGCGACCGCGCAGTTAATTGTGGCGTATTTGTTGGCGGAATAATGAACTGGCAAATTCCCACCTTAACCGCCGACCTTCCCGGCGTGGGCGGCGTGATCCGCGCCGAGATTGAGGACTTCGTCGTCGAAGAAGTCCCGGCCTACGCACCATGCGGAGAGGGCGAACACACGTTCTTTGGTGTGGAGAAGCGCGACCTTTCCACGCCGATGTTAATCAAGCAGGTGGCGCGCGCCCTGGGCGTGGACGCGCGCGAGGTGAGCAGCGCAGGCTTGAAGGACGCGCGCGCCGTCGCCCGGCAGACGCTCTGCGTCCACGCCGTGCCGCCGGAGACGGTGCTGGCGCTGGAACTGGAGAACGCTCGCGTGCTATGGGCGGAGCGCCATACCAACAAGCTGCGCAGCGGCCACTTGAAGGGCAACCGCTTCACATTGCGCCTCCGCGACGTGTGCGCCGAGGCCGAGGCGCGCGCCGCCGCGATTTTGGCGGAACTCGACGCGCGCGGCGTCCCCAATGGCTACGGCCCGCAGCGGTTTGGGCAGCAGGGCAACAACCACGAGATCGGATTGGCGATCCTGCGGAACGACCGGGAGGCAATGAAGGCATACAACGTTCACCATCTGCCGTGGCAGATGCGGGGCTTTATGGTCAGCGCGCTGCAATCGGCGCTGTTCAACCAGGTGGTGGCGGCGCGCATGGCCCAGGGGACTATGGACGATGTGTTGCCCGGCGACGTCGCCAAGAAGACGGAGACGGGGGGCTTGTTCACGGTAGTGGATGTGGACGCCGAGCGCGCGCGCGTGAAGGCTTGGGAGATCAGCGCCACCGGGCCGATGTACGGCTTCAAGATGATGGCGGCGCAGGCCGCCGCCGGCGCGTTGGAAGCGCAAATTCTCGCGGAGAGCGGGATCGCCCTGGAAGATTTCCGCCGCGTCAAGGCCGACGGCAGCCGCCGCCCGCTGCGCTACCGCCCTGAAGGGTTGACGTGGCGCATGGAGAACGCGACGACGCTGGAAGTGGCGTTCTTCGCCCCCAAAGGCGCGTTCGCCACCATGTTGCTGCGCGAATTGATGAAGAACGACACGGTCACGTTGCCGGAAGAAGCGGATTAGACGTCTACAGAAACGTGAGCCATGAGGCCTTTGCTATCAAAGGCCTCATGGCTCACGTCTTAGTTTATACCGTGTAGAACACTACGCCCAGCGCACCAGGGCCAACGTGCGTCCCCACCACAGGGGTCAGCAGATTATGGGTGACTTGCAGCGGTTTAAGCTGTTGTTCCACCAGGTCGGTCATAAAACCCAGGTCTCCGTTGCCGCCAGTGTGCAGGATGGCGACGGTCGCAGGCGGACGCCCATTCACCTGTCCGGCAGCCACTTCGACCACCCGCTGGAGCGATTTGCGACGCAGGCGCACCTTTTCCAGCGACTCCACCCGGCCCTCCTTGAGCATCAAAATCGGCTTGAGACTCAATGCCGTCCCCAGGAACCGCGCCGCGCCGCCGATGCGCCCACCCCGGTGTAAATACTCTAACGTATCCACGGCAAAAAAGACGTGCATCCCGTCTCGAAGTTGCGCCAGACGCGCCAGGAGGGTCTCCTTGGATGCGCCCTCACGGGCCATGCGCGCCGCTTCCAACGCCATCAACCCCGCGCCCATCGAGACCGAGCGCGAATCGAAGACGGTGATGTCCAGTTCGGGCATGTCCTGCTGCGCCAGCAGCGCCGACGCGCAGGTACCGCTCAACTCGGACGAGATGAAGATGCCGACGATGGTTTTTGTCTGAAAACGGCGGGCAACGTCGTCAAAAAAGGCCATAAACTCGCCGGCAGACGGCTGCGAGGTTTTGGGGAAGTCGGCACGTTCCTGCAACCAGCGATAGAACGTTTCCGCATCCAGCGTCTCACCATCTTTGTAAGACGCCTCGCCCCAGTGAACGTTGAGGGGGATCACCGGAATGTCCCACTCAGCCAGCACGTCGGCGGACAGCCCCGCCGTGCTATCGGTGACAATCACAATGCGTTCCATAAGAGCTTCTCCTTCAAACAAACATAAAAGATAAATTCTGACTCCACAAAAAAACACACAAAACACACAGAATAGAAAAAAACGAGACAACGGCCGCTTCCGAAAAATACGCAGTGTAGCGGGCGCACATTGCACCATGCGCCCGTTGTTTTCAGCTTTTCGGCCGCGGCAATGCTACTCAGCGATTCTTGGCCGGGTGCCGTGACAGGCGAATCAACGGCGGCTTGTTAACGTAAATGGGCAGGAAGCGCTCCGCCCGCTGCGCCAGGCGTTGAATGTTCGGACGCAAAGCCCAGAGCGTCAGCAGCATAGTGGGCACGCCAAACCCGACGGCATACGCCACGTCGCCCCGCAGTCCGAAGAGGATAGGCAGCAGGATGGCAATTAAGATGGAAGCGACCGAGGCATGGCCGACCAGCAAGCCCGCCGCCACGCCCGCGAGCAGCAAAATCGGCAGGTTCCAAATCCAGGGGACGGATGCCACGCCAATGCTCGTGCCGGTGCCGGCGCCGCCCTTGAATTTCAGGAAGAGCGAGTAATTATGTCCCACCACCGCTAATGTCCCGGCGATGGCCGTCCCCCACGCATCCAGCGACAGTCCGCGCGCCAACCAAAGCGCGGCGGCGCCCTTGAGACCGTCGGAGAACGCCGTCAAGAATGCGGGAATAAATCCGGCGGTGCGCCAGACGTTGGTGCCCCCCGTGCGCCCGCTCCCGTGCTCCCGCACGTCAATCCGCTTCGCTACCCAGGCCCACAGCATCCCTGATGGGAGTGAACCCAAAATGTAAGCTCCTATCCAGGCCAGCAACCACCGTATTACCATTGCTCCTCAACCTCCCCCATTGTTTAACCTACAGTCTCGCTTTAATCGTGCTTGCTACTATTAAAACCCGACAGGCGCTACAGAGTTACGCCCTGCCCGGTCTTAGAACCTATCCGAAAATTATAGAGACGATGCGTCGCCAGGCCGAGCCTTGCGGCTGAAGCCACTTTCGGGAAGGGGCTTTTTCGTGGGCGGGCGTGGCCCGCCCACGAAAAAACACCCCCTCAACCGCACCTTTAGGCGCAAATCACGGGCCAAAACGAATTTTCGGATAGATTCTTATCCATCTTGTCGGATCATGCCCACTGGTGGAGTATTTCCTCAAAGTTCATAGGCCGTCGGTCAAAAGGGCTTTGCGGTCGCTTACGACCCAGGGCTTTGTCATTCTCGTAAGACTACGCCCGCCTGAGAGGGTTTGCGGCTAAAGCTGCCGGTAAAAAGGCTGTTTTGCGGTGACGGGCGGCAGGCCGTCACCGCAAAACACCTAAAAAGCAACGGCTTTAGCCGTCCCCTCCGCCACAGGCGCCATTCGATGGGAGAATGATAAAGCCCTGCCCACGACCACTCGGTAATACGCTGGTTGTTATCAGTGTGATATACTTGAGGGAATGGACAGCACGCACGAGTCAGACCTGGTGGCCCAGGCTAAAACCGATCCCGAGATGTTCGGCGCTTTATACCGCCTGTACGTGCAACGCATCTATAACTACCACTATCGCCATACCGGGAATGTGCGGGAAGCGGAAGATTTGACGTCCCAAACATTCTACCGGGCCTTGCGCGGCCTTCACAGTTATCAAGAAAAAGGCGCGACGTTCCAGGCATGGCTCTTTCGCATTGCCCACAACCTGGTCGTTAACTGGTACCGCGATCATGGACGGCGGCAAATCGTCTCACTGGATGAGATGGACGATGCTTATTTCCCGGGGGAAAGACCCGGCCCGCAGAGCAACCTCGAAACGCTGGAGGAACAGCAACGGTTGTTGGCGGTCCTCCGCGAACTTCCAGAAGATCGTAAAACGCTGATTTTGCTCAAATTTATAGCAAAGATGAGCAATGCGGAAATTGCCGTCGTCCTGAATAAGACGGAAGGAGCTGTCAAGGCGCTGTACAATCGCACGCTCGCCAGTTTGCGGCAGATGTTGGTGGAATAAAAACTCCCCCACCTGACATGTGGGGGAGAAGTAGCTGGCAATGTGCTCCGGGGGCGCATCCCGGAGCATTTTCTATGATTGCCGCATCACAAACGGCAGGTATAAGCGGGCTTGCCACATCAGGGCGTAATGCCCGGTGCGATCCACATGCCCGGCCCACCAGTTCTTTGCCAGAGAGCGCTGGACGAGGTGCGCGGATGAGGAGTCCCAAACCCAGCGATTCAGGGGGCCACTCCACACCCCACGCCAGAGTTGTAACTCATTTTCGACGATGCCGCCCGGCAAGGCTGAAACGTAAGTCGCGGTGATCAACAACGGCGGGTCAAACTCATACACCAGGGGGACTGTCCCGGTCGGCTCGTAGGAGACAAACAGTCGAAACGCCTGCTTGCCCCAGACGAGGCCGGGGGATTCCACATCCCGCAGCGGGGTACATAACACGCGCATTTGAGGCGCCGTCACCGCGTCCGGCGAAATGGTGATCGTCACCGGCAGGGCCTGCCCCATTTGGACGTTCAGACAGCCAAACGAGACGTCCTCCGTCATCGTTGCAGAGAGCAGCGGGGAAGCATACACGGGGGTGCGGCCAAAGATGGCGACGCGCCCGTCGAAGATGGGAACGTAGGCCAGGTCTTGGACCGGGTCAACGGCGATGTTGGGGGCGGTTTGGCCCATCGGGAAGGATTCCAGGGCCAGCGTGCCGCTCATAATGGTGACGACGGTCGCTTCGCCGGAGCCGTGGCTCACGTAGACATAGCCGCTTTTGGGGTTGAGCGCCAGAGCGCGCACGTCAGCAGCGACCGGGACGCTGATCCCCAGGCGCGTCTCGCCTTCAAAGACTTCAATCCAGCCACGGGGGTTGGCGATGCTGCGGTTGTTGACCGCCACGTACACCAGACCGGTCGTGGAATTGACGGCGACGTCCACCGGGTCGCCCGTGGTAAAGGTGATCGTCTGCCGAAACTCCAGCCCATGCAGAATGGTCAGGGTGTAGTCGCTGTTGCAGACATAGACGTAGTTGGTCGCCGGGTTGACCGTGACCTGGGTGGGGGTCATATAGTGACCGGGCAGGGGGTCCGGCAATTTGTCACGCCGATGAATGACCGAAACGGTATGACTGCGCTGGTTGGCGACGTAAACGTAGTCGGTGCTGGGGTTCACCGCGATGGAGGTCGGCAAGTCGCCCACAGTAATGCTTGCAACTTTTTGGACGCCGTGCAGCACCGCGACTTGATCCGGCCCCGGGTCATCCAGACCCGGCAGGACGACGTAGGCGTCGCCGGTCGTCGTCAACACGGCCGCGGCGTAGGAAGGCGCGCCCACGTCCACCCTGGTAGGCAGCAGGCGCGGGGTAATGGTTGCCGTGGCGGTCAGCACGGACACGTAATTGTCGGTGCTGGTGACGTAAACGTAGCCGCGCGTAGTGTCTACCGCGATGTTATTCGGGGTGCCGATGTCAATGGTGCTGGTGCGCGTGACGCTCTGGAAGACGGCAATCCCACGGTTCGCCACCACATAGGCGTATCCCAGGCAGGGGTCTACGGCGGCCAAACGGGCGTTCACACTCCACGGACTCAACACAATCACGTAAGGCGGGCTGAGGCCTTCCTGAGCCAATACCGCCACCCCCAATCCAACCAGGGCCACGCAGGCCAAAATCAGAGCAATCCCTAATGAGCGACAGCGTTTAAGCATGGTTACCTCCTCGGTATGCGATCTTTCCACATGATTATAGCACAACTGCCCTTGAGAGGAGTCTCCCAAGGGCAGTTATACCAGGGCTTTATCATTCTCGGCTGGCAGCGCCTATTTGAAAGGGTTTGCGGCTAAAGCCGCCGGTAAAAAAGGGGTTTTGTGGTGACGGGCTA
>DAOUGD010000286.1:0-17422 GCA_034429475.1 Anaerolineae bacterium
TCAGGAAATGCTACCAAAGGTATCATCGCATACCTCCTATTGGCTGACCTTTCTTTCTATTGTACCGCCGTTTGCGGTCAAACGCCCTGTGTTAGGAGTATTCGCGTGTTAACGTACTGCCAAAGTCGAGAAGTTATAGTGTTTTTCGTTACGGGTAAGAAGCGGCAAATGTTTAGTCCATGCCGTCGCCGCAATCAAAGCATCCGATGTCTGAAGTGGCGTATCTGGATATTTTTGTAGAAGCTCTGACGCTGCCGCCGCAATCACGGCATCTACTTCCAGGACTCGGATGTGATGGAGTAAGCGCACAATGCGTTTACGTTCGCCATCCGATAGCCCTGGTTTGCTGAGAAGTTCTTTGCGAGTGACGCTTGAGCAATACAACCGATGGGTCCCTGACCACACAAATTGCCTGGCCCACGACATTCCTTTCAGCCAGTCTATCAGAATATCCGTGTCCACCAGATAATTTACAGTTGCCATTGAGACAACTCTTCGAGCACTTCGCGCAAGGGTTTCTGATCAGTTTCACGGATACGATTGACGTAATCAACGCTGTCTTCGCCGGTAACATCCTGAGACCACATACCAAATCCTAAATCCTTTGGCGTTAAATGGGTGCTCGCAGGGAAGTTGAAGTAGCCATCAATCGCCGATTGTGGAATGCGATAGGTGCGCCCCAGTCGCATTGCCGGCAACGCGCCGTTGCGAATCAACTGCCGGATAGTGCGTCGCGTTACGCGAAAAATAGAGGCAACTTCGGTAACTGTATAAACTTTTTCTCGATATAATTCTTGGGTTTGCATGATTACTCCCCCTTTCTATTTTCGACTATTGTATCCCAAAATGCTCGCAATACCGCCGGTACAGGTGCCCCGCCTGCAAGTAGCACGAGTTGGGACTCATGAAGTGCGAGAACTCAAAGGTGATGGCTTTCTCAACGCCCACTTGCGCGGCGGCTTGCAGTTTGAGCAGCAGCTTTTCCCACTTGATCGGCAGAAATTTGATGGGCATGTCGCGGTCGAAGGTCTCGCTGTTTGTCCAGCAGTGCAGGCCGTGTTTATCCGCCAGTTCCTTGTTGATTGCCAGATAGGTCGGCAGCTCGTGGAAGTCCACATGGCCGTCCTGGAAGGCCACAATGTCCACCGCGCCCGCAATGCCCGCCATAATTTCGCCCCACTCGCGGGCGTGCTCCTCCGGTGTGATGCCCTGCGCCTTCGCCGTCTCCGCGCCAAACGCCGACACGGACTTGATTCCGTCCATCCACGGCGAAATCAGCACCGGCAAATCGGCCAGGGATTGGCAGTAGCGGCCCATCTCTGCGTAGATTTCGATGATGCCTTTGACGCGGCGGCTCACTTCCTGCGTGAGATACCAGCCCTTGAAGGCCGACTTGTGACCGTAGCGCGCCCAAACTTCGTCCACCACGGCCTTGTTGAGGTCTACTTCCTTGCGGAATTCGCCCGCGTGCCAGTAGCGCCCGGAGTCATACGTGCCGAAGTAAAACGCCATGGCGTACTCTTCCGCCAGATCGAGGAACATCTCCAGCAGGTCTGCCGGCGGGATAAAGCACCCTTCGTGGGCGTGCAGCACCTCCGAAGGGTAGGTCATCCAGTGCTTGTGTCCGCTGCGGATGAGGATGACCGTGTCAATGCCGATGGCGCGCATCGCCGCAAAATCGCGTGCCCATTCCGTCCGCCCCCAGTTTTGGTGCGGGATGTCGTGACTGATTTCATCGAGAAAAGTGCCGGTCAGATGCATCGAAAACCTCCTGAAAAATGAACATGGATAGACAGGATGGACAGGATAAAAAAAATCCTGTAAATCCTGTCTATCCATGTTTAAAATCCTTACTGCGTGTGAGGCGTTTGTATTCGAGTGTTGGGTTGCCAAAGTTGATGAGCATTCCAACTTCAATGCCGGTAGCGTTGAGGTAGTTAATCACCTGCGCTTGATGTTCGGGCATGAGGGCTTTGACGGCTTTGAGTTCGAGGATCACTTTGTCTTCAACCAAAATGTCCGCATAAAAATCCCCAACGCATTGGCCTCTGAACATCACTTTAATAGGATACTGCGATTTGGCTGCCAGTCCCGCCTGTCCCAGGGCGACCACCATAGCTTTTTCGTAGACGGACTCAAGGAACCCCGCGCCTAACTCCTTGATCACGTCAAACGCACACCCCAGAACTTTTCCCGTTGTCTCCGCATACTTCAGCTCTTTTTCCATATCACCCTCTTATTTTTACATGGATAGACAGGATATACAGGATTTTTTTATCCTGTCCATCCTGTCTATCCATGTTCATTTTTTCAGCTTTGTGAACAGATCACGGAAGATGGCGTCGCGGTGGACGTAGAAGGCGCTGCGGATGAAATGGCGGCCGTTGTCGAAGCTCCACGTGCCCTGGTCGGTGACGATGGGGCTGTGGACGAGGTGGCTTGGCGTCCAGGAGGCGTCTAGCAGGTAGGCAATCGCGGCGATGTCCCAGATGACCTTTGACCAGCCGAAGTGATCCTTGTGATACCCTTTGACCGTCTCCGCCAGATAGTCGCCAATGGCGCCCCGGCCGGCGACGTAGCGCTCGATTTCGGCGACGGTGGTATGCAGGTGCGAGACGACGCCCATGCACGGCAGTTGGACGACCGGAACGCCGCAGTCGAAGATGACGCGCGCCGCCGGAACGTCCTGCCACAGGTTGAACTCGCGCGTGTCGGGCCAGTGGAAGGCGTGCCCGCCCAACCACACCACGACGATCCGGCGGATGATCTCCGGCTCCATCAGGATGGCGGAGGCGACATTGGTAATTGCGCCAATGGCGACGACGTAGAGCGGATCGTCGCTTTCGCTGCGCGCCATCGCTTTGGCGACGAGGTCTCGGGCGGCGGCGCTTTCGACAGGGTGCGCCGCGTCGGGCAGGTAGCGGTCGGAACCCCGGAAGACGAAATTCTCCGGCGAGACGTCCAGCTGTTCCAGCAGGCGCAGGATTTCCTGGTAGCTCTTCTCCATCCCGTCGGCGGGGCCAGTGGAACGGTCGTTGAAGAACGGCGCGGCATAAAGCGCCTGCACGTCCAGCTTCTCCGGCGAGAGCAGCGCGTAGACGACGGCGAACTGGTCGTCCACCTCATTGTAAGTGTCGGTGTCAAGCACCATCTGCACTTTGCCGGCCGGCGGCTGCAACCGGGTCAAACGCAAGGGTTCGGATAGGGTGGGGAATGGCATCATCTCTCCTTTTTCTCAACGGATTGAACGGATCGGAACGGATTTTTTTTGAACTGGAAACTGGAATAGTAGCCCATCCGGTGCATCCGGTTGTGTCGGGTGCGGTGCGCGGGATTTTGAATTCAATTCTGCGGTGAATTTAAGCGCTGCATTTCATCGCGTAGATTTTTGGCCGTCATCAGGCGAAAGAGCGCTGGCATCAAGCGATAGATAAGCACAAGCAGACGAAATAGGCGCGGGTAGATAATGGGGCTTTTGTTTTTGGCGATGTCGTTTAACGCGAGTTCAGCAAACCTGTCGGCGCTGATGGAAATCTTCTTCTCCTGGGTGTATTCACGCAGGCGGGTGGATTTGACTGGCTTGATATCGCCAGGGGCCACACTATCAAAAATCGGGGTATCTACCGACCCAGGGCACAGGGTAATCACACGCACCCCTTTTAAAGCGGCCTCGAGGCGCAGGCTTTCTCCCAGGCCATAAATCGCGTGCTTGGTCATCGCATACGGCGTCATCAAGGCCGAAGGAATCAGCCCGCCTACCGAGGCGGTATTGACAATCGTGCCGTTCCCCTGCCTGATCATTTGCGGATAGACCAGTGCGATCGCATTGGTCACGCCACGAATATTGATGTCAATATAGCGGTCGTAATGTTCACGTTCAAGGCTTGCACTATCACAGCCATAACCGATCCCCGCATTATTGAATAGATAATCAATGCGACTATGCGTGGTGATAATTTCCGCCAGCAGGCTTTCCCAGGCGTCAAAGTCACGCACATCCATCAGCCGCACCTGCGTCATTTGACCCAGTGGGGCAATACGTTTTTCCAGTTCGCTATTATTGTCAACGAAATAAACCAACATGCCGCGCTTCAGCAGGGCCTTACCCAGTGCATATCCGATTCCGGAAGCCGCGCCGGTGACTACAGCAACGGGTGAATTGGGTTTAGTGTCTGTCATAAAAAATGCTCCCTCATACGAAAAATTTCACGGTTGAAGCCGCCTGTGTTCTTCCAAAAAATACTGAAAAGGCAGAAAAAGCGGCTGCGGCAGCGCGTCCCACGCATACCAGCCGACTTCGAACATCTGGTAGGCAGCGCAACCGCACTTTGTCATCCTGGGTGACGCCCACTCCCACACGCGGGACTGCATTCATCGCGTCTCTCCTTCCTCGCGGAGTTTCGTGAGAAATTCTTGTGGCTTCAGGATAGTCACTTCTTGATGCTGCCCTAAAATGAGCAAATCCGGGTCGCCAGTCACAATGTAATCGGCCTGTGCTGTGAGCGCGCAGGCCAGAAATTTGTCGTCGTCCGGGTCGGAACAAAGATGCGGATTGGCTATCACATCGGGAATGATCAACGCATCCGCGCGCAGGGAGGCTATCAGACGCGCGATGTCGTTTTCGGTAATCGCGTAGCGGTCGCGGATGCGGGGGTAACGCAGCACACGTTCAATTTCGGCCAGGATAGCGTCGGAAGCGACCAGGATATAGGTTTGCTTGCGCCATGCTTCCAGGATTTCAAAGGGAATGCCGCGCGAAAGAATCACGCCGCTGACGTAGACATTGGTATCCAGGACAACACGCAAGAGATGGGGATGAGTGGGGGTGGATATGGTCATAGTTCAGGCGGCGCGCACCGCTTCCAGGGCACCCGCGACATCGTTGACCACCGTTTCCGGCTCGGCGGCGGCGTTGCGCGCGCGGATTTCGTCGTAGATGGCGAAGCGCGCCGCGCGCTCGCCGGCTTGCTGCTGCCATTCCAGGTATTCCTCGTAGCCCACGATGACGGCGATGGGGCGATCATTCCGTTGGATGACCGTTTTGCGACCGGCATATCCGGCCTCTGTGATCAACTGTGAAAAGTTGGCCCGCGCTTCGGTGGTGCTATAGGTTCGTTCCATCGTTTTTTCTCCCTTGTTGTACATTATGTACATAGTGTACAAAAGTTCTCGAAGAAAGTCAACCTGCTGTGAGCGACACCTCTACCACCTTCACCGACATTGCCCCCAACCGGTGCGTTCCTGTTGAAACCAACGCGCCCGCCACATCTCGGTAGCTCACTTCGGCCTCCATCGGCGCGGAGTAGAGGTTGAGGATGAAGAGCAGGCCGCGTTCTCCGGCGACGCGCAGGGAAGTCCAGACGTTGGGATTGGAGCACACGACCCGCGGTTGCCAGCCCAGGCGCGTGAGCAGGGTGCGCAGCATCGCGGTGTGCTCGTGCTTGGAATGAACCCACGCCAGCCCTAGCATGATGGCCTGCCCGCCGCCATCGGTCGTCGTGTGCCAGGCGATCACGTCCCCGGAATATTCGTTCACGCCGATGACGTCCGTTTCCAGCGGGAGGGTATCGCTGAAGTAGGCGGCGCCGTGGCGGACGTTGACCACGCCGCCGACGGTGGCCCGCACCACCCGGCCCACGTTGAGCCACACCGGCGTCGCGCCGAGGCAGTCGGCCAGCACGGTGCAGGGTTCCAGGGCCTCATCCAACGTGGGCAGGGTGGGCAGGATGAGCGCCTTGCCGCCGTTTTGGAGGAAGCGCATCAGCCGTTCCTGCTTTGCCCGCCCCATGCTCTCGGCGCTGACGACGATCAGCGGCGTCTCCACGTCCGTGACCCAGTCGTCGCTGTCCAGGTTGACGCAGACCGGCGACGCCCCGGCGCAGAAAGCGGTGGTGAGCGGGCCGCGCTCCATCAACTCCCACGTCTGGTAGTTGGGACGGTAGTACCGCTCGGCGCGGGTGTACTCGAAGTCGAGGGCCAGGCGGCAGTCGCCGGCGCGCTCCGCTTCCACCAGCCACGGATACTGCGCGATCACGTCGCCCAGCGCCTTTTGCGCGGCGTAGAGCGGGCGCACGTCGCCGTCCGTACCGATGGCCGCGCCGTAATCGTACATATCGGTGCTCTCCCCCACGCCGGGCGGATTCGGCCCGCCGGTGAAGATGTAGACGTTATGGCCTTTCATCCCGTAGGCCAGATTGGTCAGGTAGCAGGCCAGCGCGTCCTCCGGCGTGATGGGCGGCCAATCGGACGCGCTGCCGCCGGGCAATTCCAGCACCGTCGGCGGGAAGCCGAACAGGCGCAACTCCTCGCACGAGAGGAAGATGCGCCGGGCGTACTGCGGGGTGGGGTTGTTCTGCGGCCAGTGTTGGTCGAGGTTGTAGTAGTGATCTGATCCGAGCACAAACGGCTCGTTAAGCGCGGCGATGGTGTCAAGGAAGTAGGGGTTCATCTCCGGGTTGGCGGCGTTGTGGATGAAGGGCGTGTCAATGCCGAACTCGCGCAGCATCCGGCAGAGCGTCTGGGCATACTCAGCGGTGGCGTGGGTGTAGAAGTCGAAGGTGTCGCGGGCGCGGCGGACGTCCGCCGGGGTGTCTTCGGCGCGGGGCGCGGGCATGACTTCCGCGAAGTCGCCATAGGCCGCATCGTAGGCCGCGTTGAGGCCGGCGATGTCGCCGTAGCGGGCGCGCAGGAAGCGCGGGTAGCGCCCGTCCACATGCCCAAAGCCGAGCGCCTCGGCGTTGTAGTCCAGCCCGCCGAACCAGATGTGGATGCCGGTCAGCTCGTTGTCGAACTGCGTCAACGCGATGGGGCCGCCCTGCGCGACGGTGTAGCGGGCGAGGATGGGGCAGACGGCGGCGAACCAGGCGCGGACTTTTTCCAAAAAGAGCGGGTGGAGATAGGACACGGACGGCATCCCAAACGGTTCTCCCGAAAGGGTGCGGGCCAGCAGTTGTGGGTAGTTTTGAATGAGCCAGCCCGGCAGGCCGCCGTAGAGGAGTTCCGAATACTGGTACGGGCCGGGCCGGGCGACGACGTACAGGCCGGCGTCGTTGGCGGTCTGCAAGAAGCCTTCCAGATCGCGCCAGGCCACGTCGCCGAACGCGAACGTCCCTTCCTCCGGCTCGTGAATCAGCCAGGGGATGTACGTCGCCAGGCAGTTGCCGTCCGCCGCCTTGAACAACTCCATCCGCCGCCGCCAATCGCTTTTGGGGACGCGGAAGTAGTGAAATTCGCCGGAATTGAGGTAGACCGGCTGTCCGTTGATGGCGTAATGGGTTGGGGTAAATTCGATTGGATGCATGGCTATTCTCCATCAAGCGCTTTGTCGCTCGCATCTGTTGGGGCTTCTTCCTTTGGTTGGGCGCGCCGTCTTCGACGGATCAGCCACCCGATGCCAAAGATCGCCCCGCCCACCAGGAGCGCCAGGGGCAAAACCAGGATGACGCCCCAGATGAGCATATCCACCAGGAATTGGAAACTTGACACCAACACCTCAAGCGCTTCCCGCGCCGTCCCGTCTGGACGCCAGCGCCCGATCTGCACCGGCTGCGCCAAGGCGTCCGGCGTTATGCTGATGGTCACTTTCGCCATTGCAGAGGATTCTTCAAGATACTGCATCCGTCCGGTCAGCGTCTCGATCTCTTCACGAAACGCGACCAATTGCTGGTAGACTTCCAAAATATCCGTCACCTCGCCGTCGGCCTGGCGGGTCTGGTATAACTCCAAAAGCTCCTGCTCCGCGGCTTCCAAGACCTTTACGCGACTTTCTAAATCCACGTATTCCTCGGTCACGTCCGATCCGGTCTTGTTCAGGTTGCGCACTTCCAATGCCAGGGATTCCAACTGGGCCAAAACGTTGTCCAACTCTTCCGTCGGCACGCGAATCACGGCATTGCCATACGCGCCGCCTTCATATTGTGTGGTTTTTGCAGAAACCACGTAACCGCCGGCCTCGTTTGTCAGACGTTCGATCTGATCCAGCGCCGCCTGCGTGTCCTTCACGACGATGGACATATCCACGGTGTAGACGACCATACGAGTCCCTGTGACTTCCTGAAAACTGGCCTCCTTATCAATGGTTTGGACCACCTCGACGGTTTTTTCGACAACCTTTTCAACCTCAACGGTTTTCTCTACGGGGATAGCTAGGGTTGCTATTGTTCCCGGTTCCAACATATCATTAGCGGTACGAAGATCGTCTATGTCAACTCCATACGTCACACTCGTAAAAGACAATGGATCTCCTGGCCTTACGGTATACACTCGTTGTCTTGCGGCCTCCGCCCGGTAATACAATGCCCCCAAAATCAAAGCCGCTACCAGAATCACCCCTGCCAGAAAGGGCCAGGGAACTTTTTTGAGAAACTTCACAACAGACTGATACACCTTGCGCATGTATTCCTCCTATAAATGGCGAATCCAGCCTCAGCGGGATCCGGATGATTTCTCAATGTTTGACCAACGTTTTGTAATGCGCGCGTTGTTGATCAAGAAGAGGACAACAACAATGAGATATCCGATTGTAGAACCTATTATCCACTGAATCCCATCCAACTCTGCTAACCAGGCCGGCAAAGGATGCGGCAAGATCGGCATTTGAGTGTCTATCCACACTAATCTTTCATCTAAATTCCAAAGACGCCCATCAGGTGCATAGTACAATGAGAAGCGATTGGGTTGGTAATTTGAGTTGTATTCTGTGTACTGCACTACCTCACGCAGTTCATGATCGGCTCCTGGTTCGAATACTGTGATCATACCTGTATACGGGTGATTTGTAGTGTCATAGTGGCCGGGCAACCAAATCCGTCCATGGATATCCACTTCAATGCGGTCGTCATAACTTATATCTGGTGCATCTTTCAGGGCAGGCAAGGTGTACTGAGTCCAGGCTACATCCACAACATTCCAACTTGCCACAGTATAGACAAGGTCATTTGATTTTAACAGTGCGTACAACACACCGAAGGGGGATAAGGCGAAATCCACAACTTGTGTCTTCGGCTCCGGCTCCAGATAGGCCAGTTCCGACCATTGGCCGTTGTGCCAGGCATAAAATTGAGAGCTTGTCTCATCTTCTGCCCACAAAATCAATGTCCCCTCTACCGATTGCCGAATCCCACGTAATTTCTGCTCTGCCTGGATAACTGGTTCGGGGAGTAGGGCTCGCTGTTGTTCTCCCGTCGTCACATTTATCTGAACCAAGGTTGTCTCATCTGCACTAACCGCCAGTGCCCATAGTTGATCGCCGGAAATAATCAGTCCATGCCGCCATCCCATAATTTCTCCACCGACAGCTTCTTGCGTCTTCCATTCCGTTCCGGTCCAATGCAAAATTTTCTCATCATATATCAAAAAGGGGTATCCATTAACGTCATTCCCAATCCTTGCCGGAAAGCGATATGCCATACCGTTTGAGGAATCCGGTAAATCCCAGTGTTCTACACCGGCAGGCGTAAAGCGTTGAACTTGATAGGGACCATCGAACCCTTCACTGATCACGGCCCAGATCGCTTCCCCCTCCTCATCCACTCCAAAAGCCTCAGCATGGGTGAAAGGAGGCCATCGCTTCGCCGTTTTCCAGGCAATCCCACCCCGAACCATATCCAACCCGATACTCACACTTAACTGGATAGCGAGAAAAAACATCATCAATACGGCCGCGATCCCATAAAAACGGTCTGTCCTGGTATTTTGCCATAAGGAAGTCGTCAACCCCTCTTCTATCACATCGGGCGAGGCGTGTTGCGCCAGAATATTCACAATTTGGTCGCGCTCGCCTTCGAAACTTCCCAGTGCAAGATGAAGAGATTTACCCTCGCGCGGCACAATGGCAAGGGTTCCGCGCAGGGGACCTCGTTGGATGCGCACAATATCACCATAGGCGCAAGTAAAAGGCCGCATTCTACCGAAAACAGGGGTGCGAAGGCGCACATGGGTTTCGTCAAATTCAAGCCGGTACTTCCAATAAAAGAAATTGACATACCCCAGAAACAAAAGCATTACAAAAAACATGAGCCATAGGATTAACAGCATAACTTCCAGAGGATCATTGAAAGTTAAAGGCGGCATGATTCGGGATAACCATACTATAAAAACCCCAAAAACCACAAAGCAAATCCCCGGCATTAAACGATAAATGAGTTTAAAGCGTAAAACTGTCGTTTGCATCTTCCCTCCAAACTTCCACCGTCGCCCACGCGCCGCGATCGCCAAACACCGCCAGCCCGCGATATTCCGCCCCGAAATCCAGCCACGTCGTCATACCCGTTTCGCCGTCGCCACCGAAGACTTCCACGATGTCCTGGTCGAAGAAGACGTGCAGCTTCACCCGCCCATCCCTGGGCGACAGGGGCGCGACGAGGCGCGGCTGGCCGGGACGCTCTACGAATAGTTCGCCGTCCGCGTAGCCGATGACGGCCTCGCCCTCAGCCAGGGTGAGCCGCAGGCCGCAAGGGGCGTCACCCGGCGCGAAGTCTGCCGCGATTTCCAGCGCCCTGCCGGAGACGTTCCCATCCAGCGGCGTGTTACCGGAGAGCGGCGCTTCGTCCAGGCGGACGCTCGATCCGCGCAGGGCGCGCAGCGCGGGGTGGGGCGCCTGGCGCAGTTCCAGCCCGCCGCCAACGCTGTGCAACGTCAGCACGCGCGGCAGCGATTGCGCTCCCGTCCACGGGCGGTCCTCGCGCGGCGGTTGGCGCAGCCAGCCGAGCAGCACCCGCTCCTCGCCCGGCGCGTCGTTGTACGTGACCTCGGCATAAATCGCGCTTCGATCCGCCGTAAACGCCGCGCCCAGCGATTGCGCGTGGGTGAATGCCGCTCCGTCGAAATCCCCGACGAAGTAGCGTGTGCCGGAGAAATTGCCGCCGAATTGGGTAAAGTTGGTTTTCAGCACCCACTTGACGCGCGCCGGGTCGCCATCCACCGCCAGCGGAAACAGGTCGGGGCACTCCCAGACGTGCGGCGCGGCCTCCGGCGCGTGGAATTCGCTCAGGCGCGTCCACGCCCGCAAGTCCGGCGAGCCGTACAGCACAACGTGACCCTGGGGTTCGCCGCAGATAGTCACCATCACCCACTGATGGCTCTCCGCGTGCCAGAAGACCTTCGGGTCGCCAAACTTGCTCTCGCCACCATCAATCACGGGATTGCCCGCATACTGTGTGAACGTAGCTCCGCCGTCCAGGCTGTACGCGATATGCACCGTTTCCAGGCGGCGCTCGCGGTGGTCGGCGGTGTAAATCGCCACCAGCGCACCCGCCCCGAATCCGGCGGTGTTGTCCCGATCCACCACCGCGCTGCCGGAGAAGATGGTGAAACCCTGTTCCGGCTCCTCCCAAATAGCAATGGGCTGATGCTCCCAATGCACCAGGTCGCGGCTGATGGCGTGCCCCCAGCTCATGTGTCCCCAATGCGCGGCGTAGGGATTGTGTTGGTAATACAGGTGATAGACGCCGTCAGCATACACCAACCCGTTCGGGTCGTTCATCCAATGCTGCGGCGGCGTGAAATGGTACGTCGGACGATAGGCTTCAGGGTTCATAGGTGACCTTCCTTTGATTGACGGACAGGGGCGGATATGGTATGCTATTTTCATTCCAAGTATAGCGTGAGTTGTCACTTGAGCAAAGGAAGGCGTGTGACGAACCTGGGTACAACCCCGCTAATGAGAAAGTTTCACCGCAGAGGTCGCAGAGCACGCAGAGATTTCTTTAAATTTCACGCAAAGGCGCTAAGCCCGCCAAGTCCTTGTTTTTTTACTTTGCGCCTTTGCGCCTTTGCGTGAAATAGTCTTTCATTTTCCGAGGAGATTTTATGCCCAAACGCCCCGTCATTTTTCAACCCGGCGCGTATTACCACCTCTACCATCGTGGGATGGACGGTCAGGCGGTCTTCCGTGAGGAGGCGGACTACCTCGCCTTCTTGCGGCTGTTCAAGCAGGCGGCGGATGAAGGTCCGATTGCAGTGATTGCCTACAGCCTGTTGCCCAATCATTATCACTGCCTGCTGCGGCAGGATGGCGAAACCCCGGTCGGTCAGGCGCTGCGGCGGGTTGAGGCCGCGTATGCGTCAGATGGCGTGGCGTTTGAAAGTTCAGGCCGGGCGATGAAAGTAGCGACGGAAAGCGATTTCCTCACCCTCTGCCGTTACATTCATCGCAACCCCCTGCACCACGGGCTGGTCGCCGCGCCGGAGGACTGGCTCTACTCCAATTACCTGGAATGGATCGATCGGCGGCGGGGAACGTTAGTAGCCCGCGATATGGTGCGAGCGTATTTCCCCACGCCCCAGGCCTATGAGACGCTGGCGGCCCTCCCGGAGCCTCCCGGCTTCCAGGAAGGGCTGCGCCAGGCCGGGATGGAGAATTTATAGGCTTCTCTACTTCTATCACTTTCCCAAAAACCTCTTGACAGGAATCTCTAAATCTGCTATTATATATCTGTAACGGATATAATTGTAACGGATATAAAATACTTGAGGAACTGATTGTGGAAAGCCGAACACCGGAGATAAACGAGTTTTTGCCCTTGACCTCGGCCGTCTTCCAAATTTTGTTGGCGTTGGCGGATCAGGAGCGGCACGGATACGGCATCATGCAAGAAGTTATGGCGATGACCCAGAATCGAGTGCAGATGGGGCCGGGGACGTTGTACGGCACGATCAAGCGGATGCTCACGGCGCGCCTGATCGCCGAATCGGACGAGCGGCCCGACCCGGAACTGGATGATGAGCGTCGTCGCTACTACCGGTTGACGGATTGGGGCCAGCAAGTATTGGCTGCCGAAACGCAGCGATTATCCGCCCTGGTCTCTGTGGCGCGAGCCAAGCGGGTGTTCGGCGGTGCGGGAGGCGGCGTATGACATCCCGTCCGGCCTTCGATGGACTGTCCACGGCAGAACACTTCTATCGCGGCCTGCTATGGGTTTATCCGGCAGCGTATCGGCGCGAGTATGGTGCGCTGATGGCGCAGTTGTTTCGGGATTTATGCCGTGACGCCTATCGTCGGGCCGGCCGTATAGGCGTAGTGGGCCTGTGGGGGTGGATACTGGCGGAGTTGGCTGTGACGGCAATCTTTGAACACATTCATACTTTGCAGGAAGGAGCGCGAACGATGAGCAAGCAACAACATGGGCTGATTCTTTTTTTGGCAGGGCTGCCGCTGTGGTTGGGGATGTTCCTCTTGTTGCTCAACCCCATCTTTATGCGACAGATGGTCGTACCCAATGCGGCGCAGCCGCTCGGCTGGCTGATGACGGCCGCGATTTTGGGATTGACCGTGGGCGCCTACGCGCTGCAACGCAAACTGCTGCTGGCGGCGGCAACGGATACGTCCGCCGGCTTGAGGCAGGATCGCCGTTTCCTGCGGTCAGTTCTGTTTGGCCCACTGCTTGCCCATCTGCCGTGGCGTCACGGGCTTCTCTTTGTGGGCAGCGTTCTATTCCTGGTTTTGCCGGCCCTGTTGCTGGTGCTACTCGGCCCGGCGCTCATGAGCCTTTTAGCGCGCGGCCTCCTTCCCTGAGAGTCGCTACAGAGAACACAGAGGACGCAGAGGAAGAAATCGCCTCAACGTTTAAACGTTAGAACGTTGGAACGTTTCTGTTTTTTCCGGCTCACGACGTTCATGTTCCACAGCTCGCCGGGATAGCGGGTGGGTTTCCACAGGGCGAAGTTGTCAATCCGCAGCACTTCAAAGCCGCAGCGGCGCAGCAAGACCATGATGGTGTGGGCATTAAAGTGATAGGTATGGGCAATGAGCGAGGCCGGCGGGCCTTCGGCGGCGGTCTCCGGCAGGCGCAGCACTAAAATGCCATCGGGTTTCAACAGCGCCCACGCTTTTGCCAGGTGTGCCGCCGGCTCTAACGTGTGCTCGATTACGCTGTACATCCCGATGACATCGAAGCTGCCCGCTTCCCCGTCGTAGTCCAGCAGGCTTCCGCAGTGCGCGGCGACGCCTGCCTCGCGCATCCGATCCACGCAGCCTTGATCCAACTCCAATCCCACGACTTGCCAGCCCTGCGCCGCCGCCGTGACCAGCATCGCCCCATGGCCGAAGCCGACTTCCAGCAAACGACCGGGCGCAGCGAACTCCACGATCTGCTGCAAGCGGATCTCGGCCACGCGCTGCCGTTCGGCGGGATTGGAATGGACGTCCAGGGTGGCCTGTTCGAGCAAGGGATCGTCCGGCCCGGCGGCGTGGTAGCGCTGGCTGTACAACTCCCGATAAAACGCCTCCGTCGGCTGCGGGTCGAGCCACATCATGCCGTCGTGCAGGCAGCGCACGGTGTGGAAGCGGCGCTGGTTCAGCACGAAGGAATTGAGCGGCGCAAAATCCCGTCGCCCGCAGAGCGGGCAGGGCTTTTCCAGAGTCGGAATTTCGCCCAACTCAGGGACGGTCAGGTTGAAGACTTCGTGGCGCATCAGGTCATGCAATCCGCACCTGAATCGTCCACTGCGTGCGCGCCAGCAGTTTGACGTGGCGGAGCAGTGCGAAGATGCGGGGCTTGATGTCGGGGTCTTCCATGTACGACCATTCTTCCATCACGGTCAGATTCGGCGCGTAGGATTCCAGCTCTTGCGCGTCCCGCAGGCCGAACTGGTAGGAGGAGCCGGCCGGCGATCCCAGCCGCCGCTGCATTTTGCCTTCGACCATCTTCTTCCAAACGCCCGCCGTGTAACGCTTGTCCACGACCTCGAACACGATCTGCGACTTGGAGAACGCTGCCGCCATCCGGCCAAACGTCTGCTGGACGGCGTCCGGGGGCAGGTACATAAATAGCCCCTCCGCGAGGAACAGCACCGCTTCCGATTGCATTGCGCGAATCGTCTCGATCCAGTTCTCTTCGAGCACCGAGCCGCCGATCATCGGGTAAGGCGCGTCGGGCAGCAAGCGTTGTTTGGCGGCGATCACGTTCGGCAGATCCAGTTCCACGTAACGCCACGGCGTCTCCGAGACGCGCCAGTAGCGGGTGTCGAAGCCGCAGCCCAGGTTGACGACCAGCCCTTGCGGATTGTCCGCGACAAAGCGCCGGGTGTACTCATCGTATTTGCGGGCGCGCAGGGCGGCGTACCGGGTGAGCGTGAGCGGCAGCTTGCGCTTCAACACCTGGCTGCGCGCCTCCGGCGGCAGTTGCGCTTCGAGGCGGCGCAGCAATTCCACGCCCATCGCGTCGTGGATGACCGGATTGGGCGCCTGCGTCTCAATCACCCTGCCCCGCAGCGTGAGCAACGCGGTTTCAGAAACATCACTCAGTGATTGCATAGCATCCTCCTGAAAATCGGTGGATCAGCGGATCGGCGGATCAGCGGATCAGCGGATCAGCGGATCAGCGGATCAGTGGATCGGCGGATCAGTGGATCAGCGGATCAGCGGATCAGCGGATCAGTGGATCGGCGGATCAGCGAATTGCGACTCTCCCCCTCTCCCCCTCTCCTCCTCTCCCTCTTTCCCTGTCTACCGTCTACCGTCTACATCCCTTGTCGCCAGGATGATGATCTGCGCCGCCGCTTCCGGGGAAATCCGGTCGGTGTCAATGGCGAGGTGGTAGTGTTTGGGATTGCGCCAGTCGGCGTTGTTGAACATAAAGCGGATGTATTGGCGTTTTTGCTCGTCGGACTGCTCGATGCGCTGCCGCGCCGCCGCTTCGGTGAGCGCTTCGCGGGCGGCGAGCCGCCGGGCGCGCGCCTCCGGCGGGGCGTAGAGGCGGACGTGGAGGGCGTGGGGGTGGTCGGCCAGCACCATTTGCCCGCCGCGCCCCACGATGACGGCGTCGCCGGTCTGGGCCAGCTCTTCCAACGTCTCGCGCAAGATTTGCGCGTAGGTCTTGTCGTCCAGCGCGCCGCGTTTGTCAAACGCCGTCGCCTGCTTGCGGTACAGCGAGGTCATCTCGTCGCTGACCAGGCGGGCGCGCTTGGCGAAGCCGCGCTCCAATTCGAGGAGCGCGTCCACGTCAATGCCGGCTTTGGCGGCGATCTGCATCAGCACGTCCTTGCCCATACGGCAGTAGCCCAATGCCTGGCACAGCAGGTCGGCCACCTTGTCGCCTTCGCTTCCCAATTCCCGTGAAATCGTGATGACGGCCATTGTATGCCTCCAAAATCTATTTCATTGTTTCCAGCGCGGACACAGCTTGTAGGCGATGGGCGCGTTCGTTACGTTGCGCGCGCCCGACCCATCCGCGTTCATCACAAACACGTCCGATGCGCCCTCCGACCCCACCGGCTGCAAGTAGTAAATGAGCGAGCCATCCGGGGAGAATTGCGGCGGCCAGGCGTCTTCAATCGTGCCGATGATCGTCCGGTAATTGTCCACGCCGGGCTGGATGATGTTGACGTTGCGGTTCGATCCGAACAGGACGTACTGGCTGGTGGGCGACCAGACGATGCCGACGGTGCGGTTCAGCGGTCCCTGGAAGTAAAAGCGCTGGTCGGAGTCATCGGCAGAGTTTACGTTTAGCGTGAAACTGTCGCCCAGGTTGTTGGTAATCACCTTATAACGACCATCCGGGGAGGCGATGGCTTCCACCCGGCCGGAAATCAGGTGCCGGTTTACCCCATACAACGCGATACTCTGGCCTGTCAGCGTGGAAGCGGTCCCGCCAGAACACGTCCAATGCGTGTCGTCGGTCATGCCGATCTCTTGCATCTGGCTCCAGTTGGGGTCGGTGGAATAGAGATAATAAGATCCGCCGGCTTTGACGGTGAAGACGATGCGTCCGATCTGGCCGGCGGGCACGGGAGCAGCGGTGGGGGCGGCGGCGACGGTCGTCGCAGTGGCGCCGGCCACCGGCGCGACGGTCGGTTGTACCGCCGCGCCCGCGCCCTTCCACGCCGAGATGTCGTCCACGTAAATCTGACCGCTGGCTGCCGTGGAGTTGTCGGCGCGATCCAACACCAGCGCGTAGAAACTCACCGGGTAGTCAATGACGCCGTTATCCGGCCCGGAGATCGGCCCGAAGGGCCAATTTTGACCCAGGGTCAGCGTCCCGATCATCTGCTGCCATCCGGCCCCGCCGACGCGGCCCAACGGGATAGACCAGACCTGGCCGCCGGCGTCGCTGATCCATGCATTCAAAAAGTTGCGCGAGCCGTCGCCGTAGACCCACGTGCCGATGGTGTTGGCCTGGCTGCCCAGGTTGTACGTCTGCATAAACACCACGAAATCGTTCGGCACCACCGGGAAGTTGTAGGTCAGTTTGCCTGAGTATGCGCCGGAATGAACCTGCTCCTGGCTTTGCGTGAACTCGCCATACGGCTCATCGCCGCGCCGCCACGTGCCTATCTGCTCAAACGTGATCAGCGCGTTGCTGGTGGGCGGCGACGTAGGCGCGGGGGTGGCCGTGGGAAGAGGCGTGCCGGGGGTGTTGGTGGGCTTGGGCGTGGTGGGCGGCGGCGTGGTCGTCGCGGCCGGCGTGGGGGTGAGGGTGGGAGG
>DAOUGD010000287.1:0-7299 GCA_034429475.1 Anaerolineae bacterium
GTGAACCTGTTCCAGCCGTCACTCACCTTCGCCAAGACGGGCGACGCGCTGAGTAAGATCGGCGATCCGATGACGTACACGCTGACGCTGGAGAACACCAGCTCCGACGACGCGCCCGCCCTGGTGTGCCGCATCACGGACGCGCTGCTCGGCCTCGACGAGAGCGTGACGCTGGCTTCGACCGCTGGACCTTACGTGCTGACGCGCCCGTTCACCGTGCCGCCCGGCGCGCCCGACCCGTTGGTCAACACGGCCCACGTTACCTGCTCGCCCGTCGGCTTCCCCAACGTCCTCACCGCGACCGACAGCCATACCGTGGAGTTATTCCAGCCCTCCGTCCAGGTGGAAAAAAGCGGCCCTGCCGAGGCGCACCCCGGCGACGCGATTGTCTACACTTTCCGGATCACCAACACCGGCTCCGCGGATAGCCCGAATTTGATTCTCGACGCCGTCACCGATGTCGGCGTTGGCTGGCCGGGGCTGGGCGACTTGACGGCCCTGGCGGCGGCCAACGGCTGCACGCCGCTGGTGCCCGGCGCTGCCTGCACCTTCGACGTTCCCTACACGATCCCGTTGGGCACGCCGGATGGCGATTGGCGCAACACCGTGAGCGTGCGCTACCACCCGCTCAGCTTCCCGAACCAGATCACGGACACGGACGACCACACGCTCGCCATCACCGGCGCGGTGGACATCGTCGTCATCAAAGACGATAACGTCGGCCCGATTCTCACCAACACGCTCAAAATTCCCACTCAGGCGACGGCCATGGCCGCGTTTCTGAACGCTGCCGGCGTGATGGCGCCCCAGGCCCCGTTCCACCGCGAGTTCGTGTTCGCCGGCGACCTGATCACTTACCCCATCGCCATCTGCAACCAGGGCGAACTCACGGCAACCCACATCGTGATGACTGAGACGATCCCCGTTTACACGACGTATGTGGAGCGCGGCTTCGGCTGGACGCACGTGATCACCCGTGTCTTCTCCTTACCGGTGGGGACGCTCGCGCCGGGCGAATGTCGCTTGTATTACATGACCGTCCGGGTGGACGACGTCATCCCGCCCGACCTGACCAACCTCGATAACCTGGTGTGCGGCTTCGCGGTGGAAACCGAGATGTACCCGCCCGACAACTGTAACCACGAGGACACGCCGGTGCGCCAGCGCCCCGAAATCACGAAAACCGTCGGCGGGCTGTCTGTGGTGGGGACGCAATCTCTCTACACGTTCACCATCGCTTACCACAACCCCGATCCCGCGCCCTTTGTGGGAGTGCGGATCACCGACACGTTGCCGCCGGACATGGTCTGGCACAGCGACACGGCCCTCGACCACGGCTGGACGCAGCGGACGGTCTTGCTGACCGAGGTGGGCTGGTACACGCCCACACTGGCGGCTTATGCAGAGGGCCGCTTTGTGCTGACGCTGCGCGTCGTCAACACCGACACGTCCCTCTGCGGCCAGGTGTTGACCAACTCCGTCCTGATGACAGTGTTGAACAACGGGGTGGACTACTTCGCCGACCGCGATACCGTGACCTTCACCTTTGAATGTCCCACCGATCTCGCCGTGATCAAGAACGATGACGTTGGCCCGGTGACGCCGCTGCCGCGCCTGGCCGATGGCAGTGCCAATCCGCTGGAGCAGTTCCGTCGCGCGCCGGACGAGGCTGCGCCGCTTTCCGTCCAGGCCGTGACCGCCTACCGCGAGTTCGTCTACGAGGGCGACATCGTCACCTACACCATCGTCGCCTACAATCGCGGCCCTTACCCCGCCACCAACGTGGTGTTGACCGAGACGCTGCCGCTCCACACCGATTACGTCGGCTACAACTGGACGCACGGCGGCGGGCGTCGCTACACGCTGCCGATTGGCAATCTAGCGGTCGGCGCGTTCTTCGAGACGGTCTTCGTCGTGCGCGTTCACGACCCGGTCACGGAGACGATCACGGCGGTGTACAACCGCGTCTGCGTCGGCGGCGCGGAGCTGGACCCCGACCTCTCCAACAACTGTTGGGACGAGGACACGCCGGTGCGGGTGCGCTCGCTGCGTATCTCCAAGACCGCGCCAATCTGCATCGCGCCGGGCGATACCTTCGACTACACGCCGTACTACACCAACACGAACCAATCGCAGGCGTTCACCAACGTCCACATCACCGACACGCTGCCCGCGCCGGTGTCGTTTGCCGGGACGCCCAATCCCTGGTTCTGCACCGGACGTAACTGCAATATGATCGTCCCGTCTATCCCGGCCGGCGCGAGCAATGTGACCGGACCCCTGTTGCGCGTCACACTCGACCCGTTGTACACCGGGCGCTTCATCACGAATGTCATCGCCATTGAAAATGGCAACGTTTTCACCCTGGTGACGGAACTGGACACCGGCCCCGACCTCGTGGTGGTCAAGAACGACAACGTCGGCCCGCTGCCGCGCCAGGCGCAAGCGCAGTGGGATGAAGTCCACCGTGAATTGTACGGCGTCGCACCGCAGCCGCTCCAGGCGCTCGCGCAACCGCTCTTCGTCATGCCGGGCGACCGCATCACTTATACTATCCTTTACCTGAACTCCGGCATTGACATCGCGCACAACGTCGTCATCACCGAGCGACTGCCCGACCACACCCGCTACGTCGGCGGTGGGTGGACTTTGGCCGATATGCCGTACTACACGATCGCGGTCGGCGACCTGGCGCCGCACATGGGCGGTGAATTGCATTTCATCGTGGAAGTGCTCGATCCGCTGGCCTGCGGCGTGGATGAAATCCTCAACCTGGTGACGATTGCCGGCGACGATATCGAGTGTGACTATACTAACAATTCTTCCAACGACGACACGCCGGTGCAGACCGATTCGCTGCTGTACGTGGCTGGACACCATTCCGACACCATTGACGTTTTCCGCACCTCGGATTTCAGCTACGTCCGCAGCTTCGACGCCGGGCCGATGCCCTTTGGCATGGTGCAGGTGGACGACTCCCTCTACGTGGTGAATTCCGGCGTCCATGCCGATCCGAACGCGCCGGGCGGCGTCTCCGTCGTCAACCTTGATACGCATACGATAGTTCGCACGTTGACCGCCGGTCACGGTTCCTTGATGGCGACGGCTCTTGACGGCTACGTCTATGTCACGAACCATAGTTGCTGCGGCGAGGGGATTACCGTCATCAGCCACGCGACCGGCCAGGTGGTGGCCCGCGTGAATCCCACCGGCGCCGGCATCGCCGATTGGAGCTACTTTGGGATCACGCCCGATCCGCAGCGCGGTTTGCTTTACACGACCAAGCGCTATATGGGCGGCGAGGGGCTGTGGACGTTGAGCGCGTACCCCGATCTGGTTCTGACGTGGCGGGTGGACACGCGCCCGCCTTCCAACGCTCTTCTGTCTCTCCCTTACCAGACTGTCTACAACCCCCGCACGGATCACATTTACGTTACCTTCCCCCATCTCAACGAGCTGCGGATTTACACTCCAGAGACGTTCACTCTCTTTGGAGTCTATCCGACACAACAGCAAGCGGTCAGCAGCACCGATCCCGGTTCGACCGACGGCGGCAAGGGACTGGACGATCTGGAATACTGCGTCTACAATGCCAACTTTGCGGCTCGATCCGTCACTGTGCTGACGGAAGGCCCGTGCGTCAGCAGCGCTTACGCGCTCTTAGCCACGCCGCTTCCTTCTGGCGGCACCGCGATCTTACCCCCTCCCGGCACCATCATCCTGCCGCGCGGAGGCATCTACCTCCCGCTTATCGGGCGTAACTTCCAACCGGCGGACAATCCGGTTATCAACTTTGCGCGCATTGACCAGCATATCCCAGTGAGCGGGCGACCGAAGGGCCTGGTGGCCGGCGACGGTTGTGTCTACGTCACTCTGCCGGAAGAAAACCGGGTGGCCGTGATTGACGCGCGCACACAAACCGTCATCCACGAAATCCCCACCTACGGCGACTACCCGATTAACGCCATCCTTGTCAATCGGACGCAGTAGGGCTTGAATTTACCGAAAACACAAAGGCGACGCAGGAGGCGTCGCCTTTGTGTTGGGGAAGTTCCATCGCATAGCGCAACGCCCATTTTGTGTTATGATGCGCCATCAAACCGTCAGCCACGGAAAGAGAGAAGGAGGTTCTACGATGGAATGGGAAAAATATCATTTACCCCCGGATGCTGAAGCTATTTTGAGCGCCAGCCCACGGGTGATCATCGCCAGCACCATCACTGAGCTGGTCAATCACGCCTGTGGGGGATTGGGCAGTAATGCCACCGAAGTTGCCTACGACATCCCCGACTACGGGCGCGTCGTCGAAGCGTCCGTCTGCCGCGTGCGCAACGGCGTCGCCGTGAATTACCCGGAGCCGTACATGCGCCGCCGTGAGCCGGATTGCATGGTCGTCGCCGATGACAAGCCCACCGACAAGCCCACGTTCAAGGAGCGCTACGGGGAAGATTTTCATACCGTGCGCCAGGTGACGTTTGATTGGCTCAAGAGTCAGCCGCTCGTGATGTTCGCCTTCACTGCCGGCCCGCAGACGATGGGGACTGACGCGGTGTGTATTGGCCCGGCCAACGCGGGCTTCTTCGCCCTGGGATTGGCGCTGCTTCAGGGCATCATCCCCGCCGCCGAGTTGCCGGAAGCTTTCAAGCCAACTTCCGTGATCTACGTTGCGCCTACCTTCCGCCACACCCACTTCGCCGGCAAGCAAGTGGTCGTCCACAACCGTTTGGACGATCTGCACGAGATGTTCTCCTACAACCTCTACCCCGGCCCCAGCGCCAAGAAGGGCGTTTACGGGATGCTGATCACGCAGGGCGAGCGCGAAGGGTGGGTCACGGCGCATTGCTCCGCCGTCCGGGTGGTGACGCCTTACGATAACGCGGTGGTCATCATGCACGAGAGCGCCAGCGGCGGCGGCAAGAGCGAGATGTTGGAGCAAGCTCACCGCGAGAACGATGGCCGGCTGCTGCTCGGCGAAAACATCGTCACCAAAGAACTGCGCTATCTGGAAATCCCGCGCACTTGCGACTTGTATCCTATCGCCGACGACATGGCCGTGTGTCACCCGGCCATCCAGAAGAACAATGGCAAATTGACCATTGCCGATGCAGAAGATGCCTGGTTCGTGCGCGTCAACCACATTGACCACTACGGCACGGACGTTCACCTGGAGCGGTTGACCGCCGAATCGCGGGAGCCGATGCTTTTCCTCAACATTGACGCCGTCCCCAAGGGCCGCGCCCTGATCTGGGAGCATACCGAGGACGCGCCCGGCAAACGCTGTCCAAATCCCCGCGTCGTGATCCCGCGCAGCGTCGTGCCGAACATCGTTAAAGGGCCGGTGCGGGTGGATATCCGCAGCTTTGGCGTGCGCACGCCGCCCTGTACCCGCGACAATCCCACCTACGGCATCATCGGTCTGTTTCACCTGCTGCCGCCGGCGTTGGCGTGGCTCTGGCGGCTCACCGCGCCGCGCGGCCACGAAAATCCGAGCATCATTGACAGCCAGGGCATGAGCAGCGAAGGTGTCGGTTCGTACTGGCCGTTTGCTACCGGGCGCAAAGTGGATCAGGCGAATCTGCTGCTGGCGCAATTCCGAGATAACACCCGCACCCGCTACATCCTGGTGCCCAGCCAGTACATCGGCGCGTGGCGCGTGGGCTTTATGCCCCAGTGGGTCACGCGCGAGTATCTGGCCCGGCGCGGCGCGGCGCCCTTTAAGCCGGAACAATTGCGCGCCACTCGCTGCCCTTTGCTCGGCTACCGACTGCACCACCTGCAAGTCGAGGGCCGAATGATCACGAACTACCTGACCAAAGTGGAAATCCAACCCGAAGTTGGCGAAGAGGCTTACGACGCCGGCGCCGGCATCCTCTACGACTTCTTCCGCAAATACCTGAAGGAATTTAACACACCCGATCTCCTCCCGTTGGGCCGCCAGATCATTGAATGTTGCCTCGACAACGGCGGCGTGGCCGACTACGAAACGCTCATTCCATCCGCCGAACAGGAGGTTTACTGAGCGATGCTGTCCGAACTTGCTTCCTCAGCTTTTCACGCCGTTTTACCGTTGGATGGCATAGCAGGACATCCCGTCGTGAACGCCGTCATCGAAGGTTATACCGCCGGCCGGATTTTTGTGGACGACATTGCCGCACCGCGTGCGGCCTACACCCTCACCACCTGCGGTTACAGCTACCTGGCTGGCGACGCCGACGCTACTGCCTTCAGCGTCGCGCTCGGCGCCCTGCTGACCAAGACCTTGCTGCCCACGCAGGCCCGTTCCGGTGATCCGACTCTGGTCTTCTACCCGCTTACGCTGGGGTGGGGGGCAGCGATCCCTGCGCTGCTGCCCGATCTTTCCTTGCTGCCCCTCTACCGCCGCACCTTCACCTTTGATGCAGCCGCCTTCGCCGCGCGCCGTGCCGCCTTGCCGCCCCTGCCGGACGGTTTCTCCCTGTGCCCCATAGACGCCGCTTTCCTGGCACACTCGCAGCGGCAGATGGAGCCGTGGACTTCCAACGCGGCCTTCTTGGAACACGGCTGCGGCTTCTGCCTGCTGGATGGCGAAACTCCGGTCAGCGAATGTTTCACCGTTTTCGTGGGCGCGGGCGTTGCCGAAATTTCCGTTCAAACCGAAGAAGCCTACCGGCGGCGCGGCTTCGCCGCTCACACCGCTGCCGCCCTGATCACCGCCTGCTTGGAGTGCGGCCTGCGTCCTAACTGGGAGTGCTGGTGGGAAAATGAGTCGTCTACCAGGTTGGCGCAGAAACTTGGGTTTGAGGTGGTGGAAGATCATCTAGTTTATTTTTGGGAAGCGCAATAACACTATGAACGCAACAAGTGAAACGCGCGATCCTATCCCTGAAGACTTTGAGAACATTACAGCGGCGGCTGACTTCTGGAACAGTCACGATCTAAGCGACTACTGGGATGAGACAACAGAAGTGCAATTTGACGTTGAATTTGCAGATAGATGCGCTTGACAATTTCCCCGCTGCTTCTATAATCAAACCAATTCGTCACAGCGTTGAGCGGGACGAGTATCCGGTGAAAGGCGACAGAGAACGGCGGTCACCGACTGAGAGCCGCCCCCGTCAGCAACCGGCGAAAACCCCCCGCGAGCGGGTTCTGGAAAGGCAAGTCACTGACTAAAGAACCCCGGGCAAGCCCGTTATAGCTGTCAGAGCGCCGGTTGTTCAACAGCCGGAACCTGGGTGGAACCACGCAGCGCCCCGCGTCCCATGGATGCGGGGCGTATTGTTTTTAAACAAGGGGGGTTGTGCGGACGGTTTACCGTCC
>DAOUGD010000288.1:0-36722 GCA_034429475.1 Anaerolineae bacterium
TCGGCGGGCTGCGCCCGCCGACAAAATTCCTGTCTAAAAAACTAATGACAATACCGCTCGCGGATGTTGGGCGCCAGGTATTCGCCGAAGGTGCGCGCCATGTCGTAATCGGGCTGCCAGCCCCAATCGCGCCGCGCCGCGCTGTCGTCCAGATCGGCCGGCCAACTATCCACGATGTTCTGCCGCTTCAAATCTGGCTCAAAGGTAATACGCGCGTCAGGGAAGAAACGTAGCACCTGATCGCGGAACTCGGCGGCGGAGAGGCTGAAGCTGGTCACGTTGTAGACCGGGCGGCTGAGCGCCTCCTGCGGTGCCTGTGCCAGATCGAGCAGCGCTTTGACCGCGTCGGGCATCGCCATGAAGGGGATGCGGACATCCTCGCGCACGAAACAGGCGTAGGGTTTGTCCTGCGCGGCGGCGTGGAGCATCTCCGGGCCGTAGTCGCTGGTGCCGCCGCTCGGCACGGTGAACGCGCTCACCAGGCCGGGGAAGCGCACGGAGCGGAAATCCAGCTTCGTCGTCGGCTCTACCGCCAACTGCCGGTAGTGCTTGCTGAAGTACGTCCCCAACATCTCGCAGTAGAGCTTGTTGCAGCCGTACATCGTGCGCGGATAGTTCCACTCCCACTCGCGGACGCGGGCGTAGTTGGCCTTCGTGTGCAAATCGGGCAGGCCGAACGCCGCGATCGAGCTGGGGAACAGAAAGCGCACCGGCGCACCGCGCCACTCCGATTGCTGCGCCGCCATGTGAAGCAACGTCATCGTGCCCTCCACGTTGACGCGGTGCGCGGCGTCCGGCGAAAACTCCGCGCGCGTCGAGAGCAGCGCGGCCAGATGGTAGATTTCCTCGATCTCGTATTCGCTCACCAGCCGATCCAGCAGAGGTGTATCCAGAATGCTGCCCGGCACGTGCGTGACCAACGCATCCAACGGCGGCGCCAACGGCTTCAAGTCCAAAGTCACAATTTTGCCCCGGCGGCGCTCCGCCAATTGCTGGATGAGCGCCTGCCCCACCTCTCCCGAAGCGCCGGTAATCATCGCTACTTTTTCGCGCATATCTTCACCTCCAAGACAAAATTTGGTTCACGCAAAGGCGCAAAGACGCCAAGAATTAAAAACTTGGCGTCTTTGCGCCTTTGCGTGAAATCTTCTTAAAATCACGATTCAAAGCCCAGGCCGCGTTCCCGCAGGCTGACGAAACGGTTCTCCCCGATGACCAGGTGATCCAGCACGTCCACTTCCAACAGCTTTCCGGCGTCCACCAGGCGACGGGTCAGCGCCACGTCTTCCGGGGAAGGCGCGGGGTCGCCGGAGGGATGGTTGTGGGCGACGATCACGGCCGCACAGTTGCGGCGCACCGCTCCGCGAAAGACCTCGGCGATGCGCACCAGCGACGTGTTCAGGCTCCCTTTGTAAAGCACTTCCTGCTCCAACACGCGGTTGCGCGTGTCCAGATACAGCACGATGAAGTGTTCCTGCTCCTTGTGGCCGAACATCGGCATGAGCAAATTGGCTGCATCAGAAGGCGCGCGAATTTGAAAGCGCTCTTCAGGGTTCTCCGCCATCAACCGCCGGCCCAACTCCAACGCCGCCAGGATTTGCGCCGTCTTCGCCGGCCCCAGGCCGTGTTCAGCAGCCAGTTGCGAAAACTCGGCGCGGGCCAACCCGCCAACCCCGTTGTACTGTGACAACAACCGCTGCGCCATCGTCAGGACATTCTCGCCGCCCACGCCGGTGCGCAAAATAATCGCCAGCAGCTCGGCGGCGGAAAGCGCCTGCGGGCCGACGTGCGCCAACCGTTCGCGCGGGCGTTCATCGGTGGGCATCTCCTTGACCGTAATGTACGTCATTGGGCCTCCTCCAGAAAATAACAGGATTTACGGAATGGCAAGATCAAAAATCCGCTTAATCCGTTGAATCCGTTGACGATTTCTCTCTTGTTTTACACCAGATTGCAACGGCGGCAAATACTGGTGAAAACGTTTCCTTGCCCCTCTTACGCGCAATGGTATAATCCTTCCCTAGTTCAACTAGCCGAATATTAGACGAAAATTTGTCAACGGATTGAAACAGATTTTTTGCTGATTTGCAGATTTCGCCATTCTCAAGGGAGCGGTGAGATGCGCATTTTCAACGCAGAGACGCAGAGATTTTGCTATTCGCTATTCGCTATTTTCAAGGGAGACCAAAAATATCATGATTGATCAACTGCTGGAAATTTTACCGCAGGTCGTGACGATTTTAGTGCTGGTGACGGCGGTGTTCCTCACCAGTCTCTGGTTGGGGATGGTGTTGTGGACTTTCCGCGACATCCGCTCCCGCACGCGCGATATTATCGTGCAACTCCTGGCAACGTTGATGGTGGGCGCGCTGACGCTGCCCGGCCTCATCCTCTACTTCCTCATCCGCCCGCGTGAGACGCTCTCCGAGGCGTATGAGCACGCGCTGGAACAAGAGGCGTTGATCCAGGCCATTGAGGAGCCGGAAACGTGCGTCGGTTGCGGGGCGAAGGTGCGGTTGGATTTCCTGTACTGCCCCTATTGCCACACCCAATTGAAAAAGGCGTGCGTTGCCTGTGACAAAGTGCTGCACCTCGACTGGAACATCTGCCCCTATTGCGGGACGCCGCAGGGCGCGCAGGTGGTGGAGCCGGTGCTGGAACGTTCCTACGAGGAGCCGCCCACGATCCCTGCCCCACCCGTCGCAGAATAACCCCAACAACAAAACACCGAGAGAGGCCCTCTCGGTGTTTTGTTGTTCCGAACAACAAACATCTTGACGTTTCACGCATCACACCTGCAAATCTTCCTCACGCACCGTGTGGACTTTGAGCATATTCGTCACCCCGTGGACTTCAAAGGGGATGCCCGCCGTAAGAATCAGGTTGCTGCCGATGGACGCGTACCCGCGCGCAGCGGCGGCCTGCACCATCGTAGCGATCATCTGATCGGTGTTTTCAAAGGCATCCACGATCACCGGGATGACCCCCCAGACGAGTTGCATCCGCCGCGCGGTGCTGGCGAAGGGGGTGGCCCCCAACAGCGGTGCGTGAGGCCGGTGTCGCGCCACCATCCGCGCCGTGCGCCCGGACTCGGTTGACGTGGCGATGGCGCGCGCCTGCGCTGCCTCTGCCATGACGACCGTAGCGCGGCTGATGGCCCGTGAAATGACGACGTGTTCCGGCAGATCGGTTTCCGCCAGATCGAGCAATTGATGATAGGGAAACGTCGGCGACGCCTCCACCGCCTCGGCGATCTTTGCCATCATCGCCACCGCCTCGATGGGGTACTGGCCCACTGATGTTTCGCCGGAAAGCATGATTGCGTCGCTGCCGTCGAGGATGGCGTTGGCGACGTCGGACGCTTCGGCGCGGGTGGGACGCGGCGCTTCAATCATAGACTGTAACATCTGCGTGGCGGTGATGACGGGCTTGCTCAGGCGGTTGCACAGCGAAATGATCCGCTTTTGCGCCAGCGGCACCTGCTCCGGCGCGGTCTCCACCCCCAGATCGCCGCGCGCCACCATCACCGCGTCCGCCGTGCGCACAATGGCCTCCAGGTCTTCCAGCGCCTCTGGTTTCTCGATTTTGGCGACAATACCGGGGATGGTGAGTGGATCGGCTCCCGCCTGCCGCCCGGTCAGTTCGCCGGCGTGCGCCCGCAGGAACGCGCGCAGATCGTCAATTTCGGCGGCGCGGCGGACGAACGAGAGCGCCAGGTAATCCAGCCCCAGGGCCAGGGCCAGGAGCGCATCCGCCTGATCTTTTTCGGTGAGGGCGGCAATCTTGAGCGCGACACCCGGCAGGTTGACGCCCTTGTTCGAGGTGAGCTTCCCACCCACCCGCACGCGGCACTCCAGGCGCGGCGGCGCGACGACGACGGCTTCCAGTTCCAGCGCGCCGTCGTCCAGCAGCAGACGGTCGCCGGGCCGCACGTCTGCCACGATGTCGGGATGTGGAAAGGGGATTTCGCGCGCCGGGTCGCCCACAGGGCCGGCGGTCAGGACGACCCTCTCCCCTTCCACCAGCGTCACACCTTCCGGCGGCAGCTTGCCGACGCGAATTTTGGGGCCTTGTAGGTCGCCCATCAGCGCAACGAAGCGGCCTTCTTCCTCGGCGATGCGGCGCACCAACACCGCCATGTCGCGCTTGTCGGCAGCGTCGCCGTGCGAAAAGTTGAGCCGGGCCACGGTCATCCCGGCGCGGATCATCCCCCGCAACACGTCTGGATCGGCGGTGGCCGGGCCGAGGGTACAGACAATTTTGGTCAGTGGCATAGGAATCTCCTTGCTCTCAACGGATGAAACAGATTTGAACGGAAACTTCCCCGCTATTTTCACGCAAAGACGCAAAGACGCAACTCGGTTCACTTGCTGCAAACCTTGCCTGTGCTAGAATAATCTCCAACCGGCGTCCTCAACGACCGGCAAAAACATACCCAATGGCTGATCAACCAATCTTTGATCCTGCCATTCTGTAAATCCTGTTATTCTTAGAGGAGGCAAGCTGATGGAAGATTTTCTATTTCGCCAAGCGTTAGCAGACTTAGACCCGGAAGTGGCCGCGCTGATTGCCTACGAAACCGAGCGTCAGGCGCGCAAGCTGATTTTGATCCCCTCCGAATCTATCGCCCCGGCAGCCGTGCATACCGCGTTGGGGTCGGTGTTCTCCCACCTCTACGCCGAGGGCTACCCCGATGAACGCACCCGTCCCATGACAACGGCGCAAATCCTGGACTACGAGACGGAACTGGGGCATTTCCGCCGGTACGGCGACCCCCGTTATTACAAAGGTATGGAATATGTGGACGTGTTGGAAGCCCTGGCCCGCCGCCGCGTCGCCGAGGCCTTTGCCACCCCCAAGACGCCCGCCGAGCGCCTGTGGGTCAACGTGCAGACGCTCTCCGGCGCGCCGGCCAACACCGCCGTCCAGTACGCCCTCCTCCAGCCGGGCGACACGCTGCTCTCGATGGCGCTCCACGTCGGCGGCCACCTGAGTCACGGCAGCAAAGTCGCCTTCTCCGGCAAAACCTACAACGTCGTCTCCTACAGTGTGGACGAACGCACCGAGCGGCTGGACTACGCCGCCATCCGCGAGCAAGCGTTGGCCGTCAAACCTAAGCTCATCATCGGCGGCTACACGTCGTATCCGTGGGCGCCCGACTGGCAGAAATTCCGCGAGATTGCCGACGAGGTCGGCGCGTACCTGCTGGCCGACATCGCCCACGTCGCCGGGCTGGTGCTGGCGGGCGTGTATCCCAGCCCGGTGGGCATCGCCGACGCCGTCACCTTCACCACCCACAAGACGCTCGGCGGGCCGCGCGGCGCCGTCATCATCACCCACAAGGCCGACCTGGGCGCCAAGTTCGACCGCGCCGTGTTCCCCGGTTTCCAGGGCGGCCCGCACATGGAAACCATCGCGGCGGTGGCGACGGCGCTGAAAATCGCCAGCACGCCGCAGTTCGCCGAGCTGCAAAAGCAGACGGTGCGCAACGCCGCCGCCCTGGCGGATGCGCTAACAGCGGCGGACGTCCGCGTGGCCTACGGCGGCACGGACACCCACCTGCTCCTCATGGACTGCAAGCCGATCAAGGGGCCGGACGGCACGCCGTTGATGGGCGATCCCGCCGCCAACCTGCTCGACCTTGCCGGGATCGTGGCGAACCGCAACACCATCCCCGGCGACACCACCGCCGCGTACCCCTCCGGCATCCGCATGGGCACGCCCTGGGTCACGCAGCGCGGCCTGAAGGAGCCGGAAATGCAGCGGCTCGCGCAGGCGATCAGCAAGCTCTTGCACGCCGCGCAGCCCTACCGCTTCGTGCGCCGCGACACGCCGCGCCTGGATTACCGCACCCGCGTGGATTTCGACACGCTGGAAGCAGTCAAGCTGGAAATCGCGGCGCTGGCCGCCGAGGCCGGCGTGCCCGATCCCGTGATGCAGTCGAGCGGCTATCCGCACTTTTACTACCTCAACGACCCGCTCAAAGGCGCAGACGCCGCCGGCGCCTACCAACGCCTGGAACTGGTTGGGCGGCAGGCCAAGCCCTTTGTGGACTGGCTCACGCCCTCCAATACGGCGGGCATGGCGGACGGCGAAACGCGCCCGGTCACGCTGCTGGAAGCGGACGGCAAGGAGATGGCTGCCGGGAATCTCACCCGCGTGAGCGCCGAGCAATACACTCTCGACGTGCCGCGCGCCCAGGCCGCGCGCGTGCTGACGTGGCTGCGAGCGCTGGTGGACGGCTTCGCGGCCACCGACGACGTGTTCGGGCGGCTGCCGTTCCTCACCGCCGTGCGCGATTTGGGGCCGGTTCCCGCGCCGCAGCCCACGCCGCAAGCGGAAGCCGGGCCGTTCACCAAGCCGTACTTTGTCGGCGCATGGGCGCGCAAGGAAATTGCCGGTCCCGCGCTGCCGACCTTCAAGTGGACGGAGCCTGAAGAGGCCGCGCCGCGCCAGACGCGCCTGCACGCCATCCACCGCGAGTTGAAGGCGCGCATGGTGCCGTTCGGCGGGTGGGACATGCCGGTCTGGTACACGAGCAACCTCGAAGAGCACCGCGCCGTCCGCGAGGCCGCCGGCCTGTTCGACGTGAGCCACATGGGCTGCTGGGACGCGCGCGGCCCGGAGGCGGCGGCCTTCCTCAACCTCGTCATGGTCAACGACGTACACGCGCTGGAAGTGGGCGAGTCGCAATATTCGGCTCTGTTCGGCGTGGATGGGATGCCGCTGGACGATCTGCTGGTCTATCACATGGCGGAAGACCACTATCTGGTCGTCGTCAACGCGGCCAACAACGACAAGGACTGGGCGTGGGTCAACGGCGTGCTGAGCGGCGCCGTCCAGATCGATCCCGAACGACCCTGGGTGCGCTGGGCCAGTCCGTCCGGCAGCGTGATCCTGCGCGACTTGCGCGATCCATCATCCGGCGCGGACATGCGCGCGGAGTTGGCGCTGCAAGGCCCCAAGGCGCGGGACATTCTGCTGGCGCTGGGCGGCGAGCCGGGCGACCTGGCGACCGTCAAGGGGCTGCCATGGGCCGGGATCGCGCGCGTCACCCTCGGCGGCTTCGACGTGATCGTGAGTCGCACCGGCTACACCGGCGAGCGCGTTGCCTACGAGCTGTTCGTCCACCCCGACCGGCTGGCGGATTTCTGGCGCGCGTTGTTGGACGTGGGCAGCGTGCGCGGCCTCAAGCCGTGTGGCCTGGCCGCCCGCGACAGCCTGCGCACCGAAGCCGGCCTGCCGCTCTACGGTCACGAAATGGCCGGCCCGCTCAATCTCACCATGGGCGATGCCGGGTTCCACACCTACGTCAAAACTTACAAGCCGTTCTTCGTGGGGCGGGAGGCGTTCATCCAGAAAGAGGCGGCCCGCAAGGCCGAGATCATCCGCTTCCGCGTGCCGGAGAAGGGGCAACCCAAGCCACAGCAGCTCGACCGGCTGGTGGATGAAAAAGGCAGCGTGGCGGGGTACGTCACCAGTTGCGCGGTGGACAAAGACGGGTATCTGCTCGGCCAGGCTTACGTGGACGAGGCCTACAAGAAGGCGGGGACGGCGCTGTTCGTCCTGGTGACGCCGCGCCGCGAAGCCAAGTCTCCCCACGAATTGCAGATGGGGCAGCGGACACAATTGCCCCTCCGCGTGGAAGTGTTGACGCGCTTTCCGAAGCACTAATCCGCTCAACGGATGGAACGGATTTTAACGGATTCTGTCACACACAAAGTATCGGGCGGCTGGTTAAGCCGCCCGATACGTTTTTACCGTAGAGAACGCAGAGATTTTATAGTTTCTCTGCGTTCTCTGCGATCGCTGCGGTGAAAAAATCATATTTCTTCGTCAGGGAAGTCGGGGACGTGGAAGACGGGCAGGGTGAAGTAGAACGACACCCCGCCTTCCGGCTGGTTCAGCGCCCAGATTTGCCCGCCGTGCGCCTCAACGATAACCTTACAGGAAGCCAATCCCAGGCCATAGCCCCGTCCTTCGTATTCACCCGCCGCAAACTTCTGGAAAAGCCGTTTGTAGACGTTGGGTGGAATGGGCGGGCCATTGTTGTAGATTTCCAGGGTCATCCAGTCTGCGTCATAGGTTCCGGTGATGCGAATGATGCCATGGTCCTTCGGGATGAATTTGCGCGCGTTGCTCAACAGGTTTTCCAGGACGCGAATGATGGTGTTGATGTCAATCCACAGCAGTGGGACGTTGTCCGGCAGCATAATCTGAAAATCGAGATCGGGGAGCGCCAGCGTTGTCGCGTGCGCCAGATCGTAAAGATAATCGGGCAGGTAGACTGCTTCGGGCGCCAGGCGGAGTCGCCCTGCTTCGCCCCGGCTGATTTCGAGGATGATGCTGACCAGTTCCATTAACTTGGTCGTGTTGGTCAGGGCCATTGCGATGATTTCCGCGCTCATTTCCCGCATTTCCGGGTCTTCCAGCATTTGCAGGGCGTTTTGCATTACCGAGAGCGGGTTGCGCATATCGTGAACCAGCATGTAGAGCAGATCGTCGCGCATCCGCTCCAACGCGCGTTGTTCCGTGATGTCGCGCAGCAGCAGCAGCGAACCGGGATTCGGATCGTGGTTGGAATGGATCGGGGTTTGCTGGAGTTTGAGCAGCAGCCCGTGGGCTGTCTCAAATTCCATCTCCTCGGTGCTGCGGCCTTCTTTGGCGGCGTTGTGGATGAGCCACCCGGCAAACGTCGGGGCTTCCGCGCGCGTCGCGGAGATGACGTTGGCGAGCGGCTGCCCTTCCCACGTCGTCGTGTCGCCGGACAAATTGAGCTGGCGCAGGGCCTGCCCGTTGATGTAGTGAATCGTCAGGTCGTGCCCCACCAGGAAGATGCCGTCGCGGGAGGATTCCAGGATGGCGCGCAGGCGGCTTTCGCTCTTCTGGCTTTGCTCGTACAGACGCACGCGCGCCAGGGCCGCCGCCGCCTGCTGGACGATGGCCCACGTCAGGCTGGATTCGTGTGCGGCGAGGGGATGGTCGTGGGACAGCATGAGGTTGAGCACATAAGACAGGTTATGGTCGGGAGTGGAGATGGGGAAGTAAAGCATTTGCCGGGCGCCCAACGCTTCGATTTCGGGCCAGGTGGGCGGGGTTCGCCCGCGTGCGTGACTGGCCAGCACCAGCATCCGCTCCTGGTGGCAGGCGTCCAGGAATGCCTTTTCCGCTTCCCAGGCTGGCCCTTCCACCCAACGCTGCTTCAGTAGGGCGGGAGCGCGCCGCGCCGTATAGACGCGCCCGCGTGTCCACTGATCGCCGGCCAACTGGTAAAATGCCGTGCTGAGCGCGCCTTCCACCATATTGCAGAGAGTTCGCACCAGGATAAAGGTGATACCGGCAATGTTGGATTGGGAGAGAAACGCCGCGCTGATCTCATACAGGTTGTGGACCGTTTGGAGTTGCTCGCGCATCTGGGCGGCTAACAGGCTGCGTTGTACGGCCAGCGTCAGTTGATCGGCAATCGCGCTCAACAACTGCTGCGCTTCGGGGGAAATGGCTTGCTTGTGGGGCGCGTCCAGATTCATCACACCAACCAATTGGTTCTCCGCCATCAGCGGCAGGCTGATGTGCGCTGGCGGGCTTGTCGGATGGGTGTACCGCTCTTCATTGGCGGTGGGTTTGATCTGCGCCGTGATTCCTTGCCCCAGTCGGCAGATCTGGGCGACGTCCAATCCCTCTGGCGCAAACCCTTGCTGGACGTGCAACGACAGTTCTGTGTCGTTGGGCGCCAGCAGGCAGATGGCGCCGCGCGCCATGCCGCTGATGTGGATGGCCTTTTCCAGGCCAATTTGCAAAACCTCATCCAGGTTGATGGCGGAGTTGACGGCGGAAATCACGGTGTTGAGGCTTTCGACGTAAACTTGCCGCCGCTTTAATTCGTCATAGAGCAAGGCGGTCTCTTCCGATTGCTTCTGCGCGTTCTGGTACAACCGGGCATTTTGAATGGCGATGGCAACGGAGTCCGCGTACATCTTTAGCCACCGCGCGTCACTCAGGGTAAATGCATGTGGCGCTGCGCTATCCAGGCTGATGGCGCCAATGACGTTTTCCTGCGCAATGATGGGCGCCATCACATTAGAACGAATCCATTCCAACCCTGCGAATACAATCCAATGGGGGTCTTCCCCAACATCCATAACCAGGAGCGCTTCACGAGAGGTCAGCATACGGTGAATGTGGGGATTATCCAACGGCAAGCGGAGCGCGCCGACTACCGACTCGGCGTCGAAGTATTCATAACCGTGCCAGCGCGCCGCTACCAGCGTCTCGCCGGTTAACAAGAGCAGACAACCGGCGTCGTGCGGGATGATGCGTTTGACGTGCTCCAGGGTTTGGTCCAACACCTGGTTGGGATCCAACGTCTGCGCCAGCGCGATGTTGGCTTGAATCAGCTCGCGGTGTTGCTCGGCCATCTGCAACTGCGCGTTTTGTACCAGCGGGGTGATCAACGCCGCCCCCTGCGCCAGGAGCGCCGACGGCGCCGCCGTCGGATCGGCCAGGAAGATTAACGCCATGCGCGGGCCGGTGGATTGCGGTGGAACCGGCTGTACCCACACCGGAATCTGCCGTTCCGGGTGCCAGACGCTATGTCCTTCCGGCGCAGCCAGGAGGGTCTGCCACAACTCCGCGTGCGCCCGGAGTTCACCCGGCAAGATGGGGGCATTTTGCGGCAGCGCGATGCAGATCAGCGGAGAAGCAACCTCATTCACCACCAGAATGGCGGCTTCTTCAGTATGGCACACTTCAGCAAACAACGCGAGTACCTTCTGGAGGGCCACCTGCCAGGAAAGTCTCTCACTTTGTTGGTAAATATTCGCCAGGCGTTCAATAAATGATTGCCATGCTTGAAGATCCACAGGATGCCTCCCTCCCTATCATACCACGAAAATGATTTGAATCATAACGCGGACTTGCCTAAAAATTTAGTGCAAACTGGCCGTTCCTGTTTCCTACTTTTTCTTTTTGACTCTCTTAGGGGTTAAGCTATACTGGAAACACATTGCTACTTTGAGCCTGATCGGGAGAATTTTACTATGAAAACCGTTGTTTACATCATTGCGGCGGCCCTGTTATTTCTGGGCTTGATTTTCATCGTCGGGATGCAGGGGGAACTCGTCCGGCTGGTTATCGGCGTGGTGCTGTGGGGCGCGGCCGGCGCGCTCATTTACATGATGCGGATGCGCCCGACCCAAACGCAGGTGACGCACGTCCAGAAGATTGACCTCACCGGCGACGTTCACCTGGAACAGATGAAGTGCCAGTCCTGCGGCGGCGCGTTGAGCAAGGAAAACCTCCTCGTCAAAGCCGGCGCGATCTTCGTGGATTGCCCCTACTGCGGCGCCTCGTACCAGATTGAGGAAGCACCCAAATGGTAGGGTCGGCTCAATTCTATCAGTAGATTAAGCGGATTTAGCAGATTACACACTGTCAGCCGACCGAAAATCCGCTTAATCTGCTCAATCTGCTGACAAAGATTTGAGAAAATGTCGCCTCAAACTCTCTGGAATACGCTGCGCGCGGAGTGGCGCGGCCTGTGGGACGGCGGCGTCCCCGCGTCCCCGGCGCCCGGACTCTACACCTACCCTATCGCGCTGGAGGGCGGCCGTCGGCGCATTCACCTGCGTGTTGAGCCGGACGGCGCGGGCGTGCTGTTCGTGGACGTGAGCGAGGTCATCCACCTCAACGCGACGGCGGCGGAAATGGCGAAGCTCGCGCTCGACGGCGCGCCGCCGGAACAGGCGCAGCAACACATCCGGCGGCGCTTCTCCCACGTAGATAAGACACAGCTCCGGCGCGAGGTGGCGGCGATGTACGACATGGTGGCCCGCTTTCGCACCGCCGAGGGCTGTCCGACGTGCGCGGTCGCTTCGTTGGTCAACTTCAAGCCGGGGTTCAGCACGCCGGTGCGCGCGCCCTTCAAAGTGGATGTCGCCCTCACCTACGCCTGCAACAACGCCTGCCCCCACTGCTACAACGAGCCGGGCCGCTTCCCCATGCACTCCCTGGCGCGGGATGACTGGTTCCGCGTCCTCGACATCCTGGCGGACATCGGCGTGCCGCACGTCATCCTCACCGGCGGCGAGCCGACGCTCCACCCTGACCTGCCCGCCCTCATCCGCCACGCCGACGCGCGCGGGCAAATCGTGGGGATGAACACCAACGGGCGTCGGCTGGCCGACCCTGCGTTGGTGGACGATCTCGCCGTCGCCGGGTTGAACCACGTCCAGGTGACGTTGGAATCGAGCCGCGCCGCCGTCCACAACACGATGACAGGGGCCACGTCCTTCGACGAAACCGTGCGCGGCATCCAGAACGCGCTGATGGGCGGACTGCACACGATCACCAACACCACCCTCACGCAACGTAACCGCGATCACGCCGTCGAGATTGTAGAGTTCTTGCACGATCTGGGATTGCATACCTTCGCTATGAACGGCATGATTTACGCGGGCGGCGGCATGGCTGACCCCGACGCGCTCCCGGCCGAGGCACTGGCGGGCCTGCTCGTCGGTGTGCGCGACCGCGCCGCCGACCTGGGGATGCGCTTCCTGTGGTACACGGTGACGGACTACTGCCGCTTTTCGCCGTTGGAGTTCGACCTCGCGCCCAAGCGATGCAATGCTGCCGAGTATTCGATGTGCGTCGAGCCAAACGGCGACGTGCTGCCGTGCCAGTCGTACTACGTGGCGGCGGGCAACCTGCTCACCGATCCGTGGGATGCCATCTGGAACAGCGCGCTGTTCTGCAGCTTCCGCGACCGCGAGCGCGATCCGGAAGCCGCCCGTCTGCCGGAAGTCTGCCGCGATTGCCCCGATCTGGCGATGTGCGGCGGCGGCTGCCGGCTGGAACGCGAGGCGCGCGCCGGACATTCCGCCGTGGAGCACGGTTGTGGCGGGCGCAGCAGAGGGACGATAATTTAACCACCGATCTACACGAATCTATACGAATCTGAGGCTTTCAATATGAACTTATTGCAACCACAACATTTTATCCTGGATTCTATTCCATTTGTCCCCGATTTGCCCGCTTTGCAGGCGCGCTTGCGCATCAAGGAGGGCAGTAAGTACGTGGCGGAACTCGCGCGCCTGGCCGCCGAGGCGGAAACCATCGCCCGGCCCAAAGCGTTGTACAAGCTCGCCTTCATCGAGGCCAAAACCGAAGATACGGTGATCATCGAAGGGGTGAGGTTTACCAGCCGCGTGCTGCGCGTCAATCTGGACGTGGCGCACCGCGTCTTCGCCTACGTCATCACCTGCGGGCGGGAACTGGATGATTGGGCGCAGGCATTTGACGACATGGTGCATCGTTTTTGGGCCGACGCCGTCAAAGAGATGGCTTTGCGGACGGCCATCCAGGCATTGAACCAACACCTGAACGACTGCTATTCACTGGGACGCACGGCGATGATGAGTCCCGGCTCGCTGGCCGACTGGCCCATCCAGGAGCAGCGCCCACTGTTTACGCTGCTCGGCGACCCGGAGGCCGCGATTGGCGTAGAACTGACCGATAGCTTCTTGATGATCCCCAACAAAAGCGTCTCCGGCATCCGCTTCCCCACCGAGGAGAGCTTCGAGAGCTGCCAACTCTGCCCGCGCGAAACCTGCCCCGGTCGCCGCGCGCCGTATGACCCCACGTTGTTTGAACGGAAATATGCGAGTTAGGAGTTAGGAGTGAGGAGTGAGGAGTGAGGAGTGAGGAGTGGCGAGTGAGGAATATTTCCTAATGTTCAACGCTATTTGAAATGGATTGTTGATCCTATCATTCCGTAAATCCTGTTATTTTTGGAGGAGGTAACCATGGCTACCAATTGGCTTAAAAAGTTATTCACGATCAGGCGCGGAGCGCTGGCGCCGGTGCCGCCGGGACTGTATCACGCGCTGCAAGAGGCGGAAGGGCGCTACGTGCGTTTTCACCTGCGGGTGGAGCGGGATCACACGGGGATGTTGATTGCCAACGCGCGCGCGGCCGCCCGGCTCACCCAGTCCGGCGTGGTCATCGCCAAGGGACTGCTGGAAGGCAAGAGAGAAGACGCGATCCTGCACGATTTGAGCGCGCGCTTCCGCGGCGCATCCAGGGACGTGATGCGGCAGGATATTGCCCAGGTCAACGCGCTGATCACTGAAGTCATCACCCCCAGCGACGAGTACCCCGTCTACAATCTGGAAGACGCCGACGTTTCGCCGCACGGGACAGAACTGATTGCCCCGCTTCAGGCGTCCGTGCCGCTCGCACCGCCGGAGACGCTGGTTCCCATCCTGGATCGACTGTGGACTGTGGGGATTCCGCACGCCACCATCCTCGCCCCGGAGCACCCGGAACCGGCGCACCTCATCCGCGCCGTGGAACGCGCCGAGGATTTGGGGATGATCGCAGGGGTGCGGGGCCGCGCCAGCGACTTGCGTGAGGGGACGCTGCTCGCCGATCTGCGAACGGCGGGAGTGGATCACGTCACGTTCCTCTACGCCACACCCGACGCTGCCCTGCACGATCAACTCTGCGGCGCCGGGGAACACGCCGCCGCCCTGGAAGTCCTGGCGTGGCTGGAAGCCAATCAGGTGTGCGCCGTGGCCGAAGTCCCGCTGGTACAGGCCAACCTCTACACGCTGGAAGAGACGGTGGCGGCGCTGCTGCCGCTGGGCGCCGACAACCTTTCCTTCGTCGCGTATGTGACGACGGACGCGGAACTGGCCGCGCGCGACGGAATCTTTACGGCGGAGGCCATGACGCAGGTGGCGGCCATCGTCGAAGAGGCGACGGAGAGCGCCCACGCGCACTTCATCTGGGATCCGCCGGTGCAGCGCAACCCCGCGTTCCCGCTGACCGCGCAGATTCAGGCCGGGCCGCGTTGTTCCGGCGATATTGCCGTGCGCGTCGAGCCGGATGGCGTCGGCGGTGTGCGCGTCATCCCGCCGCGCGGACCGTACCAGAGCGCTGGCGACCTGCTGCACGATCCGTGGGAGCAAATCTGGGACGCCCCCGTGTTCCGCCAGTACCGCGAGCGGGTGGAAGGCTCGACGCGCTGCAACTTCTGCCCCGGCCTGACCATCTGCGCCGCCGACTGTCCCCGCGAACCGACGGGATGGGCGCAGATGTAGCTCTTTTCACCGCAGAGTGCGCGGAGCGCGCAGAGATTTCTTTTTTTCTCTGTGACTTCTGTGACTCTGTGGCTACTCACAGAGGACCCTATGAAGACGCGAATGTGTAAGGTTGCGCTGTTGTTTTTGGTCATCAGCCTGTTGTGGCTGCCGGTGATGGTTCAGGCGCAGAGCTACAGGTTTGGTGTGCCGGAACTCAAAATGCAGGTCTACGTGCAGCCAGATGGATCGACGCGGATTGTGTACGACATCACCTTTGAAAACTACGGTCACGCTATTGACGTGGTGGACATTGGGCTGCCGCACGACGATTACGACATCCAGACGATGAGCGCGTCGGTGGATGGACAGCCGCTCACCGACATCCGCAAGTCCTCATACATTGATACGGGCGTCGAGGTGCATCTCGATACATACGCTATCCCCATCAACCAACAGGGCACGCTGCACTTCGAGTGTGTGATGCCCGACATGGTCTACGCGGACACCACCAACAAAGAGAAGGCCTCGCTGCAAATCACGCCGACCTGGTTTGACGCCAGTGCGGTGCGGGGTAACTCCAACATCGAAATCCGTGTGATCCTGCCGGAAGGCGTGTTGGCCGATGAAGTGTTCTATCAGAACATGCCGTTCAGCGACAAGTTTGAAGAAAACGGGCGGGTGGTTGCCCTGTGGGAATACGTCAACGCACGCGCTACGGAGGCGCATCAGGTCGGCGTCTCTTTTCCCAAGCGCAGCACAACGGTGGTGGAGATTACCTTCTGGGACCTCCTGGGGAAGTGGCTCGTCGGCGCGATAGCGGTGGTCTTGGGCTTTTTGACCACTTGCGTGCCCGTCATTATGCCTTTCGCCATCATGGGGGGAACGGTTTGGTTTTTCGTCCAAATGGCGAAACCGCCCAAGCCCAACTATCTGCCGCCCATTGCCCAGGTGGAAGGCGGCGGCATCAAACGCGGGCTGACTGCGCCGGAAGCCGCCGTCGTTCTGGAATTGCCGCTGAACAAGGTATTCACCTTCGTCATCTTTGGGATGTTGGAAAAGGGCCTGATCCGGCAGACGGATGACAACCCCATGACGGTAGAAGTCGTTGAAGAATTCCGGGGAAATACCGCCGAGCAGGACGACGTTGTGGCGCAGCGCAAACTACGCCGCGAGGCGGCCCAGCAAAAAGGCGTCGTCATCCACAAGTACGAAGACCCCTTCCTCGATTTGATTGAGGCCAATCCCGACAAGCCGTTGAACAAACTGGAAGTCGTCCAGCCGATGGAGGCGCTGGTCAAGGATACGGCGGAAAAGCTCCAGGGCTTTGACCTCTCCGACACGCAGGACTACTACCGCCGCGTCGTGGCGCGAGCGATGGAGCAGGCCGCCGCCATCGGCGAACTGGAGATGCGCGAGCAATACCTGGACAAGCATTTGCCCTGGGTGATGTTGGATAAAGAGTACCGCTCCGTCCTGATGGTGGGAAACCATCATTACTGGCCGCGTTGGGCGCGCACGATTCACGCCGGCGGCGGTGTGGCAAAAGGCGTGAGCGCCGCCAGCGCCGCGCCGAAAGCGCCCGCCGTCAGCACCGCCAAAAGCCGTATCAGCCCTACCTTTGGCGACGTGAGCGCTTCCTTTGCCGGGTGGGCGGAAACGACCATGGGCGGCATAGCCGGCGCGATCATGCCGAGCAGCTTGAAGAAACCGGCGCCGGTCAGCCGGTCGTCATCCGGCTATCGCAGCAGCGGCGGGAGCTATCACCGCAGTTGCGCCTGCGCCTGCGCCGGGTGCGCCTGTGCCTGCGCTTGCGCCGGCGGCGGGCGGTGAACTAGATAAGCCTCAACGGATGGAACGGATTCAACGGATTTTCTATCCGTTAAATCCGTTGAATCCGTTGAGAAATAAGCATGAAAGTCGGGGGTATCTAATGAAAACGAAACGTGGGTTACGTCTTATCGCTGGGGTCATTTTGTTGATGGGGTTGATGACTTTCAGCCATCCGGCGGCAGCGCAGAGTTACCGCTTCGCCGTGCCGGAACTCAAAATGCAGGTTTACGTCCAGGCGGATGCATCGGTCAAAATAGTCTACGACATCACGTTTGAGAACTATGGCAGCACGATTGACGTTGTGGATATCGGCCTGCCGCATAAGGACTACAACATCGGCAATATGAAGGCATCCATCAACGGCGTGGGCTTGAAGCAGATTTACAAATCCGAATATATCGGCACCGGCGTGGAAGTTCACCTGGGCAGCCAGGCCATTCCGAGCGGCGGGCGCGGCACGTTGCACTTCGAGTGTACGATGCCCCATCTGGTGTATCAGGACACCACCCGCAAGGACTACGCCTCGTTACAAATCACGCCGACGTGGTTTGACGCCGCTTCGGTGCAGGGGACGGGGAAGATCAACATCGCTATTTACATGCTGGAAGGCATCAATCCCGACGATGTGCTCTATCAAAAAGAGCCGTTCACCAACAAGGTGCTGTACCAGGGCCGCGCGGCGGCGATCTGGCAGTGGACCGATAAAGCGGCAACGAGCGCGCACCTGGTAGGGGTGTCCTTCCCGAAAACGGGAATGACCCAGGTCGTGCAGATGTCCTTGTTTGAGTTGGCGAATAAGTGGCTGGTTGAAAACCCGGGAACATTCTTCTTCCTCGGGATGGGCGGCGTGTTCCTGTTTGGCATCCTGTTCTTCCGCTTCACCGGCGGCACCGGCATTTCGCTGTTTGTGATCTTGCTGGGCGTCATCGGGCTGCTGGTGTTCGCCGTGCCGTTCCTTATCTTGCTGGCGCTGCCGGCGTTTGTCATCTTGATCATCATCAACGAGACCTCGCTGAAGAAACGCCGCAAGACCTACCTGCCGGCCGTCGCCCAGGTGGAAGGCGGCGGCATCAAACGCGGACTGACTCCACCGGAAGCGGCAGTTCTGCTAGAAATGCCCCTCAACAAAGTGCTCACCCTGGTCATCTTCGGGATGTTGGAGAAGGGGCTGCTGCGTCAGGTGCAGGATAACCCGCTGAAAGTTGAAGTGGTGGAAGAGTTCCGCACGGTGGGGCAAGTGAAAGACAGCTCGGCCAAAGAACGGCGGGAATTCTGGCGCAATGCGGCGCAGCGCAAAGGCACGGTCATTCATCCGTACGAGGAGGGTTTTCTCCACCTGATTGAAAATCATCCCGGCGAGACGGTCAAAAACATAGACTTCGGCAGTGCGATGAAAGGGCTGATTGAGATCACGGTCGCCAAGATGAAGGGCTTCGACCTTTCCGACACGCAGGACTACTACCGGCGGGTGATGACGCGCGCGATGGAGCAGGCGCAGGCCATCGGCGAAATCGAACAACGAGAGCAATACCTGGACAAGTACCTGCCCTGGGTCATGATGAACGACTCCTATCCCACCGTGATGACCCATCGCGGCTACAACTACTGGCCGATGTGGGTGCGGCCCCACCATCACATCCATAGCGGCGGATTGAGCGCGCCGTCGTTAGGCAAAGGCAGCTCAAAGCCGGCGGTAGGTGGGCGCACCACCGCCGGCGACGTGGCCGGCTCCTTCGCCGGCTGGGCGGAAAACACGATGGGCGGGTTGGCCAGCGCGATTCTGCCCGGCTCGTTGAAAGCCCCCGGCGTGAAAGGCGGCTTCATTGACCTCAGCGGCGCAGATCGCATCACCGGCGACATCTTCGAGGCGCTGGCGAAAGCCTCCACCAGCAGCGGCGGCGGCGGGGGCGGCGGACGCAGTTGCGCCTGCGCCGGGTGCGCCTGCGCCTGCGCCTGCGCGGGCGGCGGGCGATAAACAGTCTCGTCAAACGTCAAACGTGAGGCTGACTCCCGGTCAGCCTCACGTTTTCTTTTTGCTTGACAAACTTTCCTTTTTGAGGTAATATATGAGCATTCATTCATATATAGGATAGGAGTTAACCCAGTGGAATCTCCATCGAGACTGACTGCGTGCAATGGTCGCCTATCCACTGCGGATGGGCAGACCCTTTGCGCCCTGACAACGCCCCTCGCCGAGCAACTGGCGCAAACCTTCAAGGCGCTCAGCGACCCGACGCGCGTGCGCATCATTGCCGCGCTCGTGCAGTCTGAACTGTGCGTGCATGAGCTGACGGCGCTGCTCGGCATGACCCAATCGGCCATCTCGCACCAACTGGCGACCCTGCGGGAGATGCGGCTGGTCAAAGCCGTCAAGCAGGGACGGCACGTCTACTATTCGCTGGACGACCAGCACATCTACGATCTTTACCGGCAAGGGCTGGAACACATTCAACACGCCTAAAAACGGAACGCGCTGCATCGTGTTCCGTCTTTTTGTAAGTTAATATATGAACAACTACTCATACATCAGCGGTTCAATTTTTAGTCAACGGATTCAACGGATGGAACGGATTCTTGATCCTATCATTCCGTAAATCCTGTTATCAAGGAGGTTTCCATTGACCACACGCACCTACAAAGTCGCAGGATTGGCCTGCATAGATTGTGCCGGGCGGATTCAAGCTGCCGTTGGACAGTTGGAAGGCGTGGAGAACTGCCTGGTGGATCATGTCACCGGCAAACTGACCGTATGGCTGACCACGCCGGATTTTGATGATGCTTCGGTAGTGCGTATCGTCGCGGATACCGGGCACATCCTGGCGCGAGAATCCCGCCGTTCGGCCAACCTGTTCGTTCGCTTTATGCTTTCTCAGCGCGACACCGTCTTAACGGCGGTAGCCGGGCTGTTGACATTGATGGGCATCGGCCTGAGTGTCGCCAGTTTGCCTGATCCCTGGGCATGGATACCCTTTGCGCTGGCGATCCTGGTCGGCGGCTACCCGGTGGCGCGCCACGCCTTCCAGGAAGTCTTCGTCGCTCGCAGCCTCGGCATCAACGCGCTGATGGTGATTGCCGTCACCGGCGCGATCTTTATCGGAGAGTGGGCAGAGGCGGCGATTGTGGTCGTTCTCTTCGCGCTGGGCGAGGCGCTGGAAGGTTACGCCGCCGAACGGGCGCGCGGCGCGCTGGAAAGCCTGCTTGAGCTGGCTCCGCCGACCGCGCTACGGCTGTGCGCCGACGGTTCCACGGAAGAAATCGCCGTCGAAAGCCTGCAAGTCGGCGAGCGGGTGCGCGTGCGGCCCGGCGACCGGGTGAGCGTGGACGGCGTCGTGCGCGGCGGGCAGAGCGCGGTAGATCAGGCCGCCATCACCGGGGAAAGCGTACCGGTAGACAAGTCGCCCGGCGACGCGGTGTTTGCCGGGACGGTCAACACCTTCGGCGCGCTGGAGGTGGAAGTGACGCGACTGGCCGCCGACAATACCCTCAGCCGCATGATCGCGCTGGTGCGGGAGGCGCAGGCGCAGCAGTCACCGGTGCAGCGGACGGTGGAACGGTTTGCGCGTGTGTATACGCCGGCGGTCGCCATAACGGCGCTGTTGATCGCAATCGTGCCGCCGCTGCTGTTCGCGCAGCCCTTTGGCGGGCCGCACGGTTGGCTGGTGCGCGCCTTGCAGATGCTGGTGATCGCCTGCCCGTGCGCGCTGGTCATCAGCACGCCGGTGAGCGTCGTCAGCGCGCTGACCAACGCGGCGGGACGGGGCGTGCTCGTCAAGGGCGGGCGCGCGTTGGAGGCGTTGGGGCGCGTGCGCACTTTCGCCTTCGATAAGACCGGCACGTTGACGGTGGGCCGTCCCGTCGCCACCGACGTGCTGGATGTGTGCGCCGAGCCGGGCTGCCGCAATGGCTTGCAATACGCGGCGGCGGTGGAAGCGCAGTCGTCGCATCCACTGGCGCAGGCGGTGGTCACGACGGCGCAGGCGCGGCAAATCGCCGTGCCGCCCGCCGATGACGTCGCCATCCTGGCCGGGCGCGGCATCACCGGGCGGGTCAACGGGAAGCGCGTCACCGTCGCCAGCCACCCGTACTTTGACGACCGCGTGCCGCATACCGATGCCATCTGCGGAGAAGCCGAGCGGCTCGCCGCCGACGGCAAGACCGTTATGCTGGTCAGTCACGAGGGCGCGGCGGAAAGCCCAGAAGCGGTGTGTGCCGTGTTCGCTGTGGCCGACGCGCCGCGTCCCGAAAGCCGGGAAGTATTGGCGACGCTGCGTGAACATCACGCTATCCACACCGTCATGCTCACTGGCGACAGCATAGGCGTGGCCCAGGCCATTGGGCGACAGCTCGGCGTAGACGAAGTGCGCGCGGATTTGTTGCCTGAAGACAAGGTGCGTATCCTCCGCGAGTTGCAGGGAGAGGAGGAGACTGTCCTCACAACCCAGAATCCACAACCCACACCCCCTAACTCGCAACTCCTAACTCCTAACTCGCAACTCGCCGGGATAGCGTTTGTGGGCGATGGCGTGAACGACGCTCCCGCGCTCGCTCAGGCGACGGTGGGGATTGCGATGGGCGGCGCAGGGTCGCAGCAGGCGATGGAGACGGCAGACATCGTGTTGATGGGGGATGATTTACGGCAATTGCCCTTCCTGGTCGCCCTCAGTCGCCGGACGCAGCAGACCATTCAAGGCAACATCGTTTTTGCATTGGGGATCAAGGCGCTGGTCTTCGGCCTCGCCGCTGCCGGCGCGGCGACGTTGTGGATGGCGATTGTGGCCGACGTGGGCGCGTCGCTGGCCGTTATCCTCAACGGGCTGCGACTGCGACGCGGTGGGTAGAGCATTCAAAAGCTAATAGGACACGGATGACACGGGAAACACGGACAAACATTTAAAAATCCGTGTTCGTCCGTGTTTATCCGTGTCCCACAAAATCTGTCATTTTGGCTTCCAGTATTGTCGTAACGTGTGGAGACTGGCCGCGTAGGCAGACTGCTCGAAGGCGGCGAGGGCGGCGTCAAGACCGGGGGGCGGCTCGGCGTAGCGGCCTTGCGCCACGCGGGTGATGACGTCCTCAAATTCTGCCACGCTCACCCCCATCCGCCCGGCGAAGACGGCACCGGTTTCCACCTTCGTCGGGTCTTCCAGTTGAATGACCAGCCAGTCCCGCCAGCGGGCGAGCGCGTCATCCGCTACGAAAGGCAGCCAACGGTACGGTGTTGCGGATCGAATGCACGCACCGAGGCAAGGCCGGGCGCGCAACAGCGCTTCAGCCTGCCGATCAAGGAGTGTGCGCAGGGCGTTGTGGTGCAAATTGCGATTGTGGCGGTCGGGCCATTCCGGAGCTTCCACGTAGAAGGGGAGGAAGATTTGCGCGGCCCATAGCTCGTCCCAGATCAAGTGCGTCAGATAGCCGCTGATAAAGGCGGCGTGGGCCGGTTTCAGGTGACGCGGGCGCGCTAGCTGGGGATGGGTCGTCAACAGCACTTCCACCGGGCGCACCGTTCCGATATCCGCCAGGTGATAGAAATGCGTTTCGACGCGCGGCTGGCCGGTGAGCGTCTGTACGTCGGCGGCCGTATTCCCCAGGAAAAACGTGCAGAGATGGTCTTCCAGGCACGCCTTCAGTTCTGAGGGCAGGCCGGGATCATGTAAAATCCCCTGGGCATAGACCAGATGTTGAAAAGGTGTTGGCATAGACAGGCAGTGTAGCTTTTACTGGATGGATGACAAGGATTGGAAATATCTATCAATTCCCAAACCAGCTTGTTCATCTATTTTGGGATATTTTGGGATATTTTGGGATATTTTGGGTTTTGCGCCATGCCATCCTGTGTAGCAATAAAATTTCGTGGCAACAGGCGGGGGAAACTCATGCGCATGATGCCGTATCTACGATGGCAGCCGCGAGCGGATGGCTTCTTTGGCGTATTCCGTGAGCCGGTTCAACTGTTGTTTAATGCCCGTGGGTTCTCTTTCTGCGTAATACGCGACGCCAATGACGCCCGGCCCGGCGTGCGCCCCCAACTCAATCGGCACGCGGGTCAGGTGATGTTCCACGCAGTTGATCCGGGTTTTCAATTCGTCCAGAAAAGTACATCCTTCCGCTTCGTCTTCGGCGTAATGGACGGCCAAATGGGTGGGGGCGTCACGCACTTCATCCACTATCTTATCAAGCAGCGCCTTAAGCCCTTTACTGCGTCGGCGCACCTGGCCGCACAGGCTGACGCGGTTATGTTGCACGCTCACCAGAGGCTGAATCTTGAGAAAGTCGCCCACCACCCGCGCCGCGCCGCCCAACCGTCCCCCGCGCAGCGCAAATGTCACGCTTTCCAACAATGCAAACACCCCAACGTTGGGCACGACGGCGCGAGCCTTGGCAACTACCTGCTCAAGCGGATTGCCGTTGGCTGCTTCCCGCGCCGCTTCGAGAGCGACGAATCCTTCCGCCATTGCCGTTGTCTCGCTGTCAATCACCACGACCGGAATGGGACTTTCGCGGCTGGCGAGTTCTGCCGCATTGTAAGTATTGCTCTGCTTGCCGGCGATGTGAATCGAGACGGCGGCTTTGGCCCAGGTGGATACCTTGCGGTAGATGGAAAGGAAAGCTTCTATCGGCGGCGCGCCGGTGCTCACGGCCACGTCCGGCTCGGCGCGCAGCCGGGTGAAAAAAGTTTCAGGCTGCAAGTCCACCCCTGAAAGATAGGACTGCTGTCCAATATGAACATAGAAGGGCACCGTGTCAATGTGATACTGCGCGCGCAGCGCCTCTGGGATGCAGGCGGCGGAGTCGGTGATGACAGCCACAGGGGGCAGAGTGTTCACAGATAATCTCCTTTATTTATGGTTGGCATTTCATGTGAAATCTGGTACGATTGTTGACACAGAGCCAGATTAAACTATGCCTGAGTTTAAGTGGATACCTTGAGTATAGCAGCAAATAACTAAAAGAGGATGAGTGATGCAATACGCGATCTTTGAAGGCCTGGTGGTGGATGAAGCCAATCAGGTAGCGTCAGTAGCTTATATCGGCGACGTTCCGCATTATGTGGTGGATGACGCCGGCTTTCTACGCCACATTCCGGCATCCAAAGTAGATCTTCAGGTCGTCGGCGCTATGCAAGAAGGTGTCTTGCAAAATAAGGAAGCAGTGGTGGCGGGAATGTTGCAATATTTGGGCAAGGATGACCTTTTTACGAAAGCCGCGATTGAAACGGCGATTGCCCAAATGGACAGCAATGTAGAGCAGTTGGTGACAACCGGTATGCCGGCAGAGACGCGCCAATGGTTGGGGATGATGGGCTTCAAGATAGTGATCAATCTGCATGGCGAAGTAGTGACATTGGACATGCCGGGCGGCATGATGTACGACGAATAAGCGTTGGCCTGCATCTTCTTTAACACACACATCCCCCCATTTGGGGGGATGTGTGTTTGTGTGGACCTGAAGGGATTCGAACCCTTGGCCTCTTCAATGCCATTGAAGCGCGCTCCCAGCTGCGCCACAGGCCCATCTTGATACTTTGTCAATTTCAGGAGGTTGCCCTCCTATGGAGCTGAAGGGATTCGAACCCTTGGCCTCTACAGTGCGATTGTAGCGCTCTCCCAGCTGAGCTACAGCCCCAGAACCCTGGGTAGCAAGGAGTTTACCACAACTGTAGGGATTGTCAATTCTCACGATAGCCGGTCTGCGCCAGAAAATCCGCCAGCGCGTCTTGCCACGGGCGTAGTTGGATGTTCAGCGCCGCCGCTGCGTTGTTCGCCAGAGGAACATAGAGAGGCGGCGTGCTGGCGCGTTGAAATTCCGCCGAAGTGATGGGTTCCAGCAGAATGTGCTTGCGTCCGCTCAGCGCCATAATCGCCTGCGCAAATTCGTAGCGGGAGGCCGTTCCCGCGTTGACCAGGTGATAGAGGCCATAGGCATGGGTCTGGATGAGCTGCACAATCGCGGCGGCCAGGTCCACCACGTAAGTCGGATTGGCGATCTCGTCGGTGACGACGCGCAGTCGCTCACGCTCGTCGGCCAGTTGGATCATGCGGTGGGGAAAATTGCGCCCCTCGGCCGCATAGAGCCACGCCGTCCGCACGATGTAAAAGCGGGTGAGTAACTGCTCGGTGTACCACTCTCCCGCCAGTTTGGAGCGTCCATAGGCGTTGATGGGATTGCGCGGCTGCCACTCGCAATACGGCTGCGTGGCTGCGCCGTCGAAGACTTCGTTGGTGCTGATGTGCAGCACTTCCGCGCCGCTCGCGGCGGCGGCAAGCGCGATGTTCTGCGGCCCCAGGCCGTTGGCCCGGTAGGCGGCGGCTGGATCGCGCGTGCAGCCATCCACATCGGTCATGGCGGCTGTGTTGATGATCAAGTCGGGGGTGAACTCCTGGATGAGGTGGGTAATCGCGAGCCGGTTGGCGATGTCGTGTTCCGGCAGGTCAATACCCCGCACTTCATAGCGCGCAGCCAGGAGCGGGAGCAGGGTGCGTCCCAGTTGGCCTTTGTGTCCGGTGAGCAAAATCTTCATCTGGATTTCTCTCTGAATAAAGCTCAGGCTGTGCGGGGAAGTCTTAAGAGTTTACGCAACCAGGATACCGGCTTGACCGGGGTTTCGCTATCGGTGGCTTCGCTGCCGGTGCCATAAGTTTCCAGGGCATTGCGGGCCGTGGTTGCCACATGCTCCACTCTGTCCTGCGCGAGTTTTTCCAATGCCAGCTTCACCTGCGGGCGATTGCCGTCTATGTTCAACAGAGCGCCGACGAGCGCCGCACGCAAGTAGGCATTGGCGTCATTGACCAGCGGCAAGAGAGCCGGGAGCGCTTGCGTGCTTCCGATCAATCCCAGGGCTTCCACAGCAGCCGGGCGCACCAGAGAACTGACATCCTCGTGGGCCAGGCTCAACAGCAGCGGAATAGCCTGGACATCCTGCAAATGCCCGAGGGTGAGCGCGGCGGCGCGCCGCAGGCGCGGGTCAGCGGCGCTAAGGTAATTCCGCACGGTCGGCGCTGCCGGTTGGTACTTCAACAGTCCCAGGCTTTTGAGCGCCGCCATCTGGAGATTGAGGCTTTTGTCCGAAAGGGACTCGAGCAACACCGGCCCGGCCTGCGGTCCTCCAATCTTGCCGAGCGCCAGGGCCGCGAGCGACCGTCCTCCCACGTACCCCTGAACGACGTGAATGAGCGTCGGCGTCGCCTCGTGCGCCCGGAGATCGGCCAGCGCCATCACCAGGATTTTGACGATGGGCAAATCGCGCGGCAGAGGTGAAACGAGATAGGTGTCCAGCATGGCAATCAGGTGGGGAATGGCGGCTCGATAGTTGAGCCGCCGCAGCGCCGTGATGACGGTGCGGCGAATGCGGGGATCGGGTGTGTTGAGCAGCGGCAGCAACACGGCGCCCATATCTTGCACCTCTAACTTCCCAATGGCGTTGATGGTCGCGCGCCGCACATAGAAATTGGGGTCGTTTAGAGCTTGGAGGAGCGCGCCTTGCGCTTCTTTGGCCTGTAACTGCCCCAGCGAAATGACGGCTGCGCGCCGCACAAACGTACATGGGTCGTGCAGGGCATCCATCAGGGGATAGACGGCCGCCACATCGCCGATGTGCCCTAACGCCTCGGCGGCGGCGCTGCGTACATAGGTATTGAGATCGTCCTGAAGCAGGGTGATCAGATCGGGGACGGCTTCTGCCGCCCTGAGTTGGCCTAATTCCTGGACTGTGTGAGAACGTTGCCGTGGATTAGGACTGTTTAAATTTTCTATGCATCGCCGTATGTGCAAAACCGCATTGGATGAATCATCACTTAAGACCAATTTTCCCACCTTTTTAAGACCTAACCACAAAGTTTTTTATGCGGTACGTTATATAATGTCGGTACATTCTCGTTGTGTCCGACGTCTGTGGATTAGGAACTCACGGCCAAGTTTTTTAACTCAGCCAAGTAAGTATAACACAATGGGCGATAAGAACAAACCTTGCCTAAAGCCTGAGATTATGTTATAATGCCTTCATAGACTCATACTCGCGCTTTTTTAGGCACTCGGAAAAGTGGGGAAACTCCCCACTTTTCTTTGTAAATCGTAATGGATGGAACGTCAAAGGCAATTTTGAAGGGGCAATTTTTTAATGAAGAGCGAATTCGCCTTAGCATTTAACCAAATTTGTGCCGAATATAGCTTGCCAAAAGAGATCGTTTTGGATGCGGTACGTGCGGCGTTGGTAACGGCCTACCGGCGGGACTGGAAAGTCGCCAGCACGCAGAACGTTACGGCTGAAATCAGCCTGGAAACCGGTTTGGCGCATATTTACCTGGAGAAGATCGTGGTGGATACGGTTGAGGATCCTGCCTTACAAATTTCTCTCCAGACTGCCCGCAAGCAGCGGCCCAATGTGGAATTGGACGAGTTGCTGATGGTGGACGTCACGCCGCACAACTTCGGTCGGATTGCCGCGCAAACTGCCAAGCAGGTCATCACGCAACGCTTGCGGGAGGCTGAGCGCGAGAGTCAATTTAATCGGGTCAGCCGGCAGGAAAACGAAATCATCATCGGCACCATTCAATCGGTCACTCCGCAAGGGGTAACGCTGCATTTGGAGCGCACGGAAGAAGCGCACCTGCCGCGCAAAGAACAGATTCCTGGCGAGCGGTATACGCTGCACCAGAAGATTCGCGTGTATGTGCTGGAAGTGCGTCGTTCCCCGCGTGGGCCAGAAATCTCTGTCAGCCGCAGCCACCCCTTAATGCTGCGCCGGTTGTTGGAGCTGGAAGTGCCAGAAATTCGCGCCGGGCAGGTCGAGATCAAAGCAATTGCCCGTGAGCCCGGCGCGCGTTCTAAGGTGGCTGTTTTCGCGCGTCAACCTGGCCTGGATCCGGTGGGCGCGTGCGTGGGGATGCGTGGCATTCGCATCCAGACGATTTCACGGGAACTGCACGGTGAGCGCATTGACGTGGTGGAGTGGTTTAAAGAGGACGCGGCCTTCATCGGCAGCGCCTTGAGCCTGAACAAGGTGCTCAGCGTCGTGCTGGATCCCTTGAACCCCGGCGGGCGGACGGCCTCGGTGGTGGTGTTGGACGACCAGCTTTCCCTGGCGATTGGCCGCGCCGGGCAGAATGCGCGCTTGGCAGCTAAATTGACTGGCTGGCGGGTGGACATCCAGGGGGCGACCGAAGCGGCGTTGTGGGCCTTGGAGCAGATTGACAAGTCGCCGGAATTGGTAGATGATCTCAAGGGCGCAGCCGTTCCTATTTCTCACCTGGTCGCCACGATGAGCGAGCATGAGAAAGAAAATTATCCGTTCACGGATGAAGAAAACAAGCTGATCAGGACTGTCGTAGAGGCGGTGCGCAATGCGATCATCAACCGGCGAAACGCGGATCGCCCAGCGTCGCGGCAGGCGCGCGCCCGGCGGTCCGCACAGGCCGAGGTCGAGGAGCAGCGCCGCGAGGCGCAGCGCGAGGCGCGGGCGCGGGTTCCCTCGGCGGCCTACAGGCAGGCATTGGACACGCTCAACCTTTCTGAGAAGGTGTTGAGCAATCTGCTCCGCAGCGGGGTATCCAACGTGGGCGAGATTATGGAGCGGATGGCTTTGGGTGATGAAGCCCTGTTAATGCTGGAAGGGGTCGGCGCCAAAGCCATGCGCGAAATCAAGGATGCTGTCGCCGCGCTTGACTGGGGTGTGGAGGAGACAGGTCCAGAATTCGCTGCTGAAGCTGAGATGCCGTCTGTCGCCGAATTTGAGGCGCTAGAGGTCGTTGAGGCTGAGACAGTCGCTGCCTTGCCGCTTGAAGCCGAGATTGCGGAAGCTGATATAATAGTAGTTGAAGTAGTTGAAGAAGAGGCCGTTGAAGCTGTCGTTGCTGAAACGTTGGTGGAAGTGGTCGCCGAGGACGTTGTCGTCACTCCGGAAGCAGAGGTGGAAATCGCAGCGGAAGCGGCAACAGAGGTGCCATTCAAACCGGAGGCGTTTGAGATTCCGACAGAGGAATTCGCCTTTGAAGAAGATGAAGAGGAAGGATTGGACGAGGATCGTCAGCACTCCAAGAAGCGGCAGAAGCGTAAGAAAGGACGCGCGATGGTCTTCGACGATAAAACCGGTAAGACGGTGGTGGTGCGCAAGCACCGGCGTCACTCAGATCTGTGGAGTGAGTACGGGGAAGATTTTTAGATAGGATTAGGCACAGGCCAGGATCGGAAATGCAGGAAGGAAGCGCTGAGTTTCGGTAACTGTTATCTGGAGAATCGGCCCGTGAACAAAATTAGTTAGTTTAGCTTGGAGGATATGAATCAAATGGAAACGAAACTGTATGTTGGCAATTTGGCGTATGGAACCACCGATCAGGACTTGCAGACCCTGTTCACGCAGGCCGGCACCGTTACCTCAGCCTCTGTCATTCGGGATCGCGAGACCGGGCGTTCTAAGGGGTTTGGCTTCGTGGAAATGGCGTCGCAGGCAGAGGCCGAGAAGGCCATCAGCCTGTTCAACGGCGTTGAATTCCAGGGCCGGCCTTTGACCGTGAATGTCGCGCGCCCGCGTGAAGATCGCGGCGGCGGCCCGGGTGGGCGGCCCGGCGGCAATCGCGCAGGTGGCGCGCGGAACCCCCGTGGCGGTGATCGCCAACGCCGTTCGTGGTAGTTCTGTAGACTAACCCTGTGAAAGTTCCTGGCGTGTTTACCAGCCTATTAACCAGCTAACCCGGTATGCACCTGAAGGTTTTTTCGGTAAGTGTTGCTGACGATAGCCTTGTTTCGATGAGTGACATGGTTCAGTTTGCACGCCGCAAACCCGGCGCGGCAGGTGATAAGGCATGCCCTTAGACGGCAGCTAAACACTCACGCCCTCTACAAAAGGGACGCCAGGGTATGGTTGGCGTCCCTTTTTTTGTCCTTGTGACGCGAGGTGGTGCGGCCATGGTTAAGAAAAAACTACAACCCAAACGTCAAAAACACATCCCGGAGCGCACCTGCATTGCGTGCCGCCGGTCGCTTCCCAAGCGCGAGTTGGTGCGTGTCGTGCGCACGCCGGAGGGCGCCGTCGTCGTGGATGAGTTGGGCAAAAAGAATGGGCGCGGCGCCTATGTGTGCCGACAGCGGGAATGTTGGCGTCAGGCGCTTCAGGGGCACGCATTGAATCGAGCGTTGCGGATAACGTTGAAACCGGAAGAGATCGCCAGCCTACAGGCATACGCGGACTCGCTCCCGGCAACTCTGGAACCATCTGTTGCGGCGACGGAGGATACGGTGCCCGTAACGATTCGGGAGATTTGAGATGAGGAGGATTGCGCATGGAAGCAAAGGAAATCACGATTCCAGAAATTATCACCGTGAGAGATTTATCCGAGTTATTGGGCGAAACCCCCATCAAAATTATCAAAACTTTGATGGACAGCGGGATTATCGCCAATATCAACCAGCAGATTGATTTCGATACTGCTGCGATCATTGCCAGTGAGTTCGGCTTTGAAGCATCGTTGCCGTACCCCGAAGTCGAGGAGGAACAGGAAACCGAATTATCTGCTTGGCAGCTCCTCCTTGCCAATGAAAAACCTGAAGACCTCCACGACCGGCCCCCGGTTGTCACGATTTTAGGCCACGTTGATCACGGTAAAACCTCTTTGTTAGATGCCATCCGGCACACGAATGTTGTTGGGCAGGAAAGTGGCGGTATCACACAGCACATTGGCGCATACCAAATCAAGCATGAAGGACGGCGGATCACATTCCTTGACACGCCGGGACACGAGGCATTTACGGCAATGCGCGCGCGTGGCGCCCACACCACCGACATTGCCATCCTGGTCGTCGCAGCGGATGATGGCGTGCAACCGCAGACGATTGAAGCCATCAACCACGCACGGGCGGCCCATGTGCCCATCATCGTGGCTTTGAACAAGACCGATAAACCCAACGCGCGTCCCGATATGGTCAAGCAGCAGTTGTCTGACCAGGGGTTGACGCCGGAAGAATGGGATGGCGACACGATGGTAATCCCGGTTTCCGCCAAACAAAAACAGGGATTGGAGGATTTGTTAGAGGCCATTTTATTGGTGGCCGATGACATCGGCGTCAGGGCCAACCCCGGACGCCCGGCCATCGGTACGGTGCTGGAAGGCCGTCTGGACAAGCAGCGCGGCCCGGTCGTGACCGCTCTGATTCAGAATGGCACATTGCGCGACGGCGATGTGGTGGTGGCCGGCAAAACCTGGGGAAAGGTGCGCGCTTTGGAAGACGAAAACCAACATCGCCACCGCACGGCACCGCCGGCCACACCCATGCTGGTCATCGGTCTGCACGACGTGCCGGCCGCCGGCGACCGGCTCGAAGTGGTTAAAAGTGAACACGTGGCGCGGGCGATTGCCGAGAAGCGCCAGCAAGAGGCCAAGGCCGCCGAAGCCGGGCAGGTGCGGCGGATCCTTTCATTGGACGATATATCGGCGCGGATCCGCGAGGGCCAGACGAAAGAATTGCATATCGTCCTGAAAACCGATGTGCAAGGCTCTATCGAACCCATCGTCAATAGCTTGCAGCGTTTGAGCAACGAAGAAGTCAAAGTCAACGTGATCCACGCGGCAGCCGGCAACATTAACGAATCCGACATCAACCTGGCGGTGGCCTCGGAAGCGATTGTCATTGGGTTCCGGGTCACACCGGACTCTGCGGCGCGTCACGTTGCCGATGATGCCGCATTGCACATTCAACTGTACGACATCATCTACGAAATTGTCAGCGATGTCGAGAAAGCCATGAAAGGGTTGCTGGAGCCGACCTATGCAGAACATGTGATCGGCCAGGCGGCGGTGCGCGCCGTCTTTGACATCTCCCGCATCGGGCGCGTGGCCGGCTGCTATGTCACCGATGGCCTGGCCCGTCGTAATGCCCAGGTGCGGGTGCTGCGCAGTGGAACCGTGATGCACACCGGCTTGATAGACTCCCTGAAACGTTTCGACAAAGACGCCCGCGAGGTCAAACAAAACTTTGAATGTGGGATTAAGCTGGCCGGTTTCGACGCGGTGGAACCGGGCGATGTGCTGCAATTCTTTGTGATGGAGCGGGTCGCGGCAGTTTAGGCGCGACCTGCGTGGGCAGGAGGCCGCTTATGGGCAAAAAATATCAGGGACGTGTGGGACAACTGATCCGGCGGGTTGTGACCCAGCTTTTGTTGGAAGAAAGTCACGATCCCCGCTTTGCGGAAGTGACCATTACCGATGTCGCCGTCAACCGCGACACCAGCCGCGCCGACGTGTATTACAGTATCATCGGCGGCGCGGAAGAAATTGCGGCTATCCAGGCCGCCCTGGATGGCGCCGCCGGCTGGCTGCGCAGCCAGATGGCGCCGCTGCTGCGCCTGCGTAACATCCCCCGCCTGGTCTTTCAGTACGACCCATCGCTGGCGCAGGGGGAACGGATTGAGGAACTGCTGCACGAATTGCGCGCCGGGGATGACCTGGATGCTGACATAGCCGAGTTTGAAGAGGACGAAATTGACGAAGATGACGCCGACTTTGCTGACCCAGGCGACGCAGCTACTGACGCAGAGTGAGCATCCATTACTCATCGCCCATCCGCGCCCGGATGGGGACACGGTCGGCTCGGCGCTGGCGCTGCGTCTGGCTTTGTTGGCTCTGGGGAAATCGCCGGTGCTGGCCTGCATCCACCCCCTCCCGGCGAGCCTGACCTGCCTGCCGGGGGCGGACGTTTTCGTGCAGGACGTCGCCGAGGATGCGCTGGTGGACCTGGTCGTCGCAGTAGACCTGAGCGACCTGGGGCGGACCGGCGGCATCTACAAAGACGCCTGGCGGGGACGCAAACCGCTCCTGGTGATCGATCACCACGAGACCAACAACGCCTTCGGCGATGTCAACCTCGTCGCGCCAGAGGCCGTCGCTACCGCCGTCCCAATGCTGGCGCTTCTCCGCGCGTTAGGAACGCCGGTGGCGGGCGACATCGCCACCTGCCTGCTGGCCGGCATCCTCACCGACACGCGCGGCCTGCGCACTGACAACACCACCGCCGAGACGCTCGCGTTGGTGGCCGAATTGGTAGCCGCCGGCGGCGACTACGCGGCGGTGGTGCAGAAAACCCTGGACACCGTCCCCTATCAACAGATGCGCGGGTGGGGCGTGGCCCTGCACCATTTGCAGTTGGAAGGCGAACTGGCGTGGACGGTGTTCCCGCTGGCGGCAAAAGCGCAGTTGGGCATCGCCGATCACGATGATTTGGACCTGGGCAACCTGCTCAGCCGCGTGGCCGAAGCCAACGTGATCGCCAGCTTCCTGGAGATGCGCGACGGCACGGTGAAGATCAGCTTCCGCTGCCGGCCCGGCTACAACGTGGCGACGCTCGCCAAGGCGCTGGGCGGCGGCGGGCATCGGCAGGCGGCCGGCTGCTCGACGCCCGGCCCGCTGGACGCTGCCGTGGCGCGTGTGTTGCCGCTTGTGCGCGACTTGCGGCGCGCTTAGTCCGCCTCTATGTGATCAAACTCGCAACGGAAGGAACAGATAGACCGGAAAGAATCCGTTAAAATCCGTTCCATCCGTTGAGAAAATGATGGGGAGTGTGGATGGATGGCCTGCTGATCGTCAACAAGCCCGGCGGCATGACCTCGCACGATGTAGTGAATGTGGTGCGTCGCCTCTGCGGGACGCGCCGCGTGGGGCACACCGGCACGCTAGATCCCCTGGCGACCGGCGTGCTCGTGGTGCTGGTGGGCGCGGCGACGCGGCTGGCGCAGTTTATCGCGGCGGACGACAAAGCTTACTACGCCGCCGTCCACCTGGGAGAGACTACCACCACCGGCGACGCCGAAGGCGAAGTGACCATGCGCCGCCCGGTCACGGCGACGTGCCAGGACATCCTGGCCGCCCTCGCGCCATTTCGCGGCGACATCCTGCAGGTCCCGCCGATGTATTCCGCCGTCAAGGTCGCGGGCCGGAAGCTCTATCAACTGGCGCGGCAGGGGCAGGAAGTGGCGCGTAAACCGCGCCCGGTCACGATCTACCGCCTGGAATTGTTGAATTGTGCGCCACCCGATGTGATGTTGGAGGTGGCGTGTTCCGCCGGAACCTACATCCGCAGCCTGGCGATGGATTTAGGGGAAGCGTTGGGCTGCGGCGCGCACCTGCGCGGTCTCGCGCGGCTGGCTGTAGGACGTTTCACCGTGGAGCAGAGTTACACCCTCGAGGCGCTGCGTGCTTTGGCCGATGCCGGGCGGTTGGCGGAAGTGTTGCTGCCTCCCCAGGTCGGTCTGGATATGCCGGCCGTCACCCTGACGGCGGAGCAGGAACAGGCCGTGCGCTACGGGCAGACTTTCCCACTAACCGCCACCTCGCCCGCGCCGCGGCTCCAGGCTTATGACAGGACTGGCCGACTCATCGCCATCCTTGTCCCCGCCGGCCCGAACGCCTGGCGGCCCACCCTCGTCCTCTCGGAGTGAAAGGGCCGCCGAACTGACTCCCCAGTCTTGCGGCTAAAGCTGCTTTTTTGTTACAGGATGGACTGAAATGACAATTCCGGCTGAAGATATTTATTTCAAGAAGGTCATTGATTTTTCCCATGCCCGCTGCCTCTTGCATTTCCGGGTCTCCCAGGATTTGTTTAGCAGCTTCCAGGTGGACCTCGGCACGGCGCGGTTGTTGAAAAGCCTCACGCCCGCGCGGCTGGGCAATCCCCGCAAAGTGCTCGATGTGGGGTGCGGCTATGGACCGCTGGGTCTCGCGCTCAAGAAGCTGGTGCCGCAACGCGAAATTCACCTGGTGGATCGGGATGCGCTAGCGCTCTCGTACACAACGCAAAACGCCGCGCTGAACGCCATCCCGGACGTGCAAGTTTACGCCAGCCTGGGCTACGACGATGTGACGGCGCGCGACTTCGATCTGATCGTCGCCAACATTCCCGGCAAGGCCGGCGAGACGGCCATCGCCCACTTTTTGCTGGACGCCCGCCCTATGTTGCAACCAGAAGGGCAGGTGGCCGTCGTCGTCGTCGCGCCGCTGACCGAAACGGTGGCTGCCATCCTCGCCCAACCCGGCATTGCGGTGACGTTTCACGAAACGCACTCCGGCTACGCCTTGTTCCACTATCACTTCACCCCTCAGTTTGTCGCGCCCGCGCCATCCGAAAGCGCGTTGGCGCGCGGCGTCTACCACCGTGAGCAAATCACCCTCGAATTTGCCGACCTGACCTTTACGATGCAGACGGCGCGCGGGCTGCCGGAATTCGACTCGCTGGACTACGCCACCCGGCTGGCGTTGCGCACCCTCCACAAACTTCGCCCGCAAACCTTCCCCCGCGCCCTGGTCTTGAATCCGGGGCAGGGTTATCTCCCTGTGGCGCTGTGGCAGTGGTTTCAACCGGCGTCGCTGGCGCTGGTGGACCGCGACCTTTTGAGTTTGCGTTATACCGCACACAACTTGCGCGCGCACGGCTGTCCGGAAACGACCTTTACGGCTTTTCACCAACCCGGCCTATCCCTTCCCGATTTCGCTCCGGCGGATTTGGCGGTGGTGGTGCTGCGGGAAGAGGAGGGCGCGCGGGCGGCCGTTCAAACGCTGCATCAGGCCATGACGGCAGTGCGCCCCGGCGGAACGCTGCTCCTGGTCGGGTCGTCCACGGCGGCGACCCGGCTGCTCAAACCCATTGACGCCGAGAAAGCGCTGCACCTGAAGAAGCGCAGCCGCGACAAAGGCCGGAGCGTCTTGGTGTTGGAGCGGCGTTGAAATGTGGGCGTCCGGTGGTTTTGAGGCGCTGCGGGCGGCCGCGTCCGCTCCGGTGGGATTGACCATCGGCGCGTTTGACGGCGTTCACGTCGGCCACCAAGCTATGCTGCGCTGGTTCGTGTCCGAAGCGCACGCCGCCGGATTGCAAGCGGTCGTGCTGACCTTCGATCCGCTGCCGCGCCAGGTCCTTTCTCCCCCGCCAACGCCGCCCTTGCTCTCGTCGCTGGCGGAGCGGCAGGCGCAGTTGGCGCTCTTGGGTGTGGACGGCGTCGTGACGCTGCGCTTCGACCGGGCGACGGCCGCGTTGACGGCGCAGGACTTCATGGCGCAGATCATGCGCGCCGTGGATTTGCGCGGGCTGTGGGTCGGCGCGGACTTTGCGCTGGGCCGGGAGCGCGGCGGCAGCGTCTCGGTGTTGCGTGAAATTGGCGAAGCGCGCGGCTTCGTCGTCCACACCTTTGCCGAGACGATTGCGTGGTGCGGCGCGCCGGTGCGCAGCAGCCGCATCCGCCGCGCGCTGCAAGCCGGCGACGTGTCCGAAGCCTGCGGCTGCATGGGGCGTCCCTACCGGCTGGCGGGCCTAGTAGTTCACGGCGACCATCGCGGGCACACATTGGGATTCCCGACGGCCAATCTGGCCGTCTCCGCCGACCGGCAATTGCCGGCGTGGGGCGTCTACGTGACGCGAGCGCACTTGCCGCAGGGCAGTTTTGAGTCGGTGACAAACGTGGGCGGGCGGCCCACCTTTAACCATCGTCCCCCCACGGTGGAAGCCTACCTGCTGGATTTTTCCGCCGACCTCTACGGCGCGACATTGAAGCTGGATTTCCTGCACCGCCTGCGCGCCGAGGAGAAGTTCGCCTCGGTGGAGGCGCTGATTGTGCAAATGCAGCACGACGTTGCCGGGGCGCGCGCCTGGTTTCACAACGAAGATGAGTACGTTCTGTGCCCCAATGGGTGTCGTGAGTAGGATTCGGCAAACGTCAAGGCATCCCGTTTGACGTTTGCCGAATTTTGTCTCTTGCCGGGCTGTCGCATTTGACCGTTTCCGGTAACTGAATACGGCCTCAAGGCCGGGGATAGAAGGGATTTTTGTGGCGGGGCGAAGCCC
>DAOUGD010000289.1:0-70232 GCA_034429475.1 Anaerolineae bacterium
ACCGCCCGCAGCGGCAAACTCTTTTAAAAGTTGCGGGAGATTTTTCGGCATGGCGATTTTCTGTATCCAATTGTCTTCTTGGACAACTGGATATATGATTGTTACGTAATCCATGGTGGGAGCCGGCAGCATAGTGGGAAACGACAAAGAGCGTGGAATGAAAATAAGAGCACAACTCGTGAGACGTAAGCGTTTTGGGAAAAGCTTGCGGGCTAAGATTGTCACATGGTCGTTTATCCCGACGGGTATTATTCTCAGCCTGGTGGCGCTGGTCATTTTCTTTGCCCTGGCCGAAACCACCAAGAGTACCGTCATGAATCAGAGCATGACCTTGACTTACCTGGCGGCTAATGACGTTGCCCGCACCCTGGATAACTTCGTCGAACCCATCAATTTGTTGGCGCACGAGCCGCAACTATTTAGCGGGGCGGCTGTACAACAAAAAAATGCCCTGATCGCCGTAGCCAAAAGCGCTATGCTCCCCAATGTGACCAACCAGCCGGGCGTCGTGCAACTGGATTCTATGGGGAAGGTCATGGCGGCTTACCCTGTGGAGTTTGCGACGCCTGGCGATAGTTGGGCTGCCTATCCGTATTACCGCGCGGCGCTACTTCCGCTGACTAAAGGCGTGGCTTCCCCGGTGTTATCGGATGTAGTCCCCTATGGCCCCGAGGAAACTCAAGGGATCATCCTTTTCATCCCAGTGGTCGGCTCGACCGGGATGCGGTATGGAATGCTGGCCGTGGTGATCCCGCTACAAACGCTCAACGAACTAAAATTGTTTGGCGAAGACGACAGCATGTTGCGCGGCATGATTGTGGATAGCACCGGGCGCGTCATTTATCATAGCGATGCCCGGTATGTGGGCGCTGATTTCTCGAGGCAACCGGCGGTGCAGCGCGCCTTGAGCGGGGCTACTGACGTTATCCAAACTCAAGTTAATGGGGAACAGATCGTAGCCGGTTTTACCGGTATCCCGGACACGTCCTGGTATCTGATCACCGAGACCAATTGGGTGAGTATGTTGTCCTACGGCCAGGGGTATTTGCGCGCGTTGGCTTTACTGCTGGTGTTGGGCGTCCTTATCCCTACCGTCGTCATCGCCATCGGCGCGCGCAAGATTACGCAGCCTATTACCCATTTGATGAACGCGGTCGAAGGCGTCGCCAGCGGCAACTTTGACCAGATCACCACCGCCCACACCGGCGACGAGATCGAAGAGCTATCGCGGCAATTTAACGCCATGGCGGCCAAATTGCATGACTCGTATGGCGCCCTGGAACGCGACGTCGCCAACCGGACGCACGAGCTGGCGACGTTGAATGCGATTGCCGGTGTCGTCAACCGTTCGCTGGATCTGGATACGACGTTGAAAGGCGCGCTCCAGGAAACCCTGGACCGGTTGAACGCGGACGTGGGCGCGATCTTCTTCTTAAATCCTGTGGACAATTCCCTAACGTTGCGCGCGCAGCAAGGGCTGGGAGAAGCGTGGGCGGCAGAAGCGCGCCAGTTGAAGTCAGGCGAAGGCATCGCCGGCCGGGCCGTCGCCGAGCGCCAACCGGTCATCTTGAGTGTGGCGGACTATGACACGGCGCGGCTGGCCCCCTTTATCCAGGAACGCCACATTCAAACCCTGGCGGCAACGCCCCTCATCTCCAGAGAACAAACGTTGGGCGCGTTGTTTGTGGGAACGGCGGAGGATCGTTCGTTCCACGCGGAAGAAAAGGCGTTGTTGTTTGCCATCGGGCAGCAGATCGGCGTGGGGATTGAGAACGCGCAACTTTACACCCAGGTGCAGCAAGAACTGGCCGAGCGCAAACGCGCTCAGGAACGGCTACGTTGGGTGGGAGAAGAGCGCGCGCGCCGCAATCGGGAACTGGCTTTGCTTAACCGCGTCATCGCCGCGACCACATCGCAGTTGGCGCCCCAGGCGGTCCTCGAAGCCGTTTGCCGTGAGCTGGCGCTGGCCTTCGACGTTCCCCAGGCGGCAGCGGCCATGCTGGACGCCAACCGGGAATTCCTGGCGGTGGTGGCGGAATATCAGCTTGACCCCGACGGCCCTAAAGCCATCGGCGCCGTGATTCCGGTCAGCGGCAACCCCTCGACGCAGTACGTGTTGGAGCGCAAGACGCCGCTGGTGATTGCCGACGCCCAACATGATCCCCGCCTGGCGCCGGCGCATGAGTTGATGCGTACCCGTGGGGTCTGCTCCATGCTGCTGCTGCCCCTCATCGTGCGCGGGGAGGTGGTGGGGACGATTGGGCTGGATTCCCTCAAGCCGCGTGATTTCACCCAGGAAGAAGTCAACCTGGCGCTCAGCGCCGTGTCAGCGGCGGCCCAGGCATTGGAGAAGGCGCGGGCGGAAGAGGAACTGCGGGAGAGTGAGGTGCGCTACCGGGAACTGTTCAACCGCTCCCCCATCGGCATCTTCCGCGCGACGCCGGGCGGCCTCATTGTGGATGGCAACCCCACCCTGCGCGATTTGCTGGGTCTGGATTCCCTAGAGCCGGGCCAGGTGTCGCTGGTTCCCCTCTACGTTGACCCCGCCGGCCACAACCGGCTGCTCCAACACATCCACGCCGGCCCGGTCTCCGACTTCGAGACGCGCTTCCGCCGCGCCGATGGCAACATCATCTACGTCTCCATCCGCGCCACGCTCACTTACACTGAAGAGGGCGCCCCCGAATTCTTGCAGGGCACCCTGGTAGACATCACCGAGCGGCGCAAGGCCGAGCGGGAACTGCGCGAAAGCCGCGAACGGCTGCAACTGGCGATTGAGGGCGCGGGTCTGGGGATGTGGGACCTGAACCTGCTCACCGACGAGCAGATTATGAACTACGATTGGTGGGAACACCTGGGGTACTCCCACGAAAAAGCCACCACCCATTTTGAGGACATCGCGGAGCTGGTCCATCCCGATGACCGGGGCAAGATGGCCGACGCTTTCAACGCGCACCTTTCTGGGAAAAATCCTCTCTACGAAGTGGAGTTGCGCGTCCAGGCGAAAACTGGCGAATGGGTCTGGGTGCTCTTCCGGGGTAAAATCGTCGCCTACGATGAAGCGGGCAAACCGTTGCGGATGGCCGGCATTTCACAGGACATCACCGCGCGCAAAGTCGCCGAGCAGGCCCTGCACGAAAGTGAAGACCGTTTGAAGGTGGCGATGGAAGCTGCCGGTCTGGGCCTGTGGGATCAAAACCTGCACACTGACGAATTGATCATCTCATCCTACCGGGAAGTGGAAGAGGCGGAATGTTGTTGGGAGGCCGGCCCGACCTATTTGGAGCAGTTCAAACAAAAAATTCACCCTGACGACCACGAAAAATTTGCTCAGGCCCTGACCGCACACTTCTCTGGCGCGGCGCCGCTCTACGAAGTCGAATTTCGGGTGCCGGATGCGACCGGGAGTTGGCGTTGGCAGTTGCAGCGCGGGCGCGTCGTAAGCTGGGATGAGGCCGGCCAGCCGTTGCGCATGACCGGCATCTACGAGGACATCACCCCTCGCAAGCAGGCGGAAGAAGAACTGCGCCAGGCCAAAGACGCGGCCGAGGCCGCCAACCGCGCCAAGAGCGTTTTCCTGGCGAATATGAGCCACGAACTGCGCACCCCCCTCAACGCCATTTTGGGCTTCGCGCAGTTGCTCGTCCGCGACCCGCACATCACCATCACGCAGCGGGAGAATCTGGAGACGATCAGCCGTAGCGGGCAACATCTACTCACCTTGATCAACGACGTACTGGAAATGTCCAAGATTGAGGCCGGCCGCACGACCCTGTACGAAGATCACTTTGACCTGCACCGGATGCTGGAGGCCCTTGAGGATATGTTCGACTTGCGCGCGACGCAGAAGGGCCTGCAACTGAGCTTTGAGCGGGCGCCCGGCGTCCCGCAGTACATCCACACGGACGAAAGCAAACTGCGCCAGGTGCTCATCAACCTACTGGGCAACGCCATCAAATTCACTGAAGAGGGCGGGGTGACGCTGCGCATCGCTGCCGACAAATCGGAGACGGTTCCCGGCTGGGCGCCGGGTGCCTGTGTTCTCCGGTTTGAGGTGCAGGATACCGGCGTCGGCATTGCGCCAGAAGAACTCGGTCGTCTCTTCACCTCTTTTGTGCAAACCTCCAGCGGGCAAAAGTCGCAGGAGGGCACCGGCCTGGGCCTGCCCATCAGCCAGCAATACGTCCGCATGATGGGCGGCGATATTGCCGTTAAGAGCCAGGTGGGGCAGGGCAGCATTTTCTCCTTCGCCGTGCAGGTCACGCTCAGCGACGCCACGCAAGTACACGTCGAGGCGGATCGGCGGCGGGTCGTCGGCATCGAGCCGGGGCAGCGCGCCGACGACGGCAGCCCCTACCGGCTGCTCATCGCCGAGGATAAGTGGACCAACCGTCAACTGCTGCTGCAACTGCTCGCGCCGTTAGGCTTTGAACTGCGGGAGGCCACCAATGGTCGGGAAGCGATTGAATACTGGGAAGCGTGGGAGCCGCATCTCATCTGGATGGACATGCGGATGCCGGTGATGGACGGTCACGAGGCCACCCGTCACATCAAAGCCACTACCAAGGGGCAGGCAACCGTTATCATTGCCTTGACCGCCAGCGCCTTTGAGGAAGACCGGCGGGTGATTCTATCCGAGGGCTGTGACGATTTCGTGCGCAAACCGTTCCGCGAGGCGGACATTTTCGGCATGTTGGAGAAACACCTGGGCATCCGCTTCATCTACGAGGACATTGCGCGCCCCTCCACCGTGCCGGCCGAAGCTGAACCGGCCGACTTGCTGGCCTCGGATGCGCTGCATCACCTGCCCCTCGAGTGGCGCACCGTTTTGCATCAAGCCGCCGTTGAAACCGATTCCGACCAGATTTTGCGGCTGGTGGCCGAGATTCGCCCGGCAGAGCCAAGCCTGGCCGACGCGCTCACCCACATGGTGAACAACTTCCGCTTCGACATTATTATGAGTCTGACGCAATCTGAAACGTGAAACGTAAGGCTTTCACCCCTCACGTCTCACGTTTCACGCATCATGTATCACCGTAGCATGGAGGAACACGCATGACAGAACAAACAATGAAAGGCAACATCCTGATTGTAGATGACACCTCGGCCAACTTGCGGCTGCTTTCCAATATGTTGACCGAGCAGGGCTACAAGGTCCGCGCCGTCGTCAACGGGCCGATGGCGCTGACAACCACCCGCGCTGTGCCGCCCGATTTGATCCTACTGGACATCAACATGCCCGGCATGAACGGCTACGAAGTCTGTCAGCAACTCAAGGCCGACGAGCCGACGCGCGAAATCCCCATCATCTTCATCAGCGCGTTGGACGAGGTGCAGGACAAAGTTAAAGCGTTCACCGTCGGCGGGGTGGACTACATCACCAAGCCCTTCCAGTTTGAAGAAGTCCTGGCGCGCGTTGAAACGCACCTCTCCCTGCGCCGCCTGCAAAAGGAGCTGGAACAGGAGATTGTCGCCCGCGACCGTCTTATCGCCGAGCTAGATGCTTACGCGCATACCGTTGCGCACGATCTCAAGAATCCTCTGACGGCCCTGATCGGCTTCAGCGAATTGCTGGTGGATCGCTATGATCGCATGTCGCCGGAACACATCCAGCGCAACCTGGGCCTGATCGCCGAGAATGGGCGGCGCATGACCAACATCATTGACGAACTGCTGCTGCTCGCCAGTGTGCGCAAACTGGGGCAGGTCAAGATGGAGCCGGTTAACATGACGGCCGTGATTACCGAGACGCGGGCGCGGCTGGGGGACATGCTCACCCGCAGTGAGGCCAGCCTCGTCGAACCGGAGACCTGGCCGACGGTGTTGGGTCACGGCCCCTGGATCGCCGAATTGTGGGCCAACTACATCAGCAACGCCGTCAAATATGGGGGCAAGCCACCCCACATCGAACTGGGCGCTACTTCGCAGGATGACGGCTACGTGCGTTTCTGGGTGCGCGACAACGGCCCTGGCATCACCCCGGAAGACCAGTCGCGCCTGTTTGCGCCGTTTGAGCGCCTCAGTCAAACTCGCGCCGAGGGGCACGGTCTGGGGCTGTCCATCGTGCAGCGCATTGCCTTGCGGCTCGGCGGGCAGGTTTCTGTCCAAAGCGCGCTGGGTCAGGGCAGTACCTTCAGCTTCACCCTCCCGATTCCGGCGGAAGATAGGGAATAGCAAGCTCAATGGATTGGCAAACCCTTTTTTCTTACATCATCCCGCATCTGGTCGGGATTATCACTTCGCTGATCCTGGCGCGTTACGCCTGGAAACGGCGCACGATCCGGGGCGCCGAGTATTTCGCGTTGTACATGCTGGCCGCCGTCGAGTGGTCGCTCTGCACGTTGCTGGGGCTGTTCAGCGAGAGCGCCGTGTTCGATCAGATCTGGGAACTCATCGGCATGATTGGCGTCAGTGTCATGCCCCTGGCGTGGTTCGGGTTCACCCTCAAATACACCCGCCGCGAGAAATGGCTCAATCTGCTGACGTGGGGGCTGCTCGCTGCCGAACCGCTGGCCGCCAACGTGCTGAATATGACGACCTACCTGTATTCCGCCGTCGCGCAGTTGGTCAAACTGGAGCCGCTGCTCATCTTTGTGGACATCGTCCAACGCCTGAACCGTACCGTCCAGAGTGTCCACTACGTCTACATGGGCTGCCTGCTGTTGCTCGGCGTCTTCTTTATCCTCCAGGCGTTGATCCGCGCGCCCCGGATGTACCAGGGGCAATTCCTCTCCCTGTTGATCGGCGCGCTGGCGCCGTGGGTCTTTTCCTTTGCCCAGGCCTTCGATGTTTACCTCATCCCCAACTTTGATCTCATGCCCATCGCGTTTGCCGTGGGAGGCCTGGTGGCTGCCTGGGGCATTTTCCGCTATCAAGTCTTTGACATCCTCCCCATTGCGCTGGATACGGTTGTCGAGAACATCAACGACGGCGTCGTGGTGTTGGATATGCTGGCGCGCATCATTGACATGAACCCGATGGCCGAGCGGATGTTGAATCTGTCCCTGAACAACGTCGCCGGCATTCCCGTGACCCAGGTGCTGGCCGATTGGCCCGCCTTGCAGCTCAATCTGGATCAGGAAACTACGCAAGTTGCCGAAATTACCCTGGGAACTGCCGCCGACCCGCATCCCTGTGAAGTGCATCTCTCCTCCCTGCGCGACCGGCAGGATGCCGTGTTTGGCCGTCTGCTGCTGATCCACGACATCACCGAGCGCAAGCAGGTAGAAGCTGCGTTGCGCCAGGCGAAGGAGACTGCCGAAGAAGCCGCCCGCGCCGCCGAAGCCGCCAACCGCGCCAAGAGCGTCTTCCTGGCGAACATGAGCCACGAATTGCGCACCCCGCTCAACGCCATCCTCGGCTTCTCGGAATTGATGTACCGCAACCCCACCCTCAACGACGACCAGCGCGAGAACCTGGAGACCATCAATCGCAGCGGCCAACATCTGCTCACGCTGATCAACGATGTGCTGGAAATGTCTAAAATTGAGGCCGGCCGCACCACCCTCAACCCGCAAAGCTTCGACCTGCACCGCCTGTTGGAAGCGTTGGAAAGCATGTTTCACCTGCGCGCGACCAACAAGGGATTGCAGCTTATCTTCGACTGCGCCGCCGACGTGCCGCAGTACGTCCGCACGGACGAAAGCAAACTGCGCCAAGTGCTCATCAACCTGTTGAGCAATGCGATCAAGTTCACCCCGGAAGGCGGCGTGACGTTGCGGGTGAGGAGTGAGGAGTCTCCTAACTCCTATCTCCTAACTCCTAACTCCTATCTTCTTCACTTTGAGGTGCAAGATACCGGCGTGGGCATTGCCCCCGACGAACTCGCCAAACTCTTCGATCCGTTTGTGCAGACGACCAGCGGGCAGAAATCGCAGGAAGGCACCGGGCTGGGGTTGCCCATCAGCCTGGAATTTGTCAAACTGATGGGCGGGACCCTTGCGGTGGAAAGTGAACTGGATCGCGGCAGCATCTTCAAATTTGACGTGTGCGCCGACGCCGCCGACGCCGCCGACGTTCCCGGTGAAGAGACGCCGCGCCGGGTGCTGGGCCTCGCGCCCGACCAGCCCACCTACCGTATCCTCGTCGTCGAAGACCGCGAGCCGAGCCGCAAGTTGCTCATCAAGTTGCTGCAACCGCTTGGCTTCGACGTGCGCGGCGTGCCTAACGGCCAGCAGGGGGTGCAGATGTGGGAAGAATGGGACCCGCACCTCATCTGGATGGATATGCGGATGCCGGTGATGGACGGCTACGAGGCCACCAAGCGCATCAAGGCCACCGTCAAGGGGCAGGCGACCGTCATCGTGGCGCTCACCGCCAGCGCGTTTGAGGAAGACCGCGCGATGATTCTCTCCAACGGCTGCGACGACTTCCTGCGCAAGCCCTTCCGCGAGTCGGAAGTTTTCGCCATGCTGGAAAAGCACCTGGGCGTGCGCTTCCTCTACGCGGAAGACGAGAAATCCGAGAAGAAGGCCGCCGCCGAAGCGCCCCTCACCCCGCAATCGCTGGCCGGACTGCCTGCCACCTGGATCGCCGCCCTCCACGAGGCCGCCCTCTCCGCCGACATTGACGCCACCCTCACCCTCCTCGACCAGATTCACGGCGATCACCCGGCCTTGTCCACCACCCTGGCGAAGCTCGCCAACGACTTCCGCTTCGACGTGTTGATGAATTTGACGCAAGCCTGAAATCCCAGAATTTAACGCCAAGACGCGAAGACGCAGAGGCGCAAAAAAACTAAAATTAGAATCCTTTGCGTCTTTGCGTCTTTGCGTTGAAAAGGATCCTTTTGAGCAACTCCAGCTTGGATTACCTCCTTTCCACCCTCCGCGCCGACCCGCGCTTCATCCGCAATGTGACGGCGTGGCAGACGTTGTCGCGTCACACCGCCGAGTCCGCGCCCTGGCCTTCCGTAGACGATGCGCTCGTGGCAGCGGGGCGCAAGCAGGGGATCGCGCAACTCTACACGCACCAGGCGCAGGCGGTGGATGCCGCGCTTGCCGGACGCAACGTCGTGTTGGCGACCGGCACGGCGTCCGGCAAGACGTTGGGCTACACGCTGCCCCTCCTCAATCACCTGCTGCACGATCCCGCCGCCACCGCGCTGCTGCTCTTCCCCACCAAAGCCCTGGCCCACGACCAAATCGCGGCGATGGAACGCTGGATCGGCGCGCTGCAAGCTCCCCTCGCCCTGCGCCCCTACGATGGCGACACCCCCACGAGCCGCCGCGCCGCCATCCGCAAGGAAGCCCGCCTGCTCGTCTCCAACCCGGACATGCTGCACCTGGGCATCCTGCCGCACCATACCCAGTGGGTGCGCTTCTTCAGCGGCTTACGGTATATCGTGCTGGACGAACTGCACACCTACCGGGGCGTCTTCGGCAGCCACGTCGCCAACGTGCTGCGCCGCGTGCGCCGCATCGCGCGCTTCTACGGCGCGGAGCCGCGATTGCTCGCCGCCTCGGCCACCATCGCCAACCCGCAAATTCTGGCCGAAAGCCTCTGGGAAGCCCCCGTCGTTGCCATTGACGCGGACGGCGCGCCCTACGGCGAACGCCACATCCTCTTCTACAACCCGCCGCTGCTCAACCCCACGTTGGGCCTGCGCGCCAGCGCATCCGCCGAAGCGGTGACGCTCGCGATCCAACTGCTGCGCGCCGGCGTGCAGACCATCCTCTTCGCCCGCGCCCGTATCAGCGTGGAGTTGCTGCTGCGTGATCTGCGCGCCCGCGCCATCGAAAACGGTCTTGATCCGGACAGCATCCAGGGCTACCGGGGCGGCTACTTGCCCGAAGAGCGCCGCGCCATCGAGCGCGGCCTGCGTGAGGGGCGTGTCCGCACCGTCGTCGCCACCAACGCGCTGGAACTGGGCATTGACATCGGCGCGCTGGACGCCTCCATCCTCGTCGGCTACCCTGGCACCATCGCCGCGACGCGCCAACAGATGGGCCGCGCCGGGCGGCGGGCGGGCGTCTCGCTGTCCGTGCTGATTGCCACGCCTTCCCCGCTGGATCAATACCTGGTGACGCACCCCGAATACTTCTTCGGGCGCTCCCCGGAAGAGGCGCGTGTGGCCCCCGACACGTTGAGCCTGCTGGCCTCCCACCTGACGTGCGCCACGTTTGAACTGCCCTTCACCGCCGACGAACCTTTCGGCAATTTCACCGAAACCGGCGCGCTGCTGGAGGCGTTGGCGGCGGACGAGGTGCTGCACAGCAGCGGCGGGCGCTTTACCTGGGTGGGCGACAGCTACCCGGCGCAGGGCATCTCGCTGCGCTCCGCCACGCCCGACGCCGTCGTCATCAAGACAGGAGAGGGCGGCGTGCTCGGTACAGTGGATCGCCCCAGCGCGCCCTGCCTCGTCCACACGGGCGCAGTCTACTTCCACGCGGCTGAGTCCTACGTCATCGAATCCCTGGATTGGGAGCAAGGGGTGGCGCTGGCCCGTCCCGCCGACCTGGATTACTACACCGTTGCGGCGTCCAGTTCCAGGGTGGAGGTGCTGGCCGTGCGCCGTCACCTGGCGCTGGAGGGCCTGGAATCGCCGGCGCAACTGAGCGACGAAGAGGTGCTGGTCCACACGCAGGCCGTGGGCTACCGGCGTGTTTTGCAAGCGACGCACGAGACGCTGGATTGGGGCGCGATTGATCTGCCGGAGCAAGTCTTGGAGACCGAGGCGTTCCGGCTGACGCTCTCCCCGCCCGTTGTAGAGGCGCTGGCGGATGAGGGCGTCCTCGTCGCTCCACTGGACTATGGCCCGGAGTGGCCCGCCGTCGCCGCGAGCATTCTGGAACGCGACGGTCAACGCTGCCGGGTGTGTGGCGCGGCAGCGCAGCCGGGACATCCGCTGGAAGTCCACCATCTCACCGCTCTGCGGACGTTCCTCGCGCAGAATCCGCGCCCCGTCGCCCTCAAACTCGCGCACGCGCCGGACAACCTGCTCACCGTCTGCCCGACGTGCCATCGTCAAATCGAACGGGCGCGCGGCGCGCGGACGGCGTTGGGCGGGCTGGCGTACCTCCTGCATCACCTGGCCCCCGTCTTCCTGATGTGCGATCCCGGCGACCTGGGTACGTCCGTCGAAGCCCGCGATCCCGCGAGCGGGCAGCCGGCCGTCGTTGTCTACGATGCCGTCCCCGGTGGGGTTGGACTCAGCCCGCGTCTAGTAGACCTGTGGCCGCAACTGACACAGGCTGCATTGGAGCGCGTTCGACTCTGCCCGTGCAGCGACGGCTGCCCCTCCTGCGTCGGCCCCGTCGGCGAGACCGAACCTGGCGCAAAGGACGGCGCCCGGCGTTTGTTGGAGCTGCTGCCAGGGGCGAGGGCTTTGTAGTATAATGGTTTTAGGCCGGTACAGGATGAGTAGCTGCCATATCGAAGATGAGTTTGAAGGACGGAGGCGTTGACTGTGTTATGGATACAGCAGTTGGAAAAACGTTAGAACAAAAGTATTTGAACGAACGGCGGGAATTTCGACTGGATGCTAGTCGCATTCGGCTTTATGTAAAAGACATGGATGGAGAGGTCGAAACGTTTATCGAATACGAAACAATTACCCCTCAAAAGAGAAGTATTGTTCAACAAGACGGAAGATTATATATTGCAGCAATCTCATTAGGTATATTTGGCTTGGTGGGATTGGTACTAAACTTTGCGGGAATTGGTGTATTGATGCGCTGGACACCTCTGTGGATAGTTGCAAGTCTGATATTCTTTGGATTTCATTTTGTAAAGCGTCGTCTGTATCTGTTAGTGGATTTGACCACTAACAAGTCGATTTTCTTTCTTCAGGACAGGCCAAGCAAAGCGATATTGGACCAATTCTTATCACAGATGTACGATATTCAAAAAAGCTACATGCGTAAAACTTATTTTGTCCACACGCCTGGAAGTGATATTGATAGCGAAATGAGAAAATTCCAATGGTTGTTCAAACAGGGTTTTATTTCAGAAGTGGAACTTCAGCAAATGCGAGCAACTATGGTGACATCCAATATGGTTGAGCAATCAAGTCTTAAATCGGAGAGAATACTTCACTGAATTTGGTGGCCGAAATAGGTTGAGGTCCAAATACTTGATGTGCCGGTGTCTGCTAGTGCTTAATGAGCGCCGATTCGAGAGGGGTATTAGGATTGATGAGAGGTGAGTAATGGAATTGGAAGAATATTTTGACTTCCTCGCGCCGGACGATATTCGGATCAAAGGAACGCGCGTAGGTATTGAGAGTGTTTTGTATGAGTACATTCATCGTGAACGCACGCCCGAAATGATACAACAACATTTTCCATCACTCACCCTGGACCAGGTATATGCCACGATTTTATATTACTTGCATAATCGGGCGAAGGTGGATGCCTACATTGCCGATTGGTTGGAATGGGGCCGCCGGATGCGTCAGGAACAAGCGCTGAATCCCCCTCCCTTTGTAGCGTACTTGCGCCAATTTAAAGCCACGCAGCAGGCGCTCAGGGGCAATGAATAGCTATGCGTTTGTATCTGGATAACTGCTGTTTCAATCGCCCATTTGATGACCAGAGTATGCTGACGATTCGGTTGGAGACAGAAGCTAAATTGCATATTCAAGCCGCCATTCGCGCCGGCCACTATGCTTTGGGGTGGTCCTATATCCTCGATTATGAAAATGCAGCGAATCCACTGGATGAACGCCGTAGCGAGATACAGAAATGGGAAACACTGGCAGATGCTTTTGTTGCTGAGACTCCGGCGATCCTGGCAACGATGAGAGACCGAGTAGCTGCCGGTTTCAAGCCATTGGATGCGCTGCATTTGGCGTGCGCACAGGCTTTAGAATGTGACTATTTTTTGACGGTTGATAAGGGTATTTTGAAAAAAGCGCGGGCCATGACTGGCCTACGGGTTATGAACCCAATTGATTTTGTCATTGAACAAGGATTGTGATAATGACTGTTGTAAAAGTGGATGCAGAAATCAAGGTCTTGGGGTTTGAAATCCTATCCCGCCATTTGGGGCTGGTGGAGGCTGAACGGTTCATCGCGCTAATCCAACGAGAGAAATTCGATTACACCCAATGGCGACAGGCTCTATTCGCAGAGTTGAGTGGTGAAGAAATCAGTCGTCAGGCAATGGAATTTCAGCGGCGCAAGCCGGCTTCCCATCCCGTTGCTACGGAAAAGGCGGCCTGACCTTGCGTCCATTGAATGTCACCCACCATCATTCACCCCTCCTAATTCCTAACTCCTAACTCGCAACTCGCAACTCGCCATGCCCATTCTCAACTCTGACACCCTTGAATTCATCAGCCGCACCCCGGAGCAGACGCAGCGCATTGGGGCGCGGCTGGGCGCGGCGCTGACCGGCGGCGACGTGATCGCGCTGGTCGGGCCGCTGGGCGCGGGTAAGACGGCGTTCGCGCAGGGCGTCGGCATCGGCTGGGGCGCCACGACGCCACTCATAAGCCCCACCTTCGTCCTGGTGCGGCGTCATTCTCGCCCGCAAGATAGGACGTATCTCTATCACGTTGACCTGTACCGCGCGCCCACTGCCGCCGAAATTGACAGCGTGGGACTCGACGAGATGCTGGGCGCCTCCGACGCGATCTGCCTGGTGGAATGGGCCGACCACGCGCCGGACGTCTTTCCCGATGAAGTCTTGTGGGTAACGCTGCGTTATCTGGATGAATTCCGCCGCTCGCTTACCTTCACCGCGTCCGGGAAGCGCCACCATACCTTGCTGGAAGCTTTACGAAAGGAGATTGCCGGACGTTGATGCTCCTGGCGATAGATACCGCAACCGCGCGCGCGAGTATCGCGCTGCACGACGGCGTGACGCTCCGCTCTGAGTACACGTGGGAGGCCGCCAACCGGCACACGGTCACGCTGGCCACGCGCGTCGAACAAATGCTGGCCGCTTCCGAGGTCGCGCCCGCCGACTTGACCGCGCTGGCGGTCTGTATCGGGCCGGGGTCGTACACCGGCGTGCGCATCGGCGTCGCCTTTGCCAAAGGGCTGACCGCCGCCCGTCAACTGCCCGTCGCCGGCGTGACCACGCTGGACATTCTCGCTGCCGCGCAACTGCCGGATACGCGCCCATTGTATGCCGTATTCCAGGCCGGACGCAAGCGCGTGGGTTACGCCCGCTATCGTTATCAAGAAGACCATTGGCAAGTTGAAGGCGCTGTCGTTATTGCGACTTGGGACGAACTGGCAGAACAGATCGCGGAACCAGCATTGATCGTCGGCGAAATTGACCCGGCGGGCCACGCCGCCCTCCAGGCGCGGCGGAAGCTGCTCACCTTCCCGCCTCCGGCCTGGCATCTGCGCCGCGCCGGATTCCTGGCCGACCTGGGCGTGGAACGCCTCCGCGCCGGGCAAACCGCCGACGCGCTCACCCTGACGCCGATCTATGTCCATTGAACAATTTTTCACGCAAAGACGCAAAATCGCTAAGATTTAAAGATTTTCCCCTTTGCGTCTTTGCGCCTTTGCGTGAAACTTCTCGGTGAAATCAACGATGAAAATTGACCTTTCGCCTTATCAGGTGCGCCCGTTGGAGGCGCGTGACATTCCCGCTGTGATGAGCGTGGATCGGCTGGCCTTTGCCGATCCATGGCCGGAATCGGCCTACATCCAGGAGCTTTACTTCAACCCCAACGCGCACTACTTCATTTTGCAGTTGATGCAGCCCTCTCACAAACGCTGGCAGTGGGGCAAGCGCGCGTCACGGGCCGATCACATCCTGGGGTTCACCGGGATGCGCGTGGAAATGGGCAAAGGCCACATCAGCACGCTCGCCATCCGCCCGGAATGGCGCGGGCGCGGCCTGGGGGAGCTGCTCTTGCTCACGGCGCTCATCCAGGCCGTGGAAGACCAGGCGCATTCCGTCACCCTCGAAGTGCGCATCTCCAACCAGGTCGCGCAGGCGCTCTACACCAAATACGGCTTCACGACCATTTCGCGTCTCTACCAGTATTACAGCGACCACGAGGACGCCTACCTGATGCGCACCGGCCCCCTTGATCTGGACTACCAACGCTATCTGGGCGCGCAGTACCACAAAATACTCAAACGCCTGCAACAACAAGCGCCGGAGTTTGAGGTAGTATCGTGATCAGAAATGAGAAATGAGTAATGAGAAATGAGTGCTCGTCACTCTTTACGCATTTCTCATTACTCATTACCCCTTTACGAGAGGAGAACACTCTATGAACCAAGATCGTCAGCAAGCCCTGGACGCCGTCCACGCGCAGATTCGCCGCTGTGAGCAGTGCCCGCTGCACATGGGACGCACGCACACCGTGCCGGGGATGGGGCCGTTGGATGCCATGTTGATGTTCATCGGCGAGGCACCCGGCTTCCACGAGGATCAGCAGGGCGTCCCCTTTGTCGGCGCGGCAGGGCAATTTCTGAGCGAGTTGTTGGACAAAGCCGGCATTGACCGGCGTAGCGTCTTCATTACCAACGTCCTCAAATGTCGCCCGCCCGCCAACCGCGATCCGCTGCCGGAAGAGGTAGCAGCGTGCAAGAGCTATCTTGATCAGCAGATCGCCCTCGTCCGCCCACAGATCATTGTGACGCTGGGCCGGCACTCGATGGCGCACGCCTTCCCCGACGAGAAGATTTCCGCCGTTCACGGGCAGCCGCGCCGCGCTGAAGGCTGGGTGTATTTCCCGATGTTCCACCCCGCCGCCGCTCTACATCAACCGAGCCTGCGCGGGACGGTCGAAGCCGATTTTGCCCGATTGCGCGACTTGTTGGATGGTAAAATAATCCCCGATGAATACACGCCGCCGCCGCCGCTGGAACAACTTTCGTTATTCTGAATTGCCGGAAGTTTTTCACGCAAAGGCGCACAGACGCGAAGAGTCTATGGGTTGGATTTGGAGATGCTGAATTTCTTTAACGACTTTGCGCTCTGGCGCGAGACGTTCTGTGAGCGCAAAAAGCGGGGACTCTGGATGGCTTTCTTGATCGCCGCTCTGTGGTTAGCTTTCTGGCATGACGGGATCGCGGCGGATGACGGCGCTCCCCTGCCGCCCGGAACATTCGCCGGGCCATGCGCCTCCTGGACACCGGTGAGTGATGGCGGATTTGGATTACCTGGTTCCCCTTACAATAGTGAAGAAGGCTTTGAAGTCGTTGAATTCGCCGGACAACTGTACGTTGGTATGGAGGCGGACAACGCGCTGGGCGCGCGGCTCTGGCGCACGCGGGCGGGCGTCCGCGTTCCCACCGGGCAAGCGGACTGGGAAGAGGTAGCCGCCGTCAACGGGTTTCCGTTCAGCAACACCGTGTACGGCCAGAATGACCACATTGACAGCCTCGCCGTCTTCAACGGCGCGCTCTACGCCAGCACGGCCAACCAGGGCGACCTGAAACTCGGCACGCTCATTTACAGCAGCACGACCGGCGCATCGGATTCGTGGACGCGGGTGATCACCCCCGGCTTTGGCGACGTTCGCAACACTAATTTCAAGGACATGGCCGTGTTCACGGTGACGACCACCGCCTATCTTTGCGGCGGGACAAATAACGGGACAACCGGCACGCAAGTCTGGTGTACTACCAACGGCTTCACCTGGACGCAGCACAACCTCGGCGGCTTCGGCGATATCAGCAACACCTTGATTGCCTCGTCTGCCGTTTTCAGCAACGCGCTCTACTTCGGGACGTACAACGCGAATGGCGGGCAGGTGTGGCGGACGACCAATCTCATGACATGGACGCAGGTATTCACTTCATCCGACCGTCCGCGCGTGGAAATCGTGGGGGTTTTCAGCGGCGCGCTCACCATTGCGGCGGGCGCCAATGATGGGCGCGATGCTGACGACCCCACCCTCCGCCTCTACCGCAGCGCTGTCGGCGATCCCGGTTCATGGGATGAAGTTGGCCTCGATGTGGGACAAGACACCCATAACACCCGCACCATCGTGGATGGGGGGACGAGCTACAACGGGGCGCAGTACGTCGCCGTGATGAACGCCGCCACCGGCGTCGAAGTCTGGCGGACGACGAATGGCATAACCTGGACGCAGGCCAACGAGGATGGCTTTGGGGACGCGCACACCTTCGCCGCGCAACTGACGACGTTCAACGGCTATCTGTATGCCTGGACTTCCAATTACTATAGCGGTCAGCAAGTGTTGCGCACGGGCTGCCCCATCGCCCAGCCGCAGACGGTGACGGGAACCGGGCGACTGGATTTCTCCGGCGTGGGCGCAGTCATCACACTGACGGGTGGGACGGCAGACGTGATCACCGTGAGCGTGCGCCCTGGCGCGTCGCCGACCACACAGACCGGTCTGCTGCCGCGCACGTATCACCTTGCCGTCGCGCCCGCCACCGCCACGTTCACGGCGGACATAACGCTGGCTTACACTCCCGAAGAATTAGCCGCCACCTCTGCCGATAGCAGCACGCTCTACCTCACCCGCTGGAACGGCGCGACCTGGGAAGCGTGCCCCCTCGCGCAGCGCGCCCGCGACCCGCTCTCGCACACCGTCACCTGCCGCGCCGTGACCGCGTTCTCCACCTGGGCCATCGCCGGGGATGGCGGCGCGCCCTCAGCCCTCGGCCCTCTTCCGCGCGTCATCTCCTGGTGGCCGGCCGAAATCATTCTGTTTTTGGCAGGGGTGGGGGGAATCATCTACTTGAGGTCGGCACGCTCGCACATGATAAAACGCAGACTATCGCAGGGGGCTGCCGGCCAACGGCAAAAATCAGCTTGAATCTACGCTAGTCTGCGTCCAGATGATGGGATGTTCCGCTTCTAAGCAAAACACTATTTTGAAGCGATGGCGGGCGGCGGTCCACAGCGCCACAAGAGCAGACTCCACCGAACATACCCGGGCTTCCCAGAGCCACGTTGAAATTCGCAACTATGGGTGCTCGGATTCAGGCGGCTTATGCCTGTCATACAACCTCTCTAAAACGGGCCTTCCCGTTTTCAATCAATACCGTGCCCTGCCCAGACATCTTCCAGAAAAAGTGCCGCCTCTTTTCCAGTTGTGGTATCCACAAGCACTGCTGTTTGAGGGTACTTTGCATTTTGATTTTACCTAAAGTCAATAGTTGTTTCACTATCTCAGGAAAAATACTTGACCAGTCAACCTCTTGCCCTAGATAGAAACTATGTTGCTTAAGGATACAACTAAGCAGCTTACTGAGTAGGACATCCTCTACAGGTTTGATATAGAAAAAGCAATTGTCATGGATGTACACTTGATAAGCAATTCTGTCTTCGTGGTCTATAAAAAAGCTATTTCCCTCAAATCTAATCCCCAAGGCAGAACGTATATTGTCTGTCAACATATACTCGTTAGGAAAAGCGTCTTTATAGATGACTTGGATGGGTGATGTTTCTTTGTACTCAACGTGTTGAAATAATGATGCTGTGTTTGTGTCACTTCCTAACAGCAAGATGTTGTCGTTGTATTCTCCATACATGGTCGAGTACCAAATCATTTCCGAGTCACTAAATGCGGGTAGAATTACTCGCAAAGAGACACCTGCGCCACTCAGGGACGAATTATGGTAGCGAATTTCGGTCAATCGTTTATGTGACCACCAATCTTTTAGTTGTGGATCAATCATGTGGTTTCTAGCTCCGGTTCAGAAACGCAGACGGCTCGCACCGCTCAACGTTAGTATGTCACGAACCCTTCCCCAACCGCGCCTGCTTCTGCACGTGGAGTGCCAGCACGTCGGCCTGCATCTGTGCCAGCCGCGCCCCACGCAACGGGAACCAGATGAGGATGAGCGCGCCCAGCAGCATCGCGCAGCCGGGGATGAGGCCCACCAGCAGCTTGATGCCCCACAGCGCGCTTTCCGGCTGATTGAGGAAAATCTGCCCTCCATTGGCTTCGCGCGTCACAAAGGCCGTCGCCTCCAGAATGAAGGGCATCAATGCCAGAGCGACGGACTGCGCGGGTTTGGTCAGCAGTGCGTTGACGCCGAAGAACGCGCCCTCGCGCCGGACGCCGGAACGCAGCTCGTCCTCGTCCGCCACCTGCGCGAAAAGCACGTTGGTCAGCGTCTGCGGGCCGGAGAGTCCAAAGCCGGCCAGCGCCAGGCACACGGGGATCAGCGCGTTGGGGACGACCATGATGGACAGCAACGCCACGCCCGCGACCAGCAGCAGCGCCTGCTGCGCGCCCACCACGCCGAGCTTCCGCCGGATCAGCGTCGTCACCGGCACGCCGATGATGAGCGGCACGAACAGGCACGCGACGAGGAGCATCGAGCTGGTCTTCAGCACGTAGTCGGCGGTGTAGAAGAGCGCGCCCAGAATCAGAGAGTTCATCAGGATGGACATGAAGTTCTGCGCCACCAGGATCAGGAAGGCGCGGCTGGTGAACGTGTACTTGAGCGCGTCACGCAGGTTAAGCGGCTGGTCGCCCTGGTGGAACTCCGGTCGCTCGCGGACCCTGAGCGTGGTGATGATGATCATCGCCGCGCTGAAAATGCCCACCACTACCATCGAGACCTGCAAGGGCATAAACGAGGGCGCGACGCCCGCTTTGGGCCGAAACATATCGGGGATCAGAAAGCCCAAAATCATCCCCAGCAGGCCAAAGAGGGACGACGAGATTTGCAGGCCGTTGCGCTCCGCGTCCGACTCGGTGACTTCCGGCAGCAGCGCGGAGTACGCCAGACCGATGATGGTGTAGGCGGTGTCGTAGAGCAACATCGCGCCCAGCATCCAGGCGAAGAGCGTACCCGATCCCGCCCCGCGCGGCGCGAACCACACGAGGATGAACGTCAGCGCGAGGAATGGCGCGGTATAGCGCATGTACGGGATGCGTCGCCCCAGCTTCGAGCGCGTGCTGTCGGTGATGTAGCCGAACAGCGGATCGTTGATCGCGTTCCAGATCGCGTAAATCGTCGAGGCCAGCGCGATCCACTTGGCCGTCAGCCCCAGATAGTCCTGGTAGAAAATCGGCAGCAGCGCGCCATACGTCCCCGACACAAACGACGTCCCCAGCGCCGCAACGCCCCAGGTCACTTTGTAGCCCAGGCTCAAATGCGCCGGGCCGGTCTTGGGTGTGGATGTGGTCATAATCGCCTCCTGGAAAAGGGAAATGAGTAACGGGAAATGAGTAATGAGTAACGAGCGCCCCGTTACTCATTACTCATTTCCCGTTACCTACTTTCTGATGTTAAAATTTTGCCCGCAGCAACTCCCGCAGCGCACGCCAGCCCACCAGATGGATGCCCTCGGCGCGCAGGTGATCGCGCAATTCTTCGCGCATGAATGTCTGGTATTCGGCGACGCGCACTTGCCAGCCGTCCGGCAGGATCGCGCGCAGCTCGGGCGTGTCGGCAGAGGGGTGGATAATCAGGTAGGTGAGGCCCGGCGCGAGCGCGGACAAACTCGCCTTCGTCCGTTCCAGGTGATTGTCGGGATGGTCGAAGGGCACAAAGGTCACTTTGTCGAACATCGGCAGCCCCCGCGCTTCCAGCGCCCGGATGTGTCCGAGCAATTCCCCCGCGACTGCCGGATCGAAACCCGGCGGGATTTGGCGCACCAGGAACGGTGGGATGCGGTGCTGCAAGGCCACCTCGATATAGCTTTCCAGGTAACCGGGGAAGAACGCTGTCCCCATGTGCGAGTCAATGTGCGTCACGTCAATGCCGGCGGCCAGGGCGCGCTCGACCTGCGCCGTAATCTCTGCCCGCACCGCCGCCGGGGTCGCGTGTACCTGCGTCGCAGCGGTGGTGCTGTGCATAGCACCCCTCTCGTCCAGCAACCCCGACGCGGGATCGCGGGTGGAGATGGCGCCCCACGCATAACCGCTGTTCCACTCGCTGTTGAGCGTGATGTGGACGCCCATGTCCACGATGTCGGGGTGCTCGCGGCAGAACTGCGCCGTCGCCGGGAACCAGGGGCAGGGCGTCATGGTGGACGCCGCCGAAATCACGCCGCCCGTCGCCAGATCGGCGTAGGCCGCCAGCGAGGCGTGACACATGCCGATGTCGTCGGTGTGGATGAGGACGACGCGGTCGGTATCCGCCAGCCCCAATGCGCGCAGCAACGGATTCGGAGAGAAGTCGCTCATCGGTCGTCCTCCTTGCCGCTGCCCAACTGCGCGGAGCGGACGTAAGCCGCCCAAATCGCCCGCGAGAGCACGGTGCGGAAGCCGCCCTTGTCCAGGTGATACATCGCCTCGGCGGTCGTGCCGCCCGGCGACGTGACCTGGTTGCGCAGCGCGGCCAGGTGCAGCTCGGACTGGCTCGCAAAGTTGGCCGAGCCGATGACAGTCTGGAAGACCAGCTTCTCCGCGATGCGGCGGGAGAAGCCCAGGTGAACGCCGGCGTCCACCATCGCTTCCATAAAGAGGTAGACGTAGGCCGGGCCGGTGCCGGAAAGCGCCGTCGCCATATCCAGGTAGTGTTCGTCGTCCACAAAGACTTCCTCACCCAACGCCTTGAGAATGGTAAGGGCGTGGGCGCGCTGCATGTCCGTGACGGCGGCGGTCGCCGTCCACACGGTGATGCCCTGCCCGATCTGCGCGGGCGTGTTGGGCATCGCGCGGATGACGCTCTCGGCCTCCAATCCCTGGCGGATGGTCCTAATGGGCACACCAGCAGCAATCGAAAACACCAGCGCGTCCGGGCGCACGTGGCCGCGAAGTTCGGCCAGCACTTTGCCAATCACCTGCGGTTTGACGGACAGGAACACGATGTCGGCTTCCTGCACGGCCGGCGCGTTTTGCGGCGTCGTGCGGATGTGGTAGCGCTCGGCCAGCACTTCCAGGCGCTCCTCCCAGGGGTCAGAGGCGATGAGGTTGTGCGGGTCAATGAGGGATTGCCGCAGCAGCCCCTTCATCAACGCCTCGCCCATCGTGCCGGAACCAATAACGGCAATTACGGGTAACATAATGATAATCCTCCTGATTAAGGTAATGAGTAAGAGGGAACCCGAAATCGGGAATCAGAAAACACTCGTACTCACAAACACGATATAAACGTCGGGCGTGGTCATATCTATTATGATCGTTTGGTGGGAGTGATCTTTGCGTCCAGTACAACTCTCAAGATGTTCAGCCTGATCCGGGGTCCACCAGTCGGTAGTCCCGACGGATGATGGTAACTGTTCGGGTTCTATGTCCTTCAGGGGTTCCTGACACAATGTACTTTCCAAAAATTCATTCAACTCATCAGCACTCATGGAGAAACGTACTTTGGTAAAGAGTTCCTGAAGTCCCGTCGAGTAGGTATAAATGTCGTATGCGCTTGGGGGAAATTCTATCTCTACATTGCTTTCGATCCAAGAAAGTGCATCGCCATCCGGCAGAGAAGGATAATACCCCCTGGAAGTAAAAGGTTCATAGTCTTTTAGCTGCCATTTAAGCCACGCGGTCGCTGCAAGGCAGCTCAATAGTATGATAAGCGCAAATGCGCCTAACCATTGCCCACAGCCCCATCTTTTGCGTTTAGTAACACCAGGAATGTCGTAAATCATTACGCGCTATTTTTGCAACCACTGGAGTGCCGCCGCGATGTGCGGGTCGTTGGTTTCGTCGAAATCTTCCCAGGCGTCGGGGATGATCTCGTCGGGCTGCACGCCCTGGCCTTCCCAGCGGGTTCCGCTGGGCGGGACGAAGGTCTCTTCAGCCAGCCACAGCCGCGAGCCGTCTTCCAGGTCGTAGGAGAAGAGGGTCTCGACGTTGCCGGCGGTCGGCTCACCCACCAGGTACGCGCGCCCCACGTCTTGCAAGGCACCGCTGAGGACTTCGGCAAAACTCTCGGTGTACGGCCCGACGAGGATCACCAGGGGAATCGTCTGCGTTTCCTCGATGGGGTCAGCCTCGATGGAAACGGGGTCTTGTTTGCCGCCGCGCTGATAGAAATCTCCCACCTTCCCGGCGGTGAACAGCGAGAGCAGGTCATACAGCTGGGAGTCTATCCCCCCGCCGTTGACGCGCAAGTCAACGATCAGGCCGACCAGCGGGCCTTCCGCCCACATAGCGGTCAACACCTGGCGGGTGCGGGGGCCGATAGTCTCATCCCAAAGGGTGGGAATCAGCACGTAACCCACGTCGCCATTGGCCCCAGAAATCCGTCGGTGCGCGATGGGCGCCTGCGCTTGAATCCGCGCGCGTTCCACGGTGACGGTGCGTTCACCATCACCGGGAGAGACCACGCGCAATTCCACGGTGGTTCCCACCTCATCCTGGAGCAAGTCCAGGTTGTCGTAGCCGTCGGCGTCGCAGCACGTGGGGACGCCGTCTATGGCGAGGATGCAGTCGTGGGCGCGGAGTCCGGCGGCTTCGGCGGGGCTGCCCGGCATGGGATAGAGGATCACGCCGTAGTCGGCGTCCTCCGGCACCGCAATGGAAACGCCGATCCCCACGTAGTCGAGCGTGCCGCTCACCGCGGCCTCTTCCTCGGCCACCTCCTCCGGCGTGAGAAAGCCCGAATGGTCGTCGTTTAGCCGCTCGATCATCTCGGCCATCAACTGCCAGAAGGTTTCGTCGTCGGGGGCGGCGGTCACCAGGGGCGCAAATTCGTCCTGGATAGCGTCCCAATCCATGCCGTTGTAGTCCGGGTAAAGATAATTGCGGTCAACGGCGCGCCAGACGCGCTTAAAGACCCGCTGGTGGCGTTCCAACATTTCCGGCGACGGCGTCGCGGGCGGGGTGTCCGTCACAAAGGCGGGCGTCATCTCCGGCGCAACGGTCGCCAGCGGCGTCACCGTGGGTGGGATCGGCGTGGGGGTGGGAAATAACGTCTGGCACGCCAGCGAGAACAAAAGAAGCAAGAGGCAAGAAGCAAGAAGGGGCTTGGATTTTGGATTTTGGATTTTGGATCTTGACCGGATCATTCTTGGTACTCGCTGCGTGATCGCTCTTTGTCTGGTTTCTGGTGCCACGTCCCATTGTCGGGGGCGCGGCAACCGTGCCCCTACTCATTTTATCTGCCGGGGCTGAGGTCAAACATCATCTGCAAGAACGCCGCGCGGTCGGCGGCGGGATCGGGGTCGCCATCGGTCATGGGGCGCACGCGGCCGTACTCTTCCATGATGGCCGGGCGCACGTCAATGCTCAGGAGACGACCATCGTAGAACGTCAGGCGGTTCACAAATTCCTGGCGAGTGCCGTCGCTCCACATCTGATCGAAGAAAAAGTTACCCAGGCCGTAGTGGATGAAGGCGTCGCCGTAGAATTCAAACGTTTGCGCCTGGTGCGCCTGGCTGCCCTGGACGTAAACCGCGCCCGCTTCCGCCAGGCTGCGGAAGTCGCGCATCTGCGGGGCGGTGGGGGAGTAGTTGTAGTCTTCGAGATATTGGACGGTGACAATCGGCTGGTAACCGGCCGCGCGCAGGGCCGCGATGTCGCTGCGCACCTGGTCGAAATCGCAGCGCGCCGCGCCGCCGGAGTCCTCCCCGGCAAACGGGCCGACGGTGTTGCAGCCAATGAAGGCGATCGGGTTGACGCCGTGCGTGATCGTCAACGGGCGCGCGCCCTCGGCCTGATTCGCGCCGCCGCCAAACCATTGCCAGCCGCGCTCGCGGTACATCTCCAGGCTGTAATCCACCCATTCCGCGCCCTTATCCTCCAGGTGATTGCCGGTCAATTCAACGATGTTCGTCTTGATTTCTTCCAGCAGCGCGATGTAGCTGTCGTGGGAGCAGAAGGACATCGTGCCGCTGCCCTCGGCCACACAATCCGGCTGGAAAGAGACTTCATTGCTGATGTGGACGAAATCCGCATCCGTGAACCAGGGTTTGATGTCTTTGGCCGGATACGTGACGCCCAGCCGATCCATCAGTTGGCCCGTCGCGCGGGTCATGGCCGTCACGCCCGTCATGACCACGAGGGTCATCCGGTTCTCGTCGCGGTTGGTGAAATCTACCGGATCAACCTCTAGCAGTTCCAACGTCTCCGGGCGCGTCGCGCTGCCCAGGTAGAGGGGGACGGTCAGGGGATAGGCGGATAAGTCGCCGCCTTTCTCCAACAGAGAAAGCCCGTCCACGCGCAGCACCTTCCACTGTGGGACGAGCGCCTGGAATGGGATAATCGCCCAGGCGTCCAACTCGGTCGCGCGGGTCAGGATTTCGGCGGTGGACACCGTCTGGACGAGAAGACCGGGCGTGCCCCACATGTCCGTCAACACAGTTAAGGTATTGGTCATGACCAGCAAAGGCCGCGCACCCCACGCTTCAGACGGAGCGCCCTGCCACGCGGCCAGCAGCTCGGTAGTGGAGACGCCGTCCGTCACGGTGAAGAAGGGGGCCGCGACGGCATACGTCCAAGCGCCTATGGGCGCTGCGCCAGGCGCGGGCGCTGTCCCCAGCGTGATGACGCCCGGCTGATTCTCAACCCACGTGAAGTGCGCGGGGTCCGCCTGGACGGCGGCGCGCAGGGCGGCGCAGGGCATCCCAGGGACGGCGATGTCGCAGCCGACCGAGACGGGGAAGGCTGGCGTGGGCGTCGGTGTAGGGGTGGCGGTAGCCGAGGGCGTCAGCGTGGGCGTCGGCGATGGCGTGCGGGTGGGCGTCGGCGTCGGCGCGACGGTGGGCGGCGTACAGTTGGTCAACGCCAACAAGGCCACGCACAACAGGATCAGCCAGAGAGCTACAGAAACGTAGGGCGGATTGCCAATCCGCCCTACCGAGTCAGTCAACTGCCGAGAGGGTCGTTTCAACTTGAGGTGCATACGTCATTCCATCCCCTAAAGATTATCTGGAAATCAGGAGCGATTGGGCCGGGTGGGATCCCAGAAAGGCGGCCTTTCCAGCCGCCAGAGAGCGTACAAGCCCCCCACTCCCAGCGCCACTCCAACGAGCAGCGCCTCCCACCACGTAGCCTGTGAAATGAACAGCGCCAGCCAGCCAAAGATGAATGCCACCACGTAGAGCGTCAACACCGCTTCGCGGCGGGTGAGGCCGGCGTAGGTCAGGCGGTGCGAGGTGTGGTCAACGCCGGGCGTGGTGAGGGGATTGAGATGGCGCTTCAGGCGCGAGAATGTGACCAGGGTGGTGTCAAAGATGGGCAGGCCCAACACCAGGATGGGGACTAACCACGTGACCGCCGGAATATTGGCGGGGAAGCGCAGTTTGATGCCAATGCAAGCCAGCGTGAATCCCAGAAAAAGCGCGCCCGAATCGCCCATAAAAATTGTGGTGGGGGTCCAGTTGTATACCAGAAAGCCGATGCAGGCCGCCAACACCGCCACCGAAAGCGCGCCCACCAGGTATTGCCCCGTAAAGACACAGATCAGGGCGAAGTAGCCGGCCGCAATCGCCGAAATTCCGGCGGAGAGGCCATCCATGTTGTCCAGGAAGTTGATGGCGTTGGTGAGGCCGACGACCCACAGCACCGTCACGCCCCAATTCAGCACAGGATACGGCAAAGCCCCTACACTGACGCCGGTAGCAATCAACACCCCCGTCGCCGCCAACTGCCCGGCCAACTTAAGCCACGCGCTTAACGTGAAGCGGTCATCCCAAAAACCGAGGAACGAGACGAAGGAGGCGCACACCAGGATACCGGTCAGTTGGTGGATATTGTAGAATCCTCCCAACAGGACCGTGACAATCAGTGTACTCAGAAAGATGGCAACGCCCCCCAGGCGCGGCGTCGGCACGGTGTGGACTTTGCGGGTGGGGTCCGGCTGATCCATCGCTATCCGCAGTCCCACTTTGCGCGCCAGGGGGGTGCCGATGACGGCCAGCATTAACACCCCCGTAAACACCACCAGGTAGATACCGACGTTCATAGGGTTAGGGCGTTACCGGCGCAGTCGGTTCGATGAGCTGCGGTTGCAAAGAGGCGACCAATTGCTCTACATAAGAGCGTTGGCTCTCAGGCGCCAGGGCCAATGCCTGTTGCGCGGCCAGCAGAGCGGCCTCATTATTCCCCAGGTTGACCTGACCGATGGCAATAACCCGGTAGAAGTCCCACAGATCGGTGGCGGTGGCGCAGACTTCCAGTGAATCGCTCAGGGTTTTGACAGAGCCTGCCCAGTCTTGCTTCTGCGCCTGGAGCGTGCCGATGACCCGACGCACGGTACAGTTGTTTTTGACTTCCAACGAGCGCTGGTAGGCGTCAATTGCTCCATCCATATCGCCGGAGGATGAGCGCATATCGCCAAGCAGCATCCAGGTCTGCTCAAAGCCGACATCTACCTGCAAGGACTGCGTGATCGTCTCGTAGAACTTCACCATGTTCTGCATATCAATGGCATAGAGTTGCGCCTTTTCGTTCCAGATGATGGGGTTGTTGGGGCTGAGGATCAGAGCCGTCTCGTATTCCTTTAACGATTTTTGCAACAGGTCTTGATACTGCACGTCCAGTTTAGCCTTATCCGTTTCGCTCAAATCCGCCGCGTTCATATCGTTCGCAATCTTCGCGGCCCACGATTTGTAGAAGCGGGCCAGGTTGGCGCTGTGGTCGGTGTTGAGGGGATTCAACTCGCGCGCGTGCATTAAGACTTTCTCCGTCTCCAGGAATAGTTCTGCCTGCTGTTGTTTCTGCTGCTGTTCCCAGGCGGTGCGCCATTGCTGAATCTGCAACTCCTGTTGATCTACTGTCAACGAGGCCCAGTTGACCTGCGCTTTCAACTGATCCAAGAGGGTGGTCTGATCGGTTTCGGATAGGGCGGCAAAGCTTACCGGCAGCCCCTGTGTCAGTTCCAGGTACGCTTTCCCCAGGAAAAGGTCGTAGTAATCCTCGCGGGGGGTGTGTTTCAACGCCCGCTTGAAATGTTCAATCCCAATTTGTTTCTGCTGGGTGGTGTTTTCATTGGCGAATACCCCACCCTGTTTGTAGATAATGTCCGCCCGAATCAGGTTATAGCAGCCGTTGCGGATGATGAAAATGCTCCCCAAGAGAAGCGCTGCCAAAATCCCCCACGAAGCCGGATGTCCTGGCGAAATGACCGGCCTTCGCTCTTCCCACACCAGGGTCAGTCCAACCAGAACCAGCAATGTGAAGATCAATCCATAGTACCGTAACAACAAAGCCGCCAACTTCTCGGCGACGTCCACCACCATCTCGATGGTAGTCGCCTGCTGCATCGTCAGGTTCGCTTGATGGTTGGCTACCGCAGTCCCGAAAAGCAGCAGGCCAAACAGTGCGACCGCGGCATAAATCGCCACGGCCGTAAGCCAGGTTTGTATGCGATTCGTGGCGAACATGTCTTCACGGTCGTACTCGCTCAAACCGATCACGCCGAACAGAAACCAGGTGAACATGAAGATCATCAAAGCGCCATAAGCGCGCGTCGGCTCCGGGTAATATTTCATCATCAAAGAATTGACGAAGATTTTCCCGCCATCGCTCAGCCGCTCTGGGTTGTTGATGAAGTCGAAGGCCAGCGTTCCCAGCAGGAAGGCGGACACCAGGCTCAGTGCCAGCACCGCCGCTCCCCAGGAGGACACGCCGGTGGAATTGGGGCGTTTTGATTCTCGGCGAGTTCGCGTGGGACGTTGTTCCGCGGTAGTGTTGACCGCGGCAGCGGTGCCGGTCGGCTGGGTCAGGCCCGGCACCCACTGGCAGCCTAACACCACCAGCAGCCCTGCCAGCGCCCAGAACGTCGTGCGCGTGGAGGCAATGGCAATCCCGAAGTTGATCTCCACAAAGTGCGCGATCACCGCCGTGATGATACCGATCAACAGCAGCGCGTGCGGCGATGTACTCCCTTCCCCGTTGGTGGTCGTTTCCGATTGCCGGATGGAGGCCGCAAAGGCGGCAACAGTCACATACACCATCGTCCCCATCAGCACGCCTAGAGGAACGGCGACCGCGAACAGGTACGCGCCCTCCAGCCGCCAGGCAATCACAAAGAAGAGGGCAAAAAACAGCGCGATCAGCCCGAAATACAGCCACATCTGCCGCGCGCCTTTCAACAACCCCAACCAGCGGAAGCCCCAATAGAACACGCTGACAAACGTGAACAGGTACGCGGCAAAGCCCAACGCGCCGGTGATCGTCAACGAGTCCAACGTCTCATTGTGCGAACGGTCCGGCGAGGCCGTGCGTGATTCGTAATGGCCTAATTCCGGTGGATAGAAAGAGTTGTAGGCCACGTACATAGATTCCGGGCCGTAGCCGATCAGCGGGCGCAGGAAGTTCCAGCGATCTACTGTGCCATCGGGAAACTCAATCGGCTCGTGCGGCTTGATAAGCTGCACCGTGCCCTGCCAGATCAAGGTACGGACTTTGCCCGTGCCGCCTTCCAGTTCGGTGATCGTCGTCAAGCGCCGCAGAGACTCCACCGCGCGCACGCGATCTTGCAGCGGGCCGGGGACGTTAATCAAAATCAACCCTACTGCCAACGCCAGCCCCACCACGCCCCAGGCGATCCAGAGCCAGCGCCAGCCCTTGCGTTCCACCACGCAGTACAACCATGCGCCTCCAAAGACCAGAACCGCCACTCCGCCGCCGAGGTACATTCCAATCTTGCCGGCCAGGAGTCTTACTATCAGGATGGCCAACAGTCCGGCCACGCCCGTCACCCCGGCCCCAAAGGCGGCGCCCTTAAGAATGTCTATACCAACGTTACCCGCAGTGTTCGACTCCGCCAGAGCGCGCCGCTGCAACAGGATCAGCCCCAGATAGGGGAACAAGAAGGCCGCCACCACCGTGCCCAACCACGGCCCGCGACTGCCCGAATACCAGATCGTGAGCAGTTGCACAGCGATGAGGAAGATGTAGCCAGCGGCGCGCAAGATGTCGCTGAAGCGCGCCTGTGCGCGGCTCAGAATGTCGTTGAAGCTCTCAATGATACGCGCGCCGGTGAGTGGGACTATCATGATGAGGTAGGCGCCGACAAAAATGGCATTGCCCATGTTGGAGGCCACCCGGCTCGTCACATCCCCAGCCCAAGGCAGAGGGTCCAGGCCGTTGTGCTGAATAATACCGTACAATGAAATCGGCAGGCTGTTCAGAATCAGCACCGTCATCAGACGGCTGAGCTGCGCGCGCGTCCGCAGGCTGGTGACAATGGCCAGGAAAATCACCAGATAGCCAAAAAGGGTAAACGTACCTTGCAGTCGTTGATAAGAACCGATAATACTGGTGAATGGAACTAAGGAGAAGGCCGAGCTGATGAGGTAGATGACCATCGTTACCAGCGCCGGCAACACCATCGGGGTGCGCCAGGAGAAACGGAGGCTCGGCTCTTTGCGCAGCAGACTGTCTACCCAACGAGTGATCCATAGCACCGCCATCACCACGGCCAACGCGCGCAGCGTCGTCAGCTTGTCCGGCTCAAAGACCCGGCTGGAATACACGTTGAAGAACACGGGCGTGATGATGACGCCCAATAACCACCCGGCCTCCAGGGCGCGGTCGCAAAATTGACCAAGAAGAGATTTCATTAAGAGTGCTCCTTAAACCACAGAATGGCTCAGATTTTCAGAAAATATTGCTATTTACTTTCTTGTATTGCTTGCTTTTTGCACATCACTACCAATTTTAAGACCTATTCTAACACGGGAATGGCTTGCAGCAAGTTGGTATCTCTTCCCCTGTCTCTAAGGACAGGCGTAAATTCATCCCCAGGTACACTGTAATTTGCGCCCATTTCGTTTATAATTTGAATGTTGTGGCCGGTATCCGACCACCCTGTTTTGGTTTTCAAAACTTTCGACTTGTGACTTTAAACTTTCGACTATTTTCAGGAGAGTTTTTTATGGCAACCGTTACTGTATCCAATGTCAGCAAGGCTTTTGGTGATGTCAAAGCCGTCCGCGATGTATCCTTTGAAGTACATCCTGGCGAAATCTTCGGGCTGCTCGGCCCCAACGGAGCGGGCAAAACCACCACGATCCGCATGATGCTCGATATCTTCCGCCCCGATGCGGGGGAAGTGAGCATTTTCGGCGGGCGGCTGGACGAGGCCAAGAAAGCGCGCATCGGCTATATGCCGGAGGAGCGTGGTCTGTACAAAGACCTCAAACTGGAGCCAACGCTGGTATATCTGGCGACCCTGAAGGGCATCAATGAGGCCACTGCCCGCACCCGGTTGGATGGTTGGTTGCAGCGATTCGATCTCGCGGACTACCGCCAGAAGAAAGTGCAGGACCTCAGCAAAGGGATGCAGCAGAAGGCGCAGCTCATCGCCACGCTGCTGCACGACCCGGATTTATTGATCGTGGACGAGCCGTTCTCTGGCCTCGACCCGGTCAACACCCGGCTGGTCAAGGACATCATCGAGGAACTGCGGCAACGGGGCAAGACCATCATCATGTCCACCCACCAGATGCATCAGGTGGAAGCGCTGTGCAACCGCATCGTGCTCATCAACCGGGGACAGGCGGTGCTCTATGGCGAAGTGGACAGTATCAAGCACGACTTCGCCGGCAACGCCCTCACCGTTGAAGGACACGGCGACTTCACGCAACTGCCCGGCGTCCTGGAAGTTCGTCACCAGAACAACCACACTTGGAACCTGACGCTGGAACCCGGCGCCAATCCCCAAAACGTACTGCGCGCGCTGTTGAACCAGCCCGACGTCAAGGTGGAACGCTTTGAAATCGCCGAACCGTCGCTGGAAGACATCTTTGTGACGGTGGTGCAATCCCACAAAGAGGAAGACTATGCATAAATTATGGCTTGTAGCCCGTTACGAATACAATCAGATCGTCAAGAAAAAGTCGTTCCTGGTGGGCGTGTTGGGGATGCCCGCGCTGATTGTGGTGGTGATGCTCATCAGCATCTTCGTTGCCCTGGGACAACGCGGCGCCCATCCTATCGGTTATGTGGACTACACGGGGCTGCTCTCTCCCACCGTCAAGCCCCTGCTGGAAGAAGGCAAAAAATACACCGAGATGCGTGCCTACCCTGACGAAACCGCCGCCCGCGCCGCGTTGGATGCCAGCGACATCCAGGCATACTACGTCGTGCCGGAAAACTACCTGGAAACAGGCGAGCTTGCTATGGCCTACCTCACCCAGCAGCCCGGCGAAATCGCCCAGGCTGACTTTACCGAATTTCTGCGCGCCAACCTGCTCGTCGGGCAGCCAGAAGCTGTCCGCTGGCGATTGCAAGAGGGCGTCAACGTGACCATGCGCGCCGCCGACGGCAGCCGTGAGTTCGATACGGAGAACCCTTTCGGCTTCATTCTACCTTACATCGCCAGCTTCTTCTTCGTCTTTGTCGTGATGGGGTCGGCCGGCTACATGCTTCAGGCCGTCACCGGTGAAAAAGAGAACCGCACCATCGAAATACTGGCGACGTCCGTGCGCCCCATTGACTTGATCGGCGGCAAGGCGCTGGGGCTGCTGGCTGTCGGTCTGACACAAATCGGCATCTGGATTGCCACCGGCATCCTGGCGGTGATTGTGGCGTCGTTCTTCATCGAGATGCCGCCCTTCGAGATGCCGTGGTCGTTGCTCGCCGTCGTGACACTGTTCTTCCTGCCGGCCTACGCCCTCGTCGCCGCGCTGATGACCGCCATCGGCGGCGCCGTGACCGATCAGCGCCAGGGGCAACAGATTGCCGGCATCGTCAACCTGCTCTTCACTTTCCCCTTCTTCTTTATCATGTTGATCATGGCGAAACCCAACAGTCCCGTCGTCGCCTTCCTGACGCTCTTCCCCACCACCTCTTTCGTCACCATCACCCTGCGCTGGGGGATGAACATCGTCCCAATGTGGCAGTTGATCGTCAGTTGGATTCTGGTCGTGGGCGCGGCCCTGGCGAGCATCTGGCTGGCCGCCCGCATCTTCCGCCTGGGGATGTTGAGCTACGGGCAACCGTTGAGCCTGAAACACATCCTGGCGTCGCTGCGTGAGCAGAAATCAGTAGTGAGTAACGAGAAATGAGAAATGAGTGAAGAGTGATTGCCACTCATTACTTCTTACTCATTACTCATTTCTTCCTTTAAGGAGTCCACCTTTATGCGCAACATAGGTATTGTCATCAAACATGAAATCATCAGCACCATCACCAAACCCTCGTTTTGGGTGACGACGCTGCTGCTGCCGGCGTTGATTATGGTGTTTACCTTTGGGTCCCAGTTTTTCAGTATGCAGGTCTTGGAAGAAGAAATGGACCCGACGGAATTTATCCAGACAGAGACGACAACGCCGGCCATCGGCTATGTGGATCATGCCGGGATCGTCACCCGGCTGCCGGAAGGGTATTCTGCCGAGCGGATGCGGGCCTTCCCCGACGAAGCCGCCGCGCAGGCCGCCCTGGACGCCGGCGAATTGCAATCCTACTACGTCGTGGCGACCGATTTCATCGAAACTGGCAATCTGGTAGCCGTCGAACCGGAATTCGCCCCGTTGAGCAATCTCTCCGGCCCGGAAATTTTCCAATACGTCCTCAACTACAACCTGATTGACGATCCGGCGCTGGCGGCGCGCGCCGACACGCCCATAACTTACCTGCAAACCACGGCGCTGGCGAAAGCCACGTCCAGCGGGGAAGATTACACCACCCGCTTCATCGTGGGCTACGGCGTCCTCTTCATCTTCTTCTTCGTCCTGACGATGGGCAGCAGCTTCTTGTTGCGCAGTGTATCGCGGGAGAAGGAAAACCGCACGGTCGAAGTACTGTTGGTCAGCATTCGTCCGCGCGAGTTGATGCTCGGCAAAATCGTGGGACTGGGCGCGGTGGCCCTGGTACAGATGGCGATCTGGGGCGGCGGCAGCCTGCTTACCATGACGCGCGGCAGCTCGCTGCTATCCAGTTTTGGCGTCATGCTGAATACAGTCAGCTTCCCGCCGGGCTTCTTCGTCTGGGCGATCCTGTACTTCCTGCTGGGCTATCTGCTCTACGCGGCCGTCTTCAGCGCGATTGGCGCCCTGGCCCCCACCGCGCGTGAAAGCGGGCAGTTCACCTTCATGGCGATGTTGCCCTTGATGCTGCCCATGTGGTTTAACACCGTCTTCGTCCAGGCGCCGCATAGCACACTGGCAATCATCTTCAGTCTGTTCCCGCTGACCGCGCCGACGGCGATGCTGCCGCGCCTGGTCACGGGCGGCGTCCCCGTGTGGCAGCCGGCTGTCGGCGTCGTGTTGCTGGCCGGTGCGACCTACCTCTTCGTCCTCCTCTCCGCCCGCTTCTTCCGCGCCGACACACTGCTCTCCACGGATAGCCTCAACTGGGGACGCTTCGTCGTCGAATTTAAGAAAGGTAAGGCGTAAAACGTGAAACGTAAAACGTAATGACTTTACTGTAAAAGCCTTACGTTTCACGTTTTACGTTTTACGAACCCGGTAATGAACACCTCCTCTCCCGACATCCTCATCATCGGCGGCGGGCTGGCCGGGTTGACCGCCGCGCTGCATCTGGCCGAGCGGGGCCTGCGCCCGCTGGTGTTGGAAGCCGACCCACAGCACGCCGGCGGGCGGCTCAAGGCCGGGGACGACGTGACCTTCACGTATCAGGGGCAGACGTGGCGCTTCGCCACCGAGCACGGGATGCACGGCATCTGGTCGGCGTACCGCAACCTGCAAGCGATGTGGGTGCGCCATCACATCCGCCCTGTGTTGGTCCCTGCACAGGAAGAGACCTGGATTTTGGGAACACGCCGGCGCGTCCGGCAAGCCCCCATCGGCAGCGCGATCCGGGGCAGTTGGATTCCCGCGCCGTTTCACTACCTGGGATTGCTGGGCCGCCCGCGTTTCTGGGCCATGCTCACCCCGATAGACTTCCTTTCCATGCTCCCTGTGCTGACGACGCTGCTCACCGCCCTCTCCATTGACCCGCTGGCCGAAGATCAGCCGCTCCACGGCCTCACGCTGGCCGAGGTCTGCCGGGGCTGGTCGCACCGGATGACCGCGCTGTTCACCGGCCTGTCGCGCAACGGCCTGCCCGCTAACCCCGGTCAGATTCCCGCGTCGGGCTTCTTCGCCTTTCTGCGTTTCTACACCCTGCGGCGGCGGGATGCCTGGACGTTCTCCTATCTGCCCGCCGAGAGTCCCCAAACGATGATTGCCCCGCTGCTGGATGTGCTGCACGCGCACGGCGGCGAAGTACGCCTGGGCGCGCAAGTCACCCGGTTGGATCGCACAGCGGACGGTTGGCGCGTGACTTACCAGACAGACGGCGCGGAACACACCCTCAGCGCGCCGCACGTCGTCTTGGCGACCGACGCGCCCGCCGCCGCCGCGCTCCTGCGGGCCGGGCCGGATACGGCGGACAGCGCGGCGGGGCTGCATCTGCCGAGCGGTTGGGCGTCGGCCACAATACGGACGTGGTTTGCGCGGCAGCCTCGAAAGGGCGCCGAGGCGGGGATGTTTTCCGGCGACTTCGCGCTCGACAACTTCTTCTGGGTGGATCGCATTTACGAGGACGCCATCCGCTGGCGGCGGGAAACCGGCGGCAGCGCCTTGGAAGCGCACATCTACGGCCCGCCGGAACTGCTGGCCCAGCCGGACGCCGCGCTGCTGGCCCGCGCCCTCAACGACCTCTTCCGCGCGTGGCCGGAACTGCGGGGGCAAGTCGTCCAAACGGCGCTCACCCGCAACCCGGCGACGCACACGCTGCTCCACGCAGGGCGTCCGGCGGAACATCTGGGGGTCGAGACGCCGTGGCCGGGTCTTTATTGTTGCGGGGATTGGGTGCGCGACGCCACGCCGACCATGTTTATGGAACGGGCGTGCGTCACGGGGATCAAAGCCGCCAACGCGCTCCTGCAAACGCGCCAGCAAGCGCCCTGGCCGATTCTCGCCACCCACCGCCCGGAGCCATTGGCCTGGGCCGTGGAACTGGCGATGCGCCATGCGCGCGACGCCATTCGGAGACGGCGGCAATCTCAAAAAGCCTCAACGGATTGAACGGATTCAACGGAGGATGTGGCCGTAGTGCGGAGTCCGTTGCACCGAAGCAGATGGATGGAGGAGGGAAGATGACAAACGGCAAGCGTTTGATTTTTCTCGACAACTTGCGGGTGGCGCTGACGATGTTGCTGATCGCGCACCACGTCGGTCAGGCTTACGGGCCGACGGGGGGCTGGTGGCCAATCCAGGAGACGGCCCGCGCTGTCGTACTGGGGCCATTCTTCACCGTGAATCGCTCGTTCTTTATGAGCCTGTTCTTTATGATTTCGGGCTATTGCGTGGGCATCGCCTACGACGCCAAAGGCGCCATAGGCTTTCTAAGAAGCCGCCTGCAACAACTGGGCATCCCGTTGGTGACCTTTTCCTTGGTTTTTATGCTCATCCTGCGAATTCCTGCTTTTGCGTCACCGTCAGACCAGAGCGGCTCCGCATGGGCGGGAATTGACGTCGGCTACCTGTGGTATGTGGAGCATTTGTTGATCCTCAGTATAGGTTACGCCCGCTGGCGTAGCGTCCACAAGGAATCCGCCGGGATCAGTCAGGATCAGGCGCCTCCTCCTGGAACGCTGGCAATCCTGGGCTTTGCGCTGCTGCTGGCGGCGGCGTCCGCTGTGATTCGGATCTGGTATCCGATTGATCGGTGGGTCAACCTCTTGGGCTTCATTCGGATGGCGCCTGCCGATGTGCCGCGCGATTTGAGCTTCTTCATCATCGGCGCGATAGCCTACCGCCATCAATGGTTTCTCCGGTTTCCGGCCAAAGCGGGGATGCGCTGGCTGCTGGTGGGGGTGACGGCGGCCGTCCTGTGGTACGGCTACGTGCTGGGGTTAAAGTCTGTGTGGCCGATTGGCAAGACCGCGATGGGCGTTATCTATCCCGTGTGGGAATCGTTGCTGTGCTGCGGGATGTGTATTGGCTTGCTGGTGCTGTTCCGCGAAAAATTCAATGTTGAAAGTCCACTCAGCAAAAGGTTGGCGCAGAGCCAGTATATGGCCTATCTTTGTCACGGACTGATAGTGATTCCGCTTCAGTGGGTGATGCTTGGCCTCAACGTTTCCCCTTTGGCTAAATTTGTCTTGGTGACTCTGACCGGTATTCCCCTAACGTTTCTATCCGGTTATTGGAATGGGAAACTGATGGGAGGGCGATAGGCCCTGTTGGCCTGGTCAATCGGTTGGCCCTACCCCAACTGCGGCACGATAAAACCGAAGAGGCACCACACGTTCAACGCGGCGAGCGCGGCCAGGAGGGCGAGAGTCACCAGCCAGCGCCACCGCTGGGGGACGGCGGCGACGGTCGGCGCTGTGACCAACGCCGCGCCCAACAGCGCCAGCGTCCAGAGCGGCAAATCCCCGCCGAGCAGCCCCGCGCCGCCTACCACCACGGCCACGGCCAGCAGTACCAGCGCGGTGATCGCCGCCAGCTTGCGCTCGGCCAGACGCTCCAGGCCGAAGGCCGCCATCAACGCCAGCAGAGGCAGCGCGGGGAACAGGTAGCGGCCCTGATGTTGTACAAACGTCAGGTTGTAGCCGACGAATAGGACCAGCGTAATCCCCGCCGCCGTCCCCAGCAAAATCAACCCATCCCGCTGGCGCGGTTCCATACCGGATTTGAGCGCCTCGCCAAAGCGCCAGCCCGCGCCCCAGACGATGAGGCCGGAGAAGATCAGCAGCCCCAGATAGATGCGCCTGTCCAGCACCACCCCCATCCAGCCGAACTGCCCCCAGAAGGATTGAAACGTCGTGCGCGCCGCCCCACTGAAGAAGGCCAGCGCGCCGCTGCGGGCGATAAAGTCGGCGGTGCGCGGCTGGCCGATCACAACCTCCGCGTGTCGGATCAGGCCCATCACGTCGGGCCAGCCGTAGACACTGACGTTGCGCACCCACCACAATCCGCCGAGCGCCAGCGCCGGGAGGCCGATGAACAGCAATTGCCGCGCCGCCCAGCGCAGGGGTTGACCCTCGCGGCGCCACCGCAGGAAGACGGCGAGCGCCGCCAGCGGCAGGGCGCTGTAAACGGTGGACTTTGTCAACAAGACCGCGCCCAACACGCCGCCCAACACCCACGGCGAAGTCTCGTCACGCAGGTAGCGCAGCGCCAGCCACAGCCACAACCACAGCAGCGTCAGCGCGAGCGCGTCGTTGTTCACGCCGGCCATCATCGCCATAAATTGGGGGATGAAGGCGACGACGCCCACGCCCAGCCACGCGAAGCCGGGCCGCTCCGGTAGAAATTCGCGCAGGATCAGGCCGAGCATGACCACCCCCACGCCGCCCACCAACACGGAGAACATCCGCAGCAGGGGCAAATAGCCATCCACCAGCCAATACACCGGCGTCGCCAGCAAATAATACAGCGGAGGCTGATGATCCTCATACTCCAGCCGGTTCACCGGCAACGTCGGCGGGAATTTCTGTGAGGTCAGTTGCTCGAGGTAACGTTGGTCGTAGTCGCCAGCCTGCATCACCGGGAATTCGCGTCCCAACGCCAGCGTTCGCACGTAATTGTAGTGCGCCGGTTCATCGGGGACTTGCCAGGCAGGCGTGACCATCGCGTACAACCCGCCCACCACCAGATAGATCACAAGAATTAAAAGGAGAGGCCAGTTCTTTGTCAACGCAACAGACTCCTCAAGACTCAACGGATTGAGCGGATTCAACGGAAGAAAATCCGTTCAATTCCGTTGAATCCGTTGAGAAGGTTTTCATTTAACGATACACCAACCGCACACCCTTCGCTCGCTCCAGCAGTTTCAAAATCACGAAGATCAGCGCGAAGAAGGGGAGGTCCACCAACAGCGTGCTGCCGCCCAGCAACACGATCCAGCGCACCACCATCGTGAGGAAATGCCCGAAGCCGTTCAAGAGCGTCGCCCCGCCGCCGACGAACAACACGGCGAGGGTCAGCAAACCTAACACCACCGCCAACGCGGGCCAGGCGTGCGTGTCGGCGCGGCTGGGCAGCATAGTGTTGCCGATGGCAAAGACCAGATACGCCCATAGCCATACATCGGGGGCCTTCAGCGCGACCGAGAGTCCGCGCAGCGCGGCCCACACATCGCCGGACGACAGCGCCGCGAGTACGTCCGGCGTGCCGAAAATGTTGTAGCCGAGCGCGACGATGACGCCGCCGCCGATCAGCATCGGCGCCACGCCGATGAGGCTGGCGCGCAGCACGTCCGTCTCCTGCACCGGCACGAAGCCCAACTGGATGCGTTTTCCGGCGCGGCGCGGCAGGATGTTGATCCGCCCGATCTTGACGCCGAGGATGGCGGCGGTCAGGGCGTGACTCAGTTCGTGGAGGGCGACGCCGGGCAGCAGCAGGATCGCGTAGAGCCACAGCGCCACTTCTTCGTCGTTGGCAAGCAGCAACATCACGCCCTGGAGATTGCGATGCAGCCACCGGTCGGCCCACAGCAGCAATCCCAACACGGCGAAGAATTCTGCCAGCATGATCCACACAGCACTTGCGCCCATTTCAGCCTCAGAAGAGTTAGGGGTTTGGGGTTAGGGGTTAGTGGTTAGGAGTGAACGACTCGCTACTCGCCATTCCTAACTCCTAACTCGCCACTCCTAACTCCTAACTCGCCACTCCTAACTCGTCTATCCCAACTATACCACACTTTATCCCAAAACGCCCCCGGTTTGCGCTTTTGGAGGTTTGGGTTATGCTTGCGCCCGATGAGCGAGGAAGTGAGTCTACAAACCGGGTGGCAAAGCCACTATGAGGTGCATACCCCCACCTTTGAGGGGCCGTTGGCGCTGCTGCTGCATCTGATTGAAAAGAACGAGTTGGACATCACGCAGGTGGCGCTGGCAAACGTCACCGATGAGTTTATGCAGCAACTCGAAGCGATGCGCGAGAAGTTGCAATTGGAGATCGTGGCCGATTTCCTGTCTGTGGCGGCGAAGCTGTTGTGGATCAAGTCGCGGGCGCTGCTGCCCAAGCCGCCGCAGTCCGCCCGGACGGCCAACGCGGAAGAGGATGTGGGCGACGAATTGGTGCGACAGCTCCGCGCCTACCGGCAGTACAAAGAGGCCGCGCAGTGGTTGCGCGAGCGCGACGCTGCCGACTTGCGCTCTTACGTCCACATCGGGCCGCCGCCGCGCCCGCAGAAGGTCACGCTGGATTTGTCGGACGTGACCCTGGAAGGCTTACGCGCCGCCGCGCAGGCGGTGATGTTCCCCAAGGAAGGCCCGCAGCCTCAGGAGGCCATCCAGCGCCCGCGCATCTCCATCGTCCAGCAAATTCGCCTCATCCGTCACCGCCTCATCCAGTTGGCGAAAGTGACGTATCACACGCTGTTGAGCCAGGAACCCACCCGCGTGGAGGCCGTCGTCACCCTGCAAGCCATCCTCGAACTGATGAAGCAGCGGACGATCCAGGCGCAGCAGACCACGCTGTTCGGCGACATCACGATCGAGTCGCTCGTCCCACCGGAAGAGATCCGCGAACCGGCGGCGGAAGTGTGATGGGGCGGCCTGCGTGCAAATAGCGAATGGCAAATAGCAAATAGCGAATTACGAATTACGAATTGCGAATTGCGAATTACGGATTTTGTAGCACCACTGTTCCCAACATCACGCCATCGTCTATGGGATTACCGCTGGCATCCACTACTGGCACGCCGGTGATGTCAGGGTAGGTGTACATCCCCGCGCGGACAGTGTATTCGCCTTCTGCCAACGTCTCTGGGAGCGGCAGCGCCAGCCGGTTGAGCACGAGGTCGCCCACCCGCCACGTGTCCGCCGGGAAGGCGGCGTGATCGTCCTGCGCCGCCAGCCCGCCGGCGGCATCGAGTAGTTGCACGGTGAGGTGGTAGTCGGCAGCTGGCGGCGGGCCTTGCAGCCACCACGTCAACCACACCTCCAAGGAAGCGCCGGGCGTCGCGGTCTGCGGCAGTTCGGCGGCGGCGAACACGACCTTGTTCGCCAGCGGAATCCCGGCAGCCAACGGCATCATCCCCGTCAATACGTCCCCCCGGTCGGCGCCCCGGCGGAGGAAGGTGCGGTACATCCAGCCATCCGGCAGCGTCACCGACGGCCCGGCCTCCACCGAGGGCAATGCGGACAGTCGCGCGATCATCGGCCAGAGCGGGTCGTCTGGCGTGTCCTGCATCGGGCCGACCAGATACACTCCCTCTGTTGATTCCGGGATAGGCAGGGCGCGGCGTCCGTCGGTGAAGCGGTGGGGGTGGTCGAACAGCAGCGCGTCGAAAACGGTGGGCGTCTCAGTAATGAACGGGCGGTTGCCCGTGCCGACGACGATGATTTCCGCGTCGCCGGCCAACTGCCGGGCCGCCTGCGCCGCCGGGCGCGTGTAGGCCAGCGGAATGCCGTAGCCGCCGGTGGTGGGATGCGTCGTCATGTACGTCCGCAGCCGGTAAGTCACCAGCCCCTGCCACATTCCCCAAACCAGCAACCCGCCCAGCACGCCCAGACCGGGCAGCGAGGCGGACAGTTTCCCCACACGGATTACTGGTGCGGCGAAGCGGTTGAGCAGCGCGTCCAGGCCCGCGCCGATGAGGAAAAACTGGACGGGGTATTGGGTGACGAAGTAGTGGAGGTGGGTGCCGTGCGCCGGGCGCAGTTGGAGCGCGATGGGCGCGGCAAACCAGACCAGCAGGATGACGAACACGCGGCGGCGCCGCGCATCAGGCGCGAAAAATGCCTGGTGGACGGCGTATGCCAACGCCAGGAGGAACACACCCATCGTCAGGGTGTTAAGCCACCAGAGGTTGGGGACGGCGCGCAGGAATTCCGGGGCGAGGCCGCCTGCTTGCCCTTCGATGCCCGCGCTGCCGGTGAGCATCAGCGGGTAGCGCAGTGCGTCCCAGGTGAAGCGGCCTTTTTCGGCAGCGTAGGCGAGGAAACCCCGCGCGTTTTGCCAGCCGTGGAACGCATCGTAGAGGACATAAGGCGCCATGCTGACCCCAAACACTGCGCAGCCCGCGAGCAGCGGCTTCCAAGCCACGTCGCGGTGATAAATGAGTAGCAACGCCAGGAGCGGCACGAGCGCCAGAGCCTCCAGTTGCAGGCCCAACTGGATTGCCAGGCTGGCCCACACGCCGACCAGCGCCCAGGGCTTCCGCGAAACAAAGGCGGCCAAAAGGGAGGCGATCAACGTCAGGGTGAAGAGGGGCAGAGGATGGCACCAGATTTTGCGCGCATAGAGGATGGCCCAGGGATTGAGGGCGAAGAGAAAGGCAGCGGTGAACGCGGCGCGCGGCCCCAGGTAGACCTGCCCAACGAAGTAACAGGCCAGCACGGCCAGGGCGTTGAGGAAGGTGGTGCAGAGCACCACGGCCAGGGGATCGGCCCACAGGCGCAGTGGCGCAGCCATTACGTAGAGGGTAAGCGGCAGGTTGGCCGGCCCGGCGGAAGAGTCCACGCCCTCTATCGGGAGATCGCCCTCGTAGGCGATGGCCGCCGCCCGGCGCACCACCGTTGCCTCGTCGCGCTTGAACTCGACCCACGAGGGCCACCCCATCCGCAGCACGAAGGCCAGCAGCAAAATCACTGCCGCCGCCCCATGCGTTCGATTTTTCGATAGCCAGGAAAGTAATCTTGCCATCAACCCCATTCATAAGAGAAACCGGGTTTTTCCAAAAAACCCGGTTTCTGAAGACACACGGGCATCACATCGGCGCCGGACCAGGAAAGTGGTCTTTGCCGTAGACTTTTTCCAGGGCGAAGACGACCAACCAGGGCATCGCCGCCGTCAGGAAGGTCAGGAACGGTTGCCCGCCCACCGCCAAGAGCAGGCCGAAGGTGTTGCTGAGGGCGTGAAAGACGATCATCAACCAGACGCTCCGGGTGTGGTTGTAGAGCCAAACGTAGAGGTAGGTGAGGCCGATCAACGAGATCGTCTGCCCGGCCAGCCCCATCAGGAGCGTGATGACCGCCGCCGGCAGGGGGACCGCGTCATTCATCAGCGCCAGTGTGGATTGGATGGTAAGCGGGTAGTGCCACACGGCCCAGATCAGGCCGAGCAACCAGACGGCTTTGTCGCCGTGGGGGTAGCGCGCCTGCAGGTGCGGCAGCAAGTAGCCGCGCCAGCCGGGTTCCTCGCCCAGGCCGCTCGTCGCCAATTGGCGCAGGAAGAACCCCAGGGCGGGCAGCAGCAGCGGAGCCATGTCGCCCAAACGGGCCGCGCCCATCAAGAGCGCCAGGATAAAGGGGATGAGCGGCAAGGCCAGGGTAATACCCAGCGCCTTGAGATACCACGCCCCGACGACGCGCCATTTGAGGTTGCGCGCCAGCAAATCCTGCAATCCCACGCGCCCCGCTTCTAGCGCCGTGGCGACCACGCTGGCGATCAGCGGCCCGTAGACGCCGAGGTTGAACAAAGTAGCAAGCAGGGCGTGCCGGCGGTCTGCAAAGGCAGAAACGGGACGTAGGGACATCATAGGAAGGGCGTAGCCATAGCGCCCGGCGAGCACCTGCGCCGGAATCCAACACAGCCACGTCAGCCCCAGGGCCAGCCCCAGGAACAGCCACATAGTTTTTGCGATACGTGAATTGTTCATCAAATGGTTATCTCGTCATGGGGGCCGGGAGACCCGGCCCTGTTGTAGAGGGTCGGGAGACCCGGCCCTACTGTAGAGGGTCGGGAGACCCGGCCCCTACAGGCGTTCCGCCACGGCGCGCGCCACGTCCAGCGATGTCGCGCTGCCGCCCATGTCGTAGGTGCGCACCTGACCCTCGGCGATCACGGCGGCGATGGCGACTTCCAATGCCTGCGCCTTGGCCGTCTCGCCGAGCCAGTCGCACATCAATTTGACCGTGAGCAGCATCGCCATCGGGTTGACCTTGTGCTGCCCGGCGTACTTGGGCGCGGAGCCGTGCGTCGGCTCGAAGACGGCAAATGTTTCGCCGATATTGCCGCTGGAGGCGAAGCCCAGGCCGCCCACCAACTGCGCCGCCAGGTCCGAAATGATGTCGCCGAACATGTTGCTGGACACCATCACGCCGTAATCCTGCGGATTCTTGATCAACCACATGGCTTGCGCGTCAATGTTGGTCTCCCACAACGCGATGCCGGGGTACTCGGCGGCGATCTTGCGCGCTTCGCGCACCATCAGGCCGGAGGTCTCGCGGATGACGTTGGGTTTCTCCACCAGGGTTACGGTGGGGTAGCCGTGTTTTTGGGCGTACTCAAAAGCGGCGCGCACGATCCGCCGGCAGCCCCGACGGGTGAGGATGCGCGCCGAGAGCGCAATGTCCTCCGACGCCACGTCCTTGAACGCCGCCATCCCCTTGCTGTGCGCCTCCAACGCCGCGCGGACTTCGGCCGGCAGCGGGTGAAATTCTACGCCGGAATAAAGGTCTTCGGTATTTTCGCGGAAGATGACGATGTCAATATCGTCGCGGTAGTTCAAGGGGTTGCCCTGGTAGGCCTTGCAGGGACGCAGGTTGCTGTAGAGGTCGAAGGTCTGTCGCAGGCGCACGATGGGACTGCGATAGACCAATCCTTTGCCCTGCAATTCAGGGATAAGCTCCGCCTCAGCCTCCTCCTTGGGCTTCGAGGTGATCGCGCCAAACAGCGCGCACGTGCAGCCTTTGAGCAGGTCAATGGTGCGCTGCGGCAGCGCCTCGCCCTCCGTCCGCCAAAACTCCCAGCCGATGTCCGCGTTGACGTACTCGGCATCCAGCGCCAGCTTCTCTAACACGATCTTCGCTGCATCCATCACATCGTTGCCGATCCCGTCGCCGGGCATTAACGCGATTTTGTATTTAGCCATCATTCCTCCGGTTTTATGATTTGGAAAATCAGTAATAGGAAATAGGAAATGGGAAATAGGGGACGTCTTTCTCCTAACTCCTAACTCCTAATTCCTAACTCCTTTTGGGTATAGGGAATCAACCCGCCCGCCTCCAAAATCGCCATCACTTCCGGCGGGAAGGGGGGGAAGGTGTACGTGGCGCGGGGGGTGATGACCGTTCCGGCGGCGAAGTCAATCGTGATGGTTTCGCCGGATGCGATGCTGTCCACCGCGTCGCAGGTCACGATGGGCAGGGCGTAGTTGATGGCGTTGCGGAAGTAGATGCGCGCAAAGCTGCGGGCCACAATCGCGCCCACCCCGATTTCCTTGAGACACACCACCGCCTGCTCGCGCGAGCTGCCGCAGCCCCAGTTCTTGCCCGCCACGATGATGTCGCCTGGCTGCGCGTTAGTGACAAAGGTCGGATCGAGGTCTTCCAGCGCGTGTCGCGCCATCTCCTGAGGATCGGTGATACTGTACGTGTACTTGCCGGGGAAAATCACGTCGGTATTCACATCGTCGCCGTATTTCCACACCCGCCCGGAAATCTTTGTCTGCATACATCCTCCCAAGATAGCTCAACGGATGGAACGGAAGAAGGTATATCCGTTAAAATCCGTTGAATCCGTTGAGAAAATTTTATCCACCCCCTGAGTATATCTGATCTGACGCACTTTGAAAGCGAGTGATTTCTCTCACCCTTGTACAAATCGCAAAGTGTGTTACAATGCAGACGTTGTGGGCGGTTAGCTCAGTTGGTTAGAGCGCTGCGTTGACATCGCAGAGGTCACAAGTTCGAGTCTTGTATCGCCCACTTTTAGTAAAACGAAACGATGCTAGTTGCTCACAAAGCAACTAGCTTTATTTTTAAGAAAAACACCCCCTCTACCAAACTCTGGTAGAGGGGGTGTTGATTATGCCGGGATTTTCCCAGTAGATGCGCGTGCGCCTGATCAATCAACGCCGCGCGCGGCATGTAGGTGTGCAGATCGGTGTCTACCAGCCCATACGCACTGAACTTACGCATTGTGTTCCTCCTAATGACGGCGAGTCTACCGCCATTGTAATCCCGAATGGGGGCGGGGACAACCCGCGCGGAGGATAGGGCCACGCAGGAGTGTGATCTTTCGGTAGCCCTCAGGACAGGCTCTGAGCGCCGCTGCCGGTGACGGGGCTACCTGACCGGGGCCGCGACGCCCCGGCCCGCAGTGTTTTCCAGGGGGCACTGTCGGGAAGGCGGTAAACTCATGGCCCCTTATCAAGAGAGAACTTCTCAATGGGACAGTGTCCCGCGAGAACCTTTGTTGCCGCAGATCATCAAGGGTGATACAATCGAGGGGTTAGAATATACGCCCCAAGGAGGTTGCAATGAAGATCACACGATTGGAAACTTTTTTGGTCAAGCCCCGTTGGCTCTTCCTTAAAGTCCATACGGATGAGGGTCTGGTAGGCCTCGGCGAGCCGATTCTCGAAGGGCGCGCACTGACGTGCGCTCAGGCGGTGGCGGAACTGGCGCCTTACCTGGTTGGACAGGATCCGACGCGCGTCGTTCATCATTGGCAGGCGATGTACCGCCACGCCTTCTATCGCGGCGGCCCAATTTTGACCAGCGCGTTGAGCGGCGTCGAACAGGCGTTGTGGGACCTGACCGGCAAGGCGTTGGGTGTGCCGATCTATAAACTGTTCGGCGGCCCGACCCGCGACTGCATCCGTATGTACAAGCACGCGGGGGATGCTGAGGCAATCAAGCAGGGACTAGCCCTGGGTTTCAATGCGTTCAAGACCGGCGTGCAGGGCGGGCGTCCGGCGCGGATCGTGGAGACGCCCGGCTTTGTCGCGCGCGCCGTCGAGCATTTTGCGGCGATGCGCGCCGTCGCTGGCCCGGAGGCCGATATCGCCATTGACTTCCACGGGGCCATCAGCCCGCAAACGGCCAAGCTGCTGATCAAAGGGTTGGAACCCTATCAGCCGATGTTTATCGAAGAACCCTGTCAATGTCAAAACGTGGATGTGATGGCCGAGATTGCGCGCGGCACTCACCTGCCGATTGCCGCCGGCGAGCGCATCTTCACCAAATGGGGATTCCGTGAACTTCTCGAAAAGCACGCGGCGAGCATCCTTCAGCCGGACCTGTGTCACGCTGGCGGGATCAACGAAGTGCGGCTGATTGCCGGGATGGGCGAGGCTTACTACGCGGGCGTCGCGCCGCACAATCCGCTGGGGCCGATTTCCCTGGCCGCGTGCATCCAGTTGGACGCGGCGATTCCTAACTTCATCGCCCAGGAGCATGTTTCGTTGGGGGAGGGCTACCTGAAACAGCCCTTTGTAGTCAAGGATGGCTACATTGATCTGCCCATCGGCCCAGGATTGGGCATCGAATTGGACGAAGAAGCCCTGGCGGACAAGCTCGATCACACCTGGCACAACCCGGAACGGTATCTGGAAGACGATCATTCGGTGATGGATTGGTGAGAAAAGTGTAGGTTGCCGTATGCTTATCTTATGGTAAAATGCCTGTTGGCCTGAAACAGGTTGTGGTAAAAACACACGCGATCGGACCTGCGGAGGAAGTGCCGGTAAACTGCGCCGGTCCTCCAGGGGCTGATGGTCGCGGAGGCCCAAAACAAATTAACCAGGAGGTTGTTGAAGATTTATGGCTATCGTTACGATGAAGCAGTTGTTGGAGACCGGGGTCCATTTCGGACATCGCACCCGGCGTTGGAATCCCAAGATGGCGCGCTACATCTACACTGAGCGCAACGGGGTTCATATTATTGACCTGCAACAAACGGTTAAGGCGATTGAATCGGCTTACGCCGTCGTGCGGGATGTGGTGGCCCAGGGGGGGCAGGTGTTGTTTGTCGGGACCAAGCGGCAAGCTCAGGAGACCATTCGGCAGGAAGCCACCCGCTGTAATATGCCTTACGTTAACCAGCGCTGGTTAGGGGGCGTCTTGACCAACTGGCGCACGATCAAGCAGCGGATCGATCATCTCAAAGAACTGGAAGCGCGCCGCGAAGCCGGTGAGTTTGAATTGCTGACAAAGAAGGAAGCTCTCATGCTCACGCGGGAAATCGACAAGCTCAATAGCCGCCTGGGCGGCATCAAGCAGATGGAGCGGCTGCCCGGTGTGGTTTTCGTGATTGACGTCCAAAACGAAAGCACCGCGATCAAGGAGGCCGACCGCATCGGCATCCCCATTGTGGCGGTAGTAGACACCAACTGCGATCCATATCTGATCGATCACGTTATCCCGGCCAATGATGATGCTATTCGCGCCATCCGTCTCTTGACCTCCAAGATCGCCGACGCTGCGTTGGATGGACTGGCGCTGCGCAAGGATATTGCGCCGGAAGAAGAGGAACTCTTCGCCGAAGACCAGAAGTACCTCAGCGCGGAAACGCTGGCGCGCCTGCGTCAGATTCAGTTCGAAGGCGATGAGGAAGAAGACGAAGAAGATGCGAGTGCGTACATCGGGCGGCGCACCGTACCGCGCAAATCGAGCGCCGATCTGACCCCGCTGGCCGACGAAGACATCCAGGCAGTTGTCGCACAGGGCGTCGAAGAAGAATTCGCCGCAGAATCTCTGGAAGATGAGTTCGTTGACGATGATCTTATAGACGACGATCTGTTGGACGAGGATATTGAAGGGGAAGAGGAGTAAAATGATGGAAATCACAACGGCTATGGTAAAGGAACTGCGGGAGGCTACGGCCGTCGGCATTCTGGATTGTCGTAAGGCGCTCGAAGTCGCCGAAGGCGATTTCGAGAAAGCGGTAGATTACCTGCGCGAGAAAGGGCTGGCAAAAGCCGCCAAGCGTATGGATCGCGAAGCGAAGGACGGCTTGGTGACAGCCTACATTCACGGCGGCGGGCGGATCGGTGTGCTGGTGGAAGTCAATTGCGAAACCGACTTTGTGGCACGCACCGAGGAATTTCACACCCTGGTCAACGACATTGCGCTGCAAATCGCGGCCATGCATCCGCACTACATCAAGCGGGAGGATATCCCGGCCAGCGCCCTGGAGCGTGAACGTGCTGTATATCGCGCCCAGGCTTTGGAGGAAGGCAAACCGGAGGCGGTGGTTGACCGCATCGTGGAAGGGCGGATGGAGAAATTCTACAAGGAGGCCTGCTTGTTGGAACAAGAATTCATCCGCAACGACGAGCAGACTATCGAGAGTTTGCTGAAAGCTGCCATCACCACTACCGGCGAAAATATTATCATCAGGCGCTTTGCGCGTTTCGAGTTAGGAGAAAGTCTGGGGGAGTAATCCCCCAGACTTTATTCTTCGGAGGGCACTGTGGGACGACCTCTCTACAAACGGGTGATTATCAAGATCGGCGGCGAATCGCTTTCCAACCCTGGCGGGTGTGGGATTGATCCTTTGCGCGCCGAAGAGGTCGCGAAACGGATTGCGGCCTTACATTCGCAGGAAATTGAGATCGGTATCGTCATTGGCGCCGGCAACCTGTGGCGGGGCGTGGAAGGCTTTGAGTTTGGCATGGATCGCGCCCGCGCCGACCACATCGGGATGCTGGCGACGGTGATGAATGCGCTGGCCCTGGCCGATGCCCTGGAACGCCTGGGCGTTGTCACCCGTGTGCAGACGGCTATCGAAATGCGCGCCATCGCCGAGCCTTACATCCGTTTGCGGGCCGTCCGGCATCTGGAAAAAGGGCGCATTGTCATCTTTGGCGGCGGCACCGGCAACCCCTACTTCACCACGGATTCCGCCGCGGCGCTGCGCGCTGCCGAAATCGGAGCGGATTTGCTGATTAAGGCCACTAAGGTGGACGGCGTGTACGATGACGATCCGCACAAGAACCCTAACGCGCGGCGCCTTGAACGGCTTACCTACCTTGAAGCCCTGAACATGAAACTCCGGGTGATGGATTCAACGGCGGTGACGTTGTGTATGGACAACCAGGTGCCCATCATTGTGCTCAATCTCTGGGATGTAGAAGGCGTGGAGCGGGCACTCAGAGGTGAGCCAGTCGGTACGTTGATCGCTGAATAAGTGATCCAGGCGTTAAGCGGAGGTCAATATGATCAAAGATATTCTACACGAAACCGAAGATCGCATGGGGAAAACCGTAGAATCTTTGGAAGCGGATCTGAGAAGTGTGCGCACCGGGCGCGCTTCCCCGGCAATCTTGGATCGGGTGATGGTGGATTATTACGGTATGCCCACCCTGCTGAACAAACTAGCCGTCATTTCGGCGCCGGAGCCGCAGTTGTTGGTGGTGCGCCCCTATGATCCCAGTTCGATCCCGGCGCTGGAAAAGGGCATCCTGACCGGCGAGCTGGGACTGAATCCCAGCAATGATGGGCGTATCATCCGCATCCCGATTCCGCGGTTAACCGAGGAACGGCGGCGCGAACTGGTCAAAGTCGTTAAGCGCCGCGTCGAAGAGGCCAAAGTCGCCCTGCGCAACATTCGCCGTGATACGTTGGAAAACCTGCGCGAGTTTGAGGAGGAAAAGCTCATTTCCGAGGACGATATGAAGCGCGGTCAGGATGAATTGCAAAAGCTTACCGACCGTTACACCACCAACATCGAAGAAGTCGGAACGCGCAAAGAACAGGAGATTATGGAGATTTAAGTGGGGGAGAGCAACTCTCCCCCTGTCATGCTTGTGGTTTCCCCCTTTTTTTACCCCTTGTGTAGATATGTCGTTCAGGAGTTTGCATGAGCGAAGCAGTGGATGTGGATCGTTACCCACTTTTGCCTAAATACCCGGCCCATATCGGTATTATTATGGATGGCAACGGCCGTTGGGCGCGCCAGCATGGAATGCCCCGCCTGGCCGGGCATAGAGCCGGCGTCGAGAATTTACGCCGTGTGCTGCGAGCGGCGGTAGAATTGCACGTGCCGATCGTCACCTTGTACGCTTTTTCCACCGAGAATTGGAAACGCCCGTTGGCCGAAGTGCAGGGGTTGTTACGCATCTTGGGGGATGCGTTGGAGAAAGAAGTTGGCGAATTGCACAAAAATGGTGTACAATTAAGACATATTGGGGAATTAGCTCCCCTTTCAGACAACCTCAAGCGTCAAATTCGTGAGGCCGTTGAGTTAACCCAACACAATACCCAACTGATCGCCAACATCGCCTTTAATTATGGGGGACGGCAGGAAATCATCCGGGCCGTGCGCGAGTTGATACAGCAAGGTATTTCACCCGAAGCGGTTACTGGGGAGGTGTTGAATGCCCACCTCTATACCACCAACCTGCCAGACGTGGATTTAATCATTCGCACCAGTGGGGAACTGCGCGTTAGCAATTTTCTGATCTGGCAGGGCGCTTATGCCGAATATTACATCACACCCAAATATTGGCCTGACTTTGACAAAGATGATCTCTATAAAGCATTGGTCGCTTTCAATCAACGAGAGCGACGTTATGGTGGTTTGAGCGACGTTGAATATCATTAGATTTTCGTGCGGATTCCCCTTGCGCTGAAAGTTTTGAAGACTCACGTCGCTTTAGTTGTTTGGCGTCAACCCAGATTCCTCGTAGGGAATCTGCGGGATAGTGTACCAACTTTTATTCCCTCGGGGAAATAAACATTTCCCCTCGTTCGATAAAATTCCTGTTCTTATTTGATGGTATTCCTGCTACCCGTATATAACTCTAGCACAATCAAACCGAGGCCCATGTGTCAGATTTAAAAACTAGGTCTATGAGTGCAGTGGCGCTTTTACCGTTGGTTCTCGCCATCGTTTGCGTTGGACAATGGTTTTACATTTTGCTGATAGCGAGCGTCATGTTGTTGGCCGGTCGGGAATATGCACAGATGATTGAGCGCAAAGGTTATCAACTCTCTCTCCCCCTGCTGTGGGGTCTCATCCTCTTTTGGTTGGTCGCGGCCATCTGGGGAGATGATACATGGGTAGTGCCCGGTTTAGCCGTTTCCTGCATTTTGTCCGCATTGTGGAGTCTTATGCGCCGCGCGGTTAGCCCCACTGCACTCTATCCCACTGTGGAGTGGGCGTTGTTGTTGGCCGGCGGCGTGTATTTAGGAGTGACCGGCACCTATTTACTGCGGCTGCGTATGCTTCCCGATGGTCTCTGGTGGATTTTGACCGCTTTGTTCATTATCTGGGTTGGCGAATCGGCAGCGTATTTTGTCGGCAGCCGTTGGGGGAAGCACAAGATTGCGCCAACTATCAGCCCTGGCAAAAGTTGGGAGGGTTTTTGGGGTGAAGTATTGAGCGCCATAATGGTGGGACTGTTCCTGGGGTGGCTCTGGCCGTTGGTTGCCGGCGTCCCCCTCACACTCACACCGGCCAAAGGTGCGCTGTTGGGCGGGATTTTGAGCGTGATCACGCCTGCCGGCGATTTCTTTGTTTCTATGATTAAACGCGAGGTGGGGGTCAAAGATACCAGCACCTTGATCCCCGGCCATGGCGGCATGTTAGATCGGATTGACAGCCTGCTGTGGACCGGATTTCTTACCTGGGTAGTCGTGCAACTGCTCGGTTAATCCTTCTGCAAGGAGGCGCTTATGTACTCAGAAGATGTGCAACCCACTTATGAAGAGTCCTTTGACAATGATATAGTATCCGACGATCCCTCTATGGAGAGCGGCGAGTCCAATGGCTATGCCCCTGACCTCGAACCGCGAGTTTCTGCCATCCGAACGCAACCGGAAGAGGGCGGCGACCTTGAAGCGGCGGAAAGTGCGGTGATTTTTGACGAGGAGGGTGCCACTGCCGCCGGCGGTATCTACGATACGGTCGAATATGGGGAAGACGAGGCCTACATACCGGCTGAGGAAGATTTCACTGGCGGTGAAATTCCTATGCTGATCCAGGTTGAGGAAGGGCCGGACGTTCTCAAGCAGATGGACATGAACGCCCTTGAACAAATGCGGCTGCCTGAATTGCGCGATCTGGCGCGGACTTACAAAGTCTCCGGTTACAGCGGCCGCAAAAAAGACGACTTGATCCTCCTGCTTCTGAAGGCCAAGGCGGAACGGGACGGGTTCAGTTTTGGCGGCGGGATTCTGGACATTGCCGGCGAGGGCATTGGCTTCCTGCGTTCTTCGCGCTGTCTGCCCGGCCCGCAGGATGTCTACGTGTCGCAAAGCCAGATTCGCCGCTTCGGCCTGCGCTCCGGCGACATGGTGGTGGGCCAGGTGCGTCCCCCCAAAGAATCGGAAAAATACCGCAGTCTCCTGCGCGTCGAGGCCGTCAATGGGATGGACCCGGAATCCAGCAAACGCCGGCCTTACTTCGAACGGATGACGCCCATTTTCCCCAACAAGCGCTTTGAGCTGGTCACGGAACAGCACAACCTCACCCAGCGCCTGTTGGAACTGGTTGCGCCGGTGGGCTTGGGGCAGCGCGGCCTGATCGTCTCGCCGCCGAAGGCCGGTAAAACCACCGTCCTCCAGAAAATTGCCAACGGCATCTCGGCCAATCACCCTGACGTTCATCTGATGGTGGTGCTCATCGGCGAGCGCCCCGAAGAGGTCACGGACATGGATCGCTCCGTGGACGCTGAGGTCATCAGTTCCACCTTCGACGAGGATGTGGTGCGGCAGGCGCGGGTGGCGGAAATGGCCCTCAATCGCGCCAAACGCCTGGTAGAGATTGGCCGCGATGTGGTGATCCTGATGGACAGCCTAACCCGTTTGACCCGCGCCTACAACCTGGTAGTCCAACCCAGCGGGCGGACGCTTTCCGGCGGCCTTGACCCGGCGGCGCTCTATCCCCCAAAGCAGTTTTTCGGAGCGGCGCGCAACATTGAAGAGGGCGGCAGCCTGACGATCCTGGCGACCTGCCTCATTGACACCGGCAGCCGGATGGATGACATGATTTATGAAGAATTCAAAGGTACGGGCAACATGGAGCTGCATCTCAACCGCAAACTGCAAGAACGGCGCGTCTTCCCGGCCTTTGACATCGTGCGCTCCGGCACGCGGCGCGAAGAGTTGTTGTTCAAGAAGGACGTCCTGCGCAAAGTGTGGTTGATGCGGCGCATGTTCTCCCAGATGATGAGCGGGACGCAGACGACACCCGGCTACGACATCACAGCCGCCACCGAGGCGTTGCTTCAACAGATGGACAAGACGCGCACGAATCGTGAGTTTTTGGAGATTCTGACCCGCGACTTGGACTAGGTTTTTTGTGGACGGATGAGCATACAACAACTGAAAATCCTGGGCATCGGCCTGTGGGTTGTCGCAGCGCTGCTCGTGGTAGGGTTGATTTTTAGCTACCCCTTACTGGCGACCTACCTGGCGCCTCAAGCGCCGACGCCCCAGGTCACATCCACACTCCGGCCGAAGCCAACGCCCTCGGTCACCCCTGGCCCGCCAACGGCCACGCCGGAATGGAAGATGCCCGACGATCCTTATCCCACCTTCGCCGGCACGCTGCCCCCTACGGCCACACCGTGGCGGGGCGTCAATCCCACGTACATTCGCATCCCTGATATTGACCTTGAAGCGCCCGTGGTGCCCATTGGCTGGAAAACTGTGGAAGTGCGCGGCACCCCGCAGGCGATGTGGGACGTCCCGGATTGGCGCGCCGCCGGCTGGCATGAAATTTCTATGCCCCTGCGGGTGATTGGCAACACCGTCCTCAACGGCCACAACACCACCAAAGGGGAAGTCTTCCGCGATCTTTACAAGCTGGAGGCTGGCGCGCTGATTATGATGGAAGGGGAAGACGGCGGCGTGTACACCTACACCGTCCATGAAGTCCTGATTTTGCCGGAAGCCGGCCAGCCCCTGGAAGTACGCTTGGCCAACGCTGCCTATACGCAGCCCACCGACGACGAGCGCTTGACGTTGGTAACTTGCCATCCGTATGGCAGCCTGGACAACCGTTTGATAGTGATTGCCTATCCCGTCCTACCCGATGAAACTTCAGCAGGAGGTGAATAGATGCTCTCCACATTCGTAAACCGGATCCGATGTAACCACACCCTCGAACACGCTACCATCAACCTGATCACGCAGCGTTACCCGCTCGCCCAAGTGCTGGGCTTTTCTGGGCCGTTGGGTTTCACCTTGTATACTACCCTCACAGCGGAAGAGGTGACGCCGGCGGCGCTGCAGGCGCTCAAGCGGTTGAAGGGTGGGGAAACCGTTCTGCGCCTCCACGCCAACTGCGGCACCAACATGGTCGTCACCGCCACCCTGACGACGTTGGCCGCCCTGGTGGGCCTCGGGAACTCACCTTCGTTCCGCCAACGCCTGGAGCGCCTGCCCCAGGCGATCCTCCTCAGCGTGGCGGCTCTCCTCGCGGCCCGGCCAGTGGGGGAATGGGTGCAAGCTCACGTCACCACTGCCACTGACCTGGCGCAGATAGAAATTGCTTCTATCTTCACCGACTATCAGGGCGGCCTGCGGCGGATTCGCGTGTACACTCGCCAGAGCGCGTAATGTTACACATCCTGCATGGCGAAAATGTGCTTCAGCAAGAAGAAGCGCTGGCGGCGATTGTGGCGCAAACTGGCATTACCCCCGATCTGCGTGACTTGAATACCGCCGTGTTGACCCCGCCGCTGACCGCCGGCGACCTGCGCCGCGCGTGCAGCGTGATTCCCTTCCTCGGCGGCGCACGGTTAGTCATTGTGCGAGATGGCTTGAGCCGCGACCGCAGTACGCTGGCTAACGAGGTCGCCGCCTATCTGCCCGATCTGCCGCCCACCACCGAGTTGATTTTTGTGGAATCACAAAAATTGCCGCAGCGGCACGCCGTGCTCAAGTATGCACAGCAGACCGGTGCCAAAGTCCAGAAGTGTGAACTGCCGCCGGCTAAGGCCCTACCGGTGTGGATTCAGCAGCGGACACAGCAACACGGTGGGCGTATAGACCCGCCGGCTGCCGCTCTGCTGGCGCAGAATTTGGGGGCCAATCTGCGCCTGCTGGATCAGGAAATCCAAAAACTGCTGCTATACGTTGCGGAAACAAAAACCATCACCGTGGAAGACGTCCAGGTGATGGTTCCTTACGTCCAAAGTGCGGACGTGATTTTCAATCTGGTGGATGCCCTCGGCCAGCGCAACGCGCGCAGCGCCGCCGGCTTCTTACATCGCCTGTTGGAAGTGGGCGAGCACCCCTTGGGCATTTTGGGGATGATCGTCCGCCAGTTCCGGCTGCTGCTGCAAGTCCGCTGGTTGTCCGACCGACGCTACGGGGAGTCAGACATTGCGGCGCGACTAAAGCTGCACCCTTACGTCACCCAAAAAGTGCGCGCGCAGACCGCGCACTTCAGCCCGACGCAGTTGCGCCGGGCCTACGCCATGTTGTTGGAAAGCGACCTCGCCATCAAAAACGGCGAATTGCAGCCAGAAACCGCGCTCGATCTCCTCATTGCCGAATTGACCAACCTATGACGCCGGCGCGTCGCCCGTCTCGCGCCCCAGCCAGAGGTGATGGCGCAGAATTTTGGAGGACGAGTGTACCTGGATCGCGCCAATTTTCTTGTCCCCTTCGGGCAGCGCGGCGGGGTGGACGTAGCACACATTGGGCGGTTGCCCAAAACGCGCCCGGTAGCGCGACGCCGCCCGTGCCAGCTTGGTCGCCAGATCCTCAGCTCCATTGTCGTGCCACAACAATCCCACGTTCATTACTCCACCTGCCCTGCTAAATACCACGCATTGAGCGCCAAATCCTGGTAAATATCAAACGTACCCTCTTTGCACCGCACCCGGAAGAAATGCTGTGCGCCCTTGCGCTTCATTTCTGTCCACGCCTCGCTCACAGCGTAGACGTTGTACTGCTGCCCCCGCCACACGAACTTTTTGGGGAAGTAATTGTGCCGGCGCGCCAACAGTCGGATGGGGTCCTTGCGCCGTCTTTGGAACAACGTTGCCAAACTCATTCGTCGCCTCCTACAATCATAAAATTGCGTTGTGATTGGGCCTGATTCCATTGCCAGGCCTGTTGTTCGGGCGTCATCAGCGCCGGACGTCCCATAGGATAACCGGGCAACGCTTGGGGGGTGACGATCACCACTGGCGGTTGACTCATTGCCGGGACCGCTTGAATCGCTGTGCGCCGAGCTTCCTCGCGCCGCCAAAGCACAAAGCCGATTCCCAGCGTAGGGGTCATCGTGGCAACGCCGCAGGCGAGACCGAGCAGCAGCGCCAGCGAATCCTGGCTCAACCGCTGCGTCACCAGCACGGCGGCCATGATGGCAAAAACCGTCGCTATCAGGGCGATAAACCGCCCCAACCGCTTGCCCAATGATTCTCGCTTTTCCATAGGGCTTCCTCCAGAAATAGCAGGATTGACGGAAATGATAGGATCACGCATCCGCTCAATCCGTTGACTAAAATTGCTACCTATGCAACCGCCGCCTCATACCGGGATGACATCACTGGCAATTGCAACGGCACCGCCACCGCGCTACGAAACTCGTCCATATATTGCTGCAATTCTTTTTCGCTGATGTAAGCCACCTGGAAGCGGATCGGCTCGTCGCCGCCGCTGACGGCCAGGAAGTCGCCGCGCCCGTTGAGCAAGTGTGCGTTCGTCCCTGCCCGCCCACTGGCGACCCGCGCGTCGTCGGCAGAAACGACCTTGCCGATGAGCCGCAGTGGGAAGTTGGCGCGCATCAGGCCGGTCAACACTGCCGAGGAGGGGCGCTGCGTGGCGGCAATGACGTGGATGCCGGCTTCCCGTCCACGTTGCAGCAGGCGGGTTAGCGCTTCGCTCAGCGCTGCGCCGCCCTGCATGATCAAGTCGGCCAGCTCGTCAATCATGACGACGACGCGCGGCGTGCCCCCCTGCCGATTGCGCTCGGGGGTTTCGTTGCGGCGGTCGCGCTGTTCCATCATCCGCACCAATGAGCGCAGCGCCTCCAGCGCTTCGCCAGTTTCCTGGATGGGAGCGCGCGCCAGGTGCGGCGCTCCGGCGAGCGCGCCAAACGTGCGTCCCTTGGGATCGAGGCACATCAACCGCAGCGTGTCGGCGCGATGGCCGATTGCCAGCGACAGCGCGATGGTGCGCATCAGGGCAGACTTCCCCGACCCAGTCGTTCCGGCGACGAGAATGTGCGCCACCTCCGGCGAAGATAGTCGCGCCAGCAAGGGCATCCCGGCATCGGTTTGCCCCAACAATGCGGTGGCGGGGGGCAACGGCATCACTTCCGGCAGCAGCGTCGTCAACTTCACCAGGGTGGGATTGGGGTTGGAAAACTCCAACACGATGCCTTCCTTGCCGCGTTGGATGGTGAGATGGGGGGTCTGCATCGCCAGGGCCAGGTCCTCGGCCAGGCCCTTGATGGCAGTGAAGCGGGTGTGGGGCGCTGGATTAAGAAAGAAGCGGATCAGGCGTGGCCCTACGGTGCCCCCGGTGACGTGGCCCGGCGCACGATGCGCCGACAACACGGCTTCGACGCGGTCGGCTTGATATTCAAGGTATGGGCGTATGGCATGGGACATCGGTGGCCTCCTTCTGGGATTAGAACTTTTGTTCTATATGCTCATTATAAAGGATTTTAGGGTGTTTGTCAAGCCTGTGCGGGGAACAAAAACCGGGGCAGCCCCTTTGCCAAAGGGCCGCCCCGGCGCATCCATTTGAACTCTTTCAATCTTGGGGATTGATCAGGCGTTGAACTCGCTCAAATTCCTCTAAAATCTGCCGATGGACGCTCACGTTTTTCAAGAACGACTGCCGCAAAGCCTCGTCATCTATGCGCGCCGCCTGGGTCTGCAATGTGGTGTATGTGTGGGCGAGCAGTGTCGCCGCGCGGGGGTTGCATTGGGCGCGCAGGAGGCGGTAGCAAGTCCAATGCACCCAGAACGGCTCGATCACGCCGTCCAGTGAATTTTTCTTCAGATAGTCCAAAATTTGGGCAAGGTAGGGCTGCGCACTGTCTAATTCGTCCTGTAGCAGGTAAACTTCAGCCAACCCGGTCAAGGATTCCATCGCCAGATTGTATTGCTGAGCCTTCTGGCGAATCTCGTAGGCGCGGCGGTAGTGATCGGCTGCCTCGACCCACCGGCCGATAGCCGTCAGCGCGTGTCCGCTGTTGGTCAATGCAAAGCCCTGGGTGAGGGAGTCGTTGAGGTCTTGCGCCAGCAAATGGGCGCGCAGGCCATAGTCCTGCGCACTTTTTGGATCGCCCAGGTGATAGAACAGCAAACTCAGATAGGAGAACAGGATGCTGATCCCCTGGCGGTAGCCAACTTCCTTGTAAATATGCAACGCCTGCTCGTAGTAGGTGCGCGCCCCGGCGTAGTCGCCGAGGTTGTGCGCGATGATTCCTAGGTTCCCCACTGCCCGCCCCACACCCTGCCGGTGGCCGACCTCGCGGTAAAGGTCAAGGCCCTGCTGGTAGTAGTCGCGCGCCTGAATGTATTCGCCCCGGTTGAAATAGACGACGCCTAGGTTGTTGAGGGCGCTGGCCTCGCCCCGCCGGTCGCCGATGCGGCGAAACGCTTTCAACGCCTGGCGGAAACACAACGCGCCCCCCTGCTGGTCGCCGTGATAGTAGGCGATCACGCCCAACGAGCGCATACTGTCGGCCTCCACTTGCCCAAAGTCGCCCGCCTGCGCCAGTCTGAGCGCCTGTTCGAGGTAGGGCGTGGCCTCTGGATATTGCCCCTGAAGCCACAGAATGCGTCCCCACTGAAAATAGCCGGCGGCCTCGGCGCGCTGATCGCCGGCAGTTTGGGCCTCGGCAATGGCCGCTTGGCTCAACGTCACGGCCTCGGGGTAGGCCCCATGGACTTCGGCGTAGCGGGCGCGGCGCAGCAGAATCTCCGCCCGCGCCTCCGCTGAGAGTACGTCCGCCAGGTGGGTCAGCGCAATCAGGTCTTGTTCCTGGGCTTCGTGCTGGCCTTGCAGCGCATAGATGCTTTCGCGCGCCAGCAGCAGGTCAAATTGTTTGGTGGCGTCGGTCGAAGGGGTTAAGGTCAGCGCGCGGGTGAAATAGCGTAGGGCATCCGTGTTAGCAAATTGAGCCGCGGCCTGCTTGCCGGCCAGCTCGGCGTAGTAACGTTCCTTGTCCGGCACCTCGGCGCGTTGATAGTGATACGCTAGCAGGGACAGGTAGGGGGCAAGCGCCGTGGTGGCGCCTGGCTCTGTACCGACGCGCTGCGCGCTTTGCGCTTCGTACCACTCCGCTACCGTGCGGTGGAGCACCCGGCGCTGGGAGAACAACAGGGTTTCGTAGGCCACTTCTCGGGTAATGATCTGCCGAAAGATGTACATCAACTCAGGCTCGTCAGGCATACAGGCCGTCAGTTTCAGGTCGGAGAGCGCGTCCAGGTGCGGTTTGAGCGTCGTGTCGGCGATGGTGGTTTGCTGGTGCAGCACGTAGCTGAGGGGCGCATAGCTGAAGATGCGCCCGATGACGGCGGCCGTTTTGAGGATCAGTTGGCGTTCCGGGGGCTGGCGGTCAATGCGCGCCAACACCAGCCCCTGGACGGTGTCGGGCAGGATGTGCGCCATCTCTTCCAGGTCTTCCTGAACGAGACAGGTCGGCACGCCGTCCACGTTCAGTTGCCGGCTAATGACGCCCCGTTCCGCCAGGGTTTGGAGCAGTTCTTCCACATAGAGAGGATTGCCATCGGTCCATCGGTTCACCAAATCCAGCAGGGACAGTGGGATTCTTTCGCGCGGCACCTCCAGGCGGTCGGCGACCAGGGTGACGATGTCCGCGCCCTCCAGGGGGGAGAGGGCCATGACCTCGGTGGTAGGGAATTGTTCCAGGGTTTCCAGGGCCTGGGCGCCGACGCTGTCGGCGCGGGGCGGGCGGGTGGCGATGGCGAGCAAGAGCGGCTCGTGGGTGGCGACGAAGGCGCGCGCCACTTCCACCGTCAGCAGCCACGAGAGGCTATCCAGCCATTGGGCGTCTTCCAGAATCAGCACGAGGGGACGTTCTTTGAGCCAGGTCCGCAGCAACGTCAGCACCAACGTGGTCAGCGCCTGCTGGCGCAATTGCGGATCGAGGCTGCGCGTCAATTCGTTCTCGGCCAGGCCCAGGTTGAGGATGTCGTTAAGCAGCGGCAGGTGCAGTGTCAACGTGTCGTCCAACTCGGCGCTCACGGCCTGCATCCGCCGGCGCCGCTCCTGTGGCTCGTAAAGATGTTCCAGGCCAAAATAGAAGGTGAAGATGTCGCGCCACGCCCGGTAAGGCGTCTGCTGTTCGATGCTTTCCCCGGCGCCGATCAACCAGACCAACCCCTGCTCTTTGGTGAGCCGCATCAGTTCTGCCAACAAGCGCGACTTGCCCATACCGGCCTCGCCGCTCAGGATGAAGGTGTAGTGCGCGCCGGCGATGATGTTGTAGACCGCATTGGTGAATTGTTTGATTTCGGTTCGCCGCCCGACGACGGTGGAGGGATGCGACCGGGAGCTATGGGCGACCGCCTCCACGCGCCCCAAGGGCCGGTAGACGCGAATCGGGCCGGCCTTCCCCTTGACGCGAATGGGTGTCAGGTTTTCAAATTGCAGAGTGGCGCGGGCGTGACTGTACGTTTCGAACTCGCACAGGGTGCCGCCGGGGCCGGCCTTCCCCATGAGGCGCGCGGCCAGGTTGACCGTGTCGCCCATGGCCGTGTACTCGTAGCGCGTCTCGCCGCCGACCGGCCCAGAGAAGACCTGACCGGTCGCCAGGCCCAGCGCCAGTTGGAGATCCAGCGCGGCAGTCACCTGTTGGAGGCGCTGGGCGCAGAGGCAGGCGCGCGCGGGGTCATCTTCGTGGGCGAAGGGGGGGGCGCCAAAGAGCGCCATGAGCACCGTGCCTTTGTCGTCCACGACGAACTGGCGCAGCGTGCCTTCGTAGTTGTAGAGGGTTTCCTGGGCCTGGCGCAAGAAGGCGTGGAGCCGCTCGGTGATGTCGGGGTGGTCGTATTGCAGGCCCTGCACGCCGACAAACAGCACTGTCATCCGGCGCAGAGCGGGCGCCCAATTCGCCAGTCCCTGATTCAGCCACGCGAGCACTGGGCCGGGCACGAAGCGCAACAGGTTGGACTCGACGGCGGCGGGTTGCGGCAGCGTCTCCCAATCCGGCAGGGTGAGGGGGCGCGGCGGCAGCGGCGCGGAGTGCCGCACGACGGCAGCCTCCGGGCTGAGGATGATGTCGCCGCGCTGCGCGTGCTCTTCGGCCAGGCCGACCTGACGCAGCGGATCGCCGACGATGACGTACTCCCAGCGGTTGAACACGCCGCCGACTTGCAGCGCCAACACCGGGCCGGCGCCAATCATAATTTTCATGCCTAACTCTACCGGACCGACGCTGGTGTGCAGGTTGGCAAAGGGCGCCATCGCGCGCTGCATGGCTTCCGCCGATTGGTAGGCGCGGCGCACGGCGTAGCTCAACGGCTCGTCCCGCGCAACATACAGCACCGTCATCGCGTCGCCGCTGAATTTGACGACGTCGCCGCCTTCGGCGCGGGTCAGGTCAATCATGGCGGTGAAGTAGCGGTTGATGAGCGTGCGCATTTCTTCCGGCCCTTCCGGCCCTTTTTGGGCCAGGGCTTCGGTGAGCGGCGTGAAGCCGGAGACGTCGGCGAAGAGAACGGCAGCTTCAAACGAGGTCGTCACCGGCGCATCCGTGAAGGCCGGGTCGGCGGTGACGGCGTGAATCAGCGCCGCCGGCACGTAGGGTGCAATGGCAGGCAATAAGGTTGGCGCGTTCATCGGTTCAATCGTACACGAAAAACATTAGGGTGTGTTTCACTTGAGTTAGTGGGCCTATAAAATGTAATGCGTAAAACGTAAAAACGCTTACGTTTCACGTTTTACGTTTTACGAGAGCTTATTTTCAACTGCGATGAAACGCACTCAAAACATTAAATGCCAAACGTCAAACGCAAGACTTTTGCCGTGGGAGCATCACGTTTCACTTTTCACGTTTCAGGGATTGGACTTACTCTTATTGTAGCACAATGTTGATTCTAGCGATACAAACTAAAATTGGAATTACGGAGGAGAAGTCCAAACTTAGTGGCTTGACGGGCGGCCAAAATGGGGCATAATTCGACTTGTTCGGGGCGTGGCGCAGTTTGGTTTAGCGCGCGCGGTTTGGGTCCGCGAGGCCCTGGGTTCAAATCCCAGCGCCCCGACTGTAAAACTCGCGGCGGCTCAAAGTGGACCGCCGCGAGTTTTATATTCACAAGGATCTGCTCTAGCTCGTTGAGACCGCGTTATCCCCTGACCCTTTCAATCCTCGCCGCCCACCCGCCGCCGTTGGAGAGTTGGATCGGCATTGTGTCGCCGGATGCGAGTTGCAGCACGTCTTTCTTGTAGTCGGTGGCCTCGCGATCCGCATTCACCCCATCTTTGAACACGACCGCTTGATAACGCCCCGCGTCCAGGAAGGAGAAGTCCAGGGTTAGCTCCCTGGCCTCCCAGTTGGTCATCGCGCCCACGTACCAGACGCCGTCCTTTTGGCGCGCGACGGCGACGTACTCACCCACTTTGCCATCCAACGGGACGGTCTCGTCGAAAACGGTCGGGATGCTGGTGATGAAGTCGGTACACTCCTGTTCGCGCATGTACAGCGTCGGGCTGTCGGACAGCATTTGAAGGGGCGCTTCAAAGACGACGTACTGCGCCAACTGGTGGCAGCGCGTGCCCTTGCTCATCGGGGCGTGGTTGCGCGCTTTGAAGTCGGCCTGGGTCGCGTTGATCATCGCGCCAGAGGTGTAGTCCATCGGGCCGGCCATGTTGCGCGTGTAGGGGATTGTCACCGCATAGCGCGGCGCGTCCATGTCGGCCCATTTGAAGTTCTCCATCCCGTAGACGCCCTCGTAGCCCACCACGTTGGGATAGGTGCGCTGGAGGCCGGTCGGCTTGAAGACGCCGTGGAAGTCCACCATCAGGTGGTACTTCGCGGCCAGTTGGGCGATGGCGTAGGTCGAGGCCACCGCGAGATGATCGTCCCGGTCAATGAAGTCAATCTTCCAGCCCTTGACGCCCATGGCCGCGTACTGAGGGAAAATCTCATGCATCTGCTGCGTGATGGCGTGCCAGGTGGCCCAGAGGATGACACCGATGCCCTTTTCCTTGCCATAAGCGACGATTTCCGGCACGTTGACGTTGGGGTTGAGCTTGGTGAGATCGAGTCCCGCCGACCACCCCGCGTCTATGATGATGTACTTCGCCTGATTCGCGGCGGCAAAGTCGATGTAGTATTTGAAGGTTGGCGTATTCATCCCGGCCTTGAAGTCTACATGGGTGATATTGTAATCGTTCCACCAATCCCACGCCACCTGCCCCGGCGCGATCCACGACACGTCGTCAATCCGGGGCGGGGAGGCCAGCTTTTGGACGATGTCGTTGTTCAGCAGGTCTTTGTCGGCAGCGCTGAGGGCGAGGACGCGCCAGGGGAACGTGCGCGCGCCCTGGGTTTTGGCGATGTAGTCGGCGCGGCGCGTGGGGATGAAGTTGATCGCCTCCCCACCGCCGCCAATCTCCGCCAGCCTTGAGCCGCCCAGTCTGGCTTCCAACGGATAGGAGGCGTACACCCCCTGCAATCCCATGCCGGTCGCGTTGAGATTTAAGTACATGCCGGGGTAGTCTTCCAGATCGGCTTCCAGGATGACGGCCTTTTTCCCATGTCCCACGTCCACCAGCAACGGCAAAATCGCTACGGCGCCGGGCGTAAATTCCGACAGCGATTGCTCGGTGTAGGGGGATTCAAAGGAGGAAACGAACATCTGCCCCTCCCGGTAATCTCTCAGATACGGGATAAAGGCGGGATGGTCGGCGGTGAAATTGAAGTTAGCCTCTTCATGCTTGACAATCAACTCGCCCGCTCTTTGGACGAAGAACCGGTAGGCGACCGCGTCATTGTACACGCGAAATTCGACGCCGAAGTCGCCCGCAAACGTGAGCGTCAGGTGCGTGTAGCAATCCTGGATCACGGCCCGGCGGAAGTTGATGGCTTTGAATTCCGTATCTACGGCCCTGATTTCGGAGGATTTCACCACAGCCTTATCCCCCAACACCTCGCCGGTGGCGAGTTGGAGGGAGATGGGCGACGGCTGGAGGATCGGCTGGCCCTGGTGCTGCACCGACCAGCGCAATTTGTCACCGGCTTCTACCTGCACTGTGAGGGCTTCATCCGGCGAATGAAGCTCGTAACGGGGATGCTCCTGAGAGGTTTCCATAGATTTTTGGTTCATTGTAGGCGCTCCTTTGTCAGATATTCCAGGACTTACGCAAACGCGAGGAAATGCACCACAAAGCGCCTGCTCGTAATGTCCCGCGCTTATAAGTATAGAAAGGTTGCCGGTTTAGTCAACGGTTTGATGCTCGCTGGAAAAATGCTTTCCTTGACATATAATCATGCTATACAATTGTTACAGAAAGGATGAGTTTTTATGACCACTGTAGATGAACTTTTCACCCTGGCCATCGCCGCCGAGCGCGCCGCCGAGTCTCTGTATCTGGGGCTGACCCAAAAATTCGCCGCGCACGCCGACGTGGCTCAATTCTGGCAGCGCTACGCCGCCGAAGAGGATGGGCACGCGCAGTGGTTAGCGCAGCGCCAGCGCGCGTTACCGCCTGAAACCCTCGCCGCCCCAGCCGACGAATCTATCGCCGATCAAGTGCGCTACGTACTGCGGTATTCTATCGCTGATGTTCTCGCCGATGTAGCCGACCTCGAAGACGCTTACCAACTGGTCAACGATGTCGAAAACTCGGAGACCAACGCCGTCTTTGAGTTCCTGATCGAGCATTTCGCCGCCGACGCCGCCACGCAGGCGTTTCTCAAAGGCCAGCTCCGCGCGCACATCGGCAACCTGCGCATCGAATTCCCCACCCAATTTAGAACCGCCGCGATGCGCCGGGGCATCAAAGCCACGCCGTGAACAAACTTCCCCCTGATTTTTCCGTCGTCCCCATCACCCGGCTGGACGACGAATGGTTGTGTCCCTGGCTCGACCTGTACGAAACGTCCTTCCCGCCTGAAGAACGCACGCTGGTTTCGTTCTTCCTGAACATCCTCAAAGGCGCTTACCCCGATCACGTTATGCTGGCCGGCCTGCACGACCGGACGTTTGCCGCCCTGGCTTACTACACCCTCATCCCGGAACAACGATTGGCCTGGTTCTGGTATCTCGCCGTCGCGCCCACATTGCAGGGGCGCGGCCTCGGCGCCACGCTGTACCGCGACATGCTGGCCCGGCTTCCGGCGGACACGCGCGCCGTACTTCTGGAAGTAGAACGTCCCGACCTGGCGGAGACCGCCGCCCAGCGCGCGGTCCGCGAGCGCCGCATCGCGCTTTACCGCCGCCTGGGCGCGCGGACCCTGGGCGGCGTCCACTACCTGCAATTCGTCGGCCCGCACCAACCGCCCATTCCCATGCAGGTGATGCTCCATCCCCTGGAACCTTTGGATGCGACGGCTGCCTTTGCGTTGGCGCACGCCATCTTCGGCGACGCGCTGACGCAAACCGGCGCGCTGACATTAGCGTGAGGTCACAATGTCCTTCTATTCCGCTTTTGCAACCTATTACGAGGCCATTTTCCCCTTCAGTGAAACGGTGTATGCTTTTCTGCGACGCTGTCTGCCCTCCTCGGGCGTGGTGTTGGACGTGGGTTGCGGGACGGGGCACTACGCCGGACAGCTCGCGGCGGATGGCTTCGCGGCTGTCGGCGTGGACCTGGATGCAGCGATGATCGCGTACGCGCAGGAGCATTACCCGCAGGCCGCGTTTCAGCGCCTGAACATGCTGGACATTGCCGCTCTGGGGCAGACCTTTGACGCTATCTTCTGCATCGGGAACACCGCCGCGCACCTGACGCAGGCGCAATTCGCCCACTTTCTCGACGCGGGCCGGCGCAGCCTCACGCCCGGCGGCGTGTGGATCGTGCAGGTGATGAATTGGGATTACGTCCTGACGCAGCCCGCCGTGACGTTCCCGGTGATGACTGCCGGCGACGCGACGTTCTACCGGGAATACCGCGACATTTCTGAGCAGCAGGTGACGTTCCACACGCGCCTGATGGTGGGGAATGTGGCGGTTTTCGAGGACGCCACACCGCTTTACCCACTGCGCTCGGCGGACATCCGCGCTGCGCATACCCACGTCGGCTTCACCCCGCTTGCCCACTTTGCGAACTATGCCGGCCACCCCTTCAATCCCACTGCCTTTTCGGCGAACCTTTTTGTTTTTCGGTATTAGGCAAACAGGCGAGAAAGCGAATAAACCAGGACTTACGTAAACCAGTGAGAATTTACCGCAGAGTACGCGGAGATCGCAGAGATTTTTATAGGGTCTCAGCGGCCTCAGCGTGCTCTGCGGTGTAAAAGAACCATCCTTGCGTCAGTCCTATCAACAAAAAAGCGAGTGAGCCTATATTTGCTCACTCGCTTTTCTTTCGCTTTCTCACGTCACCAATTCATCCGCAATTGCTCCTCAATAGAGCCGAAATCGCAACGCGAGGTGATGTCCATCGAAAGCGGCGTCACCGACACGGCGCGGGCCACACAAAGCGCCCAGATATCCGAATCCCGTTCCACTTGATCGAGGTTGCCGCGCACCGCGTAACCGGGGCGTCCCTGCCCATGCAGGCGATCCGGCTCAATGGGGACAAAATAACGCTGCCGCGAGAGGCGGGTCAGCCGCCAGGGGGTATGCGGTGTGGCCGACATCGGGATATTGATGTTCAGCACGTCCACATCCGGCGGCAACTGCGCATCGAGGATGCGCTTGGCGAAGTACGTCGTGAAGGTCTGTCCGGCGCTGTAGTCCTTGGCCCGGCCGCCGGTAAGATGATCCTCCACCGACATCTCCAGGGAAACGGCCATGCTGGTCACGCCAAACGCCGCCGCTTCCAACGCTGCCCCAATCGTGCCGGAGATCGTGACCTCGGTGCTGAGATTTTCCCCGAAGTTGATCCCCGAAACGACCAGTGTGGGTTTGCGGGGAACGAGTTCGATCATAGCGTGTACCACGCATAACGCCGGGGTGGCGTCAATTGCGTATGTTAGAATAGCCTGACCACCCGCTTCCCGCACCGTCTGGGTCAGGGCGCCGCTGACCGTGTGGGGCATCGAACGGCCCGCGCCAGACCATTGCCGGTCGGGTGCAACGACAATGATTTCTCCCAATGAGACCAGGGCATTGACGGCCGCCCACAATCCATCGGAATTAACCCCATCGTCATTGGTTACCAGAATAAGAGGACGCTGCATGATTGTCCTGCCTCCGGACGTTTTTTCTGGATTCGTCACGTTGTAGGAAACGCAAGAGAAGCATACCACGCAATCGGCAATACGCAAACAGGAAAAATGCGAAATACAGCAACCAAAATCTACAAAGTTATTGTTTTTTTAATTTTTAAAAAATGTTTATTTTGTTATATTTCTAACAAATAAAAAATCCCGGCAGCGCCGGGATTTTCTTCCAGGGATTGACTGATCTAGCCTTCAATTTTGACCACACCGGCGGCGATGTGGTCAAAATCCTCCGGCCAGCGTGTCCGATCGTTATACTTAGCGCCCCGCAACCGCGCCCACGAAAGGTGCGCATCCTCCAGATCGGCGTCGGAAAGGTCGGCGCCCGACAGGTTGGCCGATAACAGGTCTACACCTATCAACCGCGCTCCCCGCAAGCTGGCGCCTTGCAGATTGGCCGTCAACATGCTGGCCCATTGCATCTGCGTATTGTCCAGGTATGCGCCGGTGAGGTTGGCGCCGGAAAGATTCGCGCCCAACAGCCGGGCCTCTTCCAGATGGGCGCCCTGTAACTGCGCCTGTGCCAAGTGCGCCGCGACCAGAAAGGCGCGCTGTAAAGACGCCTCTTCCAACCGGGTCTCGCCCATTCGCGCCCACTCCAGGTGCGCAGCGTCCAGGTGCGCCACGCGCATATCCGTTCCGGCCAGGTGCGCCTCAATCAACAAAGCGCCCTCCAGGTTGACTGCCTGTAAGTCGGCGCCAGAAAGGAACAACACTCCTGGCCCTTCGGTGATGAGGCCAGCTTCATACAGGAATTGCACGACGTGACCCTTTTGCACGCCATCCAGCGTTTTTAGGAGTTCCAACGTCTTCTCGCGCGCGACATTTTGCGCTTCAGTGGTGGCGCGTTGGGTGTGAATCGCTTCCTCCTGCAACATCTTGTTGATTTCGTCGCAGTAAATATCCACCGCCGGGCGTTTTTTGGAGTCGCCGGACAAAACTCCTGTGCCGATCCGCGCCGAGCCGGGCAAGCCACATAGAGCGTAGAAAGATTTGTCCAGGGCTGCTAGGCAAAAACGATTGCAGCTTTCCAAAATGCGCGCTCGACTGGTTTCCAGAGCCGAAGTAGCGCCTAACCTTTCAGTATCGGTGAGGTTTTGTAGCAACCGATGTTGCAGGATCAGGGCTTCCTGCGTGCGCGGGTGCTCTTTGCCTAACAGCGCCAGCAGTCGGCGGATGCCCCCACGATACTGTTGAAAAAGCCTTTCGGTCATTGTACTCCCTGTTTTAGCAGAAAAAGAGGATTTGGCGAGGGCGCTTCAAGCGCCCCCACAACTGACAAAACTTGCTTGCCTTGAGTATAACTCAAAGCGCCACGTTGGTCAAAACCCTTTCACAACAGATGTGTTGCAATTCGGCAACAACTTTCACTCATCATATCGTGGGCGCCTCCCCCGCAAGCGCGTCACGGCCTCGTGCAAGCGCGCCGTGGCCGCAGTCGCCGCGACGCGCACGTACCCCTCACCGGCCGGGCCGAAGAAGGAGCCAGGCGCGAAGACGACGCCGGTCTGCTCCATCACCGCCAACGCAAAGGCTTCGGCGGACGGCCACCCGGCGGGGATGGGCGCCCAGAGGTAGAGCGCGCCGCGCGGCATCGTCGCCGTGATGCCCAACGCGCGCAATCCCTCGATGAGAATGTCGAACCGTTCCCGGTACAGCGCGTTGCGCCGGGCAGACCACGCTGGCGTCGTTTGCGTGAGGGCGACGATCGCCGCTTCTTGCAGCGGGTGGAACAATCCTGAATCCATATTCGACTTGACCTGCGCCAGCGCCGCCAGCGCGGCCGGGTTGCCCACCGCCATCCCCATGCGCCACCCGGCCATGTTGAAGGTTTTGGACAGCGAATTGAATTCCACGGCTACTTCCTCTGCGCCGGGGATTTCTAACACACTCGGCGCGACGTAGTCGCCGTAGGTCACGTCGCAGTAGGGCGCGTCGTAGCACAGCAAGAGGCCGTGCTGCCGCGCGAAATCCACCGCCCGCGCCAGGAAATCCCGGTCGGCGACGGCCCCCGTGGGGTTGTTGGGATAGTTGAGCCAGATCAGCCGGGCGCGGTCGGCCACGGCGGTGGGGATGGCGGCGAAATCGGGCAGGAAGCCGTTTTCGGCCAGCAGCGGGAACGTGACGTAATCCGCCCCAGCCAGGCGTGCGCCGGCCGCGTAGGGCGCGTAGCCGGGATCGGGCAGCAGTGCGAGGTCGCCGCCATCCAGCCACGCCAGCGCCATGTTGATGATGCCCTCCTTCGAGCCGATCAGCGGCACCACCTGCTTATCGGGATCGAGCGTCACGCCGAAGCGCCGCGCGTAGTAGTCGGCTATCGCCCGGCGCAGCGCCGGCAGCCCGCGATAGCCGGAGTAGCCGTGAACCTCCGGGCGTTTGGCCGAAGCGTACAGCGCCTCAATCACCGCGCCGTCCGGCGGCAGGTCGGGATTGCCGATGTCCAGCCGGATCACGTCCACGCCGCGCGCCTTCACCCCATTCACAATCCCCTCCCACCGGGCAAAAGGATAGGGGGGCAGATTGCGTAAACGCGCGGCAGGGGTTGGGATTTGGGGGATTGGAGATTGGGGATTGGGGATTGGGGA
>DAOUGD010000290.1:0-15111 GCA_034429475.1 Anaerolineae bacterium
CGGGCGTGTTGGTGGGGAGAGGGGTGGGGGTTGCCCCCAGGCCCTGGAAGGCGCTACAGCTCATCGTGAGGAGAACGCCGATGAGCAACACGCAGCGAGGGAGCAAAGGTTTTCTTGGATTCATAGTAACACTCCTTATTTCAGGCAAAGAATTGGTTTAGATTATAATGCAACGGCAAGAATACGCAACAGGTTGCGCTGGTTGCGCGTTTTGACAACCGGCCTAGACTATGATCATTTATTTCCAATGGAGGCGTTATTGATGGGCGTACTTGTTAAGGAAGTGACCAGTCTGCGCGAACTGCGCGCGTTTATCCGTTTCCCCAACCGGCTGTATCGCGGCAATCCCTATTGGGTGCCCTCACTGTTTATGGACGATTACCAGACCTTCCGCCGCGACAAGAACCCGGCTTTCGACTATTGCGAGGCGCGCTACTGGCTGGCCTATCACGGACGGGAGATTGTGGGGCGGATCGCTGGGATTTACAACGGTGAACACGTTGAAAAGTGGCAGCAGCCCTACATGCGTTTTGGCTGGCCGGATTTTGTGGACGACCCCGACGTATCTGCCGCGTTGTTCCAACAAGTCGAATCCTGGGCGAAAGAAAAAGGCTTGACTGCCGTTCACGGCCCGTTGGGCTTCACCGATCTGGATCGAGAGGGGATGTTGGTGGAGGGGTTTGAAGAAATGGGAACCATGGCGACCTTCTACAACTACCCTTACTATCCGGTGCATCTGGAGAAGTTGGGCTATGTGAAGGATGCGGACTGGATGGAATACGAGATTACCGTCCCGCCTGAAGTCAACCCAAACATCTCCCGGATCGCCGACGTGATGCAGCGACGGTACAACCTGCGGCGTTTGGAGGCGCGCAGCAAAAAAGACATCCTGCCCTACGTGCCGCAGGTGTTTGAAGTGCTCAATGAGGCATACAAAGATTTGTACGGGGTGGTGCCGTTGACGGAGCGCCAAATTGCTTATTACACCGATCTCTACTTTGGCCTGATCGCCCCCGAATTCGTGCCGATTATCCTGGACGAGCACAACCGTGTGGTTGCCTTCGGGATTACGATGCCGTCCTTGTCCACGGCGCTACAAAAATCTGGCGGGCGGCTTTTCCCGTTCGGATGGTTTCACCTTCTGCGCGCCATGCAGAAGATGGATCGCGCCGATCTGTATCTCATCGCCGTGCGTTCCGAGTATCAGGGCAAGGGCGTGAACGCCATTATGATGAACGCCATCAACGAAGTGTTCGTCCGTCGGGGCATCACCAGGGCCGAATCCAACCCCGAATTGGAAGTCAACCAGAACGTCCAGGGCCAGTGGAAGTATTACGAGACCCGCCAGCACAAACGCCGGCGGTGTTTTATCAAACACTTGTGAAACAATGTGGGGTGTGGACGCGCGAAGCGCGCTCACACCTCACATAACTCTTCCCTGCATGTGACGCGTGAGGATTACCCCTTAAACCGTTGCAACATCTCCAACAACACCTGCGTTCCCCATTCAATCGTTTCCACCGGCGCGCGCTCGTCGGCGGCGTGCATCGTGCCGATCACGCCGTCGGGAAGCTGCATGGGGATGAAGCCATACGACTGGATGCCGATCCGGGCGAAGTGCCGCGCGTCGGTGACGCCGAACACCAGGTACGGCACGGGGATGCCCTCCGGGTCGGCGGTACGGAGGATGTCGGCCAATACCTCATAGCGCGCCCGGTCCGCCGACTGCGGGCCGGGTTCGTAGGCCGTCACCTCCAGGGCGACCTCGTCGCCGAGCAGGGCGCGCAATTCCCGCAGCATGTCTTCCGGGGCGAAGCCGGGCAGCAGCCGCCCATCGAGGTTCAGGGCGATCTCGCCGGGAATCACGTTGATCTTGTCCCCTCCATGCACCATCGTGGGGCAGGCTGTATTGTGCAGCGCCGCGCTGAGCTGCTCACCTTTCTCCCCTAGCAGGGACAGCACGCGGTCGGTCAGCGCGGGATTGAGCAGTTGCCGCAACACGACGTTTTGTGGGAAGGGCAGCGCGTCGCTGATCCCCGTGATCATCGCGCGAGCCACCGGCGTGATGTGAACGGGCAGCGTCCGGCGGTCGAGCGTGTGCAGCACCCGCGCCAGCTTCGCCATCGCCTGCCCGCGTTGCGGCACGGAGCCGTGCCCGGCGCGCCCGCGCAGCGTCAGCCGCACCGAGCAAATCTGCTTCTCGCCCAGCATGATGAAGTAGAGCTTCTTGCCCGCCATCTTGATAGAAACCCCGCCGCCTTCCCCGATGGCAAAACGCGCGCCCTCAAACTGCTCCGGGTGCCGCTCCACCAGGAATTTCGCGCCGTACGCTCCCCCCGCTTCTTCATCGGCCAACGCAGTGAAAATGATGTCGCCCGGCGGGACGACGCCCTCTGCCTTGGCGCGCAGCAGCGCGGCGGTCATCATTGCCGCCGCGCCCTTGTCATCCAGCACGCCGCGCCCCCACAGCTCGCCGTCCGCGATCTCGGCGGCAAACGGCGGATGGCGCCACGTCTGCCCGGCGGTCGTGACCACGTCGAGGTGCGCCTGCCAGACGACGGGCGGCGCCTCCCCGCGCCCCGGCAGCCGCGCGATGAGGTTGGGCCGAGCTTCATCCAGCGCCAGCGTTGTGGTGGTGAAGCCGGCCTCTTTGAACACACCGTTCAAATACGTCACACACGCCGCCTCATTGCCGGGCGGATTGGTGGTATCAAAGCGCACCAACGCTTGCAGTAATTCAACGGGATTAGGGATTGGGGATTGGGGCATGATTCTCTCCTCTGGTTATGGGTGGTGGGTTATGGGTTGCAGAAATGCGCCATGCTTAGGGATTTACACGGCGCACTTCCTAACTCCTCACTCCTAATTCCTAACTTCTAACTTCTTCCAACACCCACTCCAACGCCTCTTGCAGCATCGTCTGTGGCGGTTGGGCGATGTAATTCTCCGCAATCAGATGTTCGATCATCGCGCGGGTCTGCGTGATGTCGCGGGAGGCTTTCTCGAAGGCTTGCTCGTACGTCAGTTCGACGCGCGCCAGCCCTTCTTTGACCGCCTGCACGGCCACGTCCGCCGCCTCGCGGGCAAAAACGTCGGCCTCGTCCATCGTGGCGATGATGTTGTCGGGCGAGATGCCGCGCGCTTCGGCGAAGGCCGCCAGCGAGCGCGCCGCCGCAATCGTCATGTTGTCGGAGATAGTCTTCGCGCGCACCAGCAACGCGCCCTTGAGGATGCCGGGGAAGCCGAGCGAGTTGTTGACCTGATTGGGGAAATCGCCGCGTCCGGTAGCGACGATGGCGGCCCCGGCGGCCTTGGCGGCGTAGGGGTAGATTTCCGGGACGGGGTTGGCGCACGCGAAGACGATGGACTTTGGCGCCATCAAGGCCACGGACGCCGGCTTGACCACGTCCGGGCCAGGGGTGGAGGCGGCGATGAGCACGTCCGCGCCGGTCATCCCCGCGTCGAAGTCGCTCACGCAGTCGGGATTGGTCTGCTCGCACAGCTCCCACTTGCGGTAGAAGCGCGTGTCCGCCTGGATGTCCGTGCGGCCTTTGTGCAGCCCGCCTTTGGAGTCGAACATCATTATTTTGGCGGGATCGCCGCCGGCGGCGATGAGGATACGGGCAATGGTCGTATTCGACGCGCCCGCGCCGAGCAGCACCATCTTGACGTCGCCGAGGTCCTTGCCGACGACTTTCAGCGCGTTGATCAGCCCGGCCAGCGTCACACAGGCCGTACCCTGCGCGTCGTCGTGCCACACGGGGATGTCGCACTCGGCGCGGAGCGTATCCAGCACCTTGAAGCAGTTAGGCTGCGAAATGTCTTCCAGATTGATTGCGCCGAAACTCGGCTGCACCATCTTCACGAAGTCAATGATCTTGTCGGCGTCGTGGCGGCCCTGCGCGTCGCGGCTGTCCATACAGAGCGCGGTCGCGTCAATGCCGCCGAGGTACTTCATCAGGAAGGCTTTGCCCTCCATCACGCCCAGACCGCCGGGCGGCGTGCAATCGCCGTCGCCGAGCACCCGCGTCGAGTCGCTGACGACGGCGACGTGGTTGCCGCGATTCGACAGCTCATACGAGGCGTCGTTGTCGGCGCGGATCGTCGTCGAAATCTGCGAGACGCCGGGCGTGTACCAGACGTTGAACCAGTTGAAGCCGAACACGCCGGCCTTCGGCACTGTCTGCATCTTGCCGCTGTAGAAGCGATGGCCCTGTTCGGCCAGCCGTTTGAGGAACAGCGTTTTGGCGCGGGCGACCTTCTCCGGCGTCAACTGCGCCGAGAGGATTTCGTCCAGATTGTCCAGGATTAGATTGACTTGGGTCATGGGGTCTCCTTTTGCGAATAGCGAATAGCAAATTACGAATTGCGAATAGCGAATGGTGAATGATGTGCCATCAAATAAAACTGTACCACAGGATGTAGCGGACGATAAGCGACGAATGGTAGAATTTGGGGCTTATAGATTTCCCGTAACCTATGGTTTCGCAATCTCCGGCGCCTTCTTGAATAACCCCCACAGTACCGGCAGCGTCACCAGGTTGATGACGGCCAATCCCCAAAAGACCGCCGTGAACCCCAGATTGTCGCTCAACGCGGTCGCCAGGCCGTCGCTGACCGCGCTCCCCAGGTTGGAAATGCCCATCATGATGGCGAACATCGAGGCGGCGATGCGCGCGTCGGCAATGTCCATCGCCAGCGCGAAGAAGAGCGTCTCCTGGAACGCCCACACGCCGCCCCACAGCAGGCCGAGCCACAGTACCCCCGTCGCGCCCGTCGCCAGCCCGAAGAGCGCCGCCGCGATGGAGATGCCGCCCGCCGCCGCGTAGGCGCTGCGCTTGCGGCCCACCCGGTCAATCAGCGCGCCGCCGACCAGCGCGCCCACCACCGCGCCCAATCCGCGCAGCGCGCCGTACTGCCCAATGAGGCCCTCCGCCGCGCCGAACTGCATCCGCATGAAATACGTCACCAGCCCGTCCGTGCCGAAGGAGCCGATGGAGTAGACGACGGCATACGCGGCGAACAGCAGAAAGCGCGGCTGCCCCAGCACCTTGAACGCGCCCCATTGGAAGCGGGCGCGCGCGTCGCGCTGCGCCGGCTCCCGCAGGCGCGCCACCCAGGCCAGCGGCAGCAGCATACTCAGCCCGATGATGGGGAAGACGACGCGGTAGCCCGCGCGCTGCACCAGCATCCCGAAGACGAGCGAGAGCAGGATGAAGGCGGCGGCGCGCCCGCTCACCATCACCCCTTGCACCACGCCCTGCTCCTCGCGCGGCGTCGTGTCAATCGCCAGGCCGTCCGTCGTCGAATCGAACAGCGTCACGCTGAACGAGCCAAGTGTGACAAGGATCGCAAACAGCACAAAGTGCGCGTCAGGCATAGCAAAAGCCGCCGCGCCGAAGCTCACCGCCGCCATCACCAGACCGAGCAGAATGTAGGGCTTACGATGCCCCATCCCAAACAGGGCGACACGGTCGCTCACCATCCCGATAAAGATTTTGAGGATGAAGGGGATTTGCAGGATGAAGGTCAGCGCGCCGATGGCGTCCGCATTGACGCCGATGCTGTCCAGGTACGGCTTCTGAAAGTTGTGGAAGTACGCCAGGCCGATGCCCTGAACGATGTAGAGGGCAGCGAACATAGTCAAACGAAAACGGCGGGAAGGATGAATGGTCATAGCAATTCTCCAGTGTTGATGAGTGATGGGATATAGATCGAGTTCTTTTCCACTTAGCGACCTTTCTGCATTGCCCCGTATAGTTTGTCAGTATATAATGATTCTGTTCGGAGTAAAGGTGGGCGGATAAGCCATTCTTATCATCACGAGTGGGTAATTATTATGTAGAATGGGGGGCTTTTAAAATGGGGAATAAACAGAAAGTATCTAGCCGTCTGGAAGATATATTTATTGGACAGGATGAAGAGACTATTTTACTTGTCAAGAAGTTACATCACCTGATTCAAAACAGTAACAGCGAATTGAAGCGTGAAGTCCATTTTGGCGGGAAAGAACCTTATGTCGGATTCTATGCAGCCGAGAGAAAACAGATGCTTTTTTCTGTTCAACTATGTCCGGATCATTTAAAGTTGTATTTTCATAACATAGCCGGAAAGGATCTGTCCTCATTTCCTGAACTTGAAGGAACGGGCAGGAGTATGAGACATGTAAAGTTACACAAGGGAAAAACCCTCAATGAAATGAGGATCATTGAACTGATAAATCATTTTGCACACTAACGCATAAGCCACTGAAACTGTATGCTAGTGACATCACTGGAGGAGATTATGATCACATTTCCTGAAACACACCGCGATCTGTTGAAATCGGATGTGGCTATCCTGGCAACTATTGGGCAGGATGGGTATCCGCAAGTGACGGCGATCTGGTTCCTCTTGGACGAGGATGACACCGTGAAATTGTCCTTGAACACCGCCCGCCAGAAGGTCAAGAACCTTCAATCCCACCCGGAGTGTACTCTCTTTATCCTCGACCGAGCCAACCCTGGACGCACATTGGAGATCAGGGCGCAAGCTGAACTTAGACCCGATGAGAATTATACCTTTGCCGATAAATTGGGACACAAGTATGGTGCAGATTTGCGCATGATGGACCGACCCGGTGAACAGCGTGTGGTCGTCACCCTACACCCTACCAGAGTTAACGCGATAGATCTAAGCCGAAGGTGATCCCAGCTACAACAAGATTTGCGCAGTCAGTCTCCCCGGAAGTTGGATAGCCTAAACAAGATCGGCCAACCGCCCTTCGTCTCCCGCGTCGAACCACTCCGAAATCAGGCGAAACGAGATGGAAATGCTGGACGGCATACTGAACGTCCCGACTGCCAATCCCCGGCGGATATCGCCTCGCGTGAACCAACGCGCATCTTCCAACTCGCCGTCGCGGCAATCCGGGCCGGCGCAGAGCGCGTTGGAGGCGGCCTCGGCGTTGAAGCCCACCATCAACGACTGCGGGAACGGCCATGGCTGCGATGAGTGATACGTCACCGTTTTGACGCGCACGCCGGTCTCCTCTTGTACTTCGCGGGCGACGGCGTCTTCCAGGCTTTCGCCCGGCGCGACGAAGCCGGCGATGGTGGAATAGCGGCCTGGCGTCCACTGTGCTTGACGGCCCAGCAGCGCGCGATCCTCGAAACTCGTCAAAACGATGATGGCCGGGTCGGTGCGGGGGAAGTGTTGCTGCCTGCACGCCGGGTTCGTGCAGCGGCGGATAGTCCCGCCGCAGAAGCTCTCGGTGGGATGCCCGCAGACGCCGCAGAAGCCGTGTTGCGAATGCCAGTGCGCCATTGCCCGCGCATAGGCCAGCAAGCCGCCCTCGAAATGGCCCACCAGCGCCCCGACGGCGCGCAATTCCTGGAAAGTCCCATACGCGGCCAGCGCCTCCGGCGGCGTATCGGGCGGCAGCGCGAAGCTGAAGTACGTGTGTCCATCCGCCTGACCCAACAGGGTGACGCTCTCCGCGCACGGCAACCACGGCGCGGCCTCAGCGGGCCGCAACAGCGCGGGATGGGACGAGTCGGTCATCAAGTTTTGCGCGCGCCACACCGGTAAGAAGCGCGCGCCCGGTTCCGCCATTTGCGCCGCGACCCAGTCCGGGTCTTGGGCTTGCTTCTGGGCGCGATCCAGGGTGTAGCCCGCGAAAGGGTTGCGGGCGGATTTTTGCCGGTGATCGGTCATTTTTGCCGCCCTTTCTGTACTTCGGCGATAAATGCCGCCGCCCGGCGCGTCAGTTCGACCATATCGCCGGCATCGAGCAACGCCTGGTTGATCAGGCTGCTGCCGACGCCCAGCGCCGCTGCGCCGCTGCGGATGAAGTCGGCGGCGGTGGTCAGGTCCACGCCGCCGACCGGCACGATTTCCAATTGGGGTAGGGGGGCGCGGAGCGCTTTGACGAGCGCCGGCCCGCCGAGTTCCGCCGGGAACAGCTTGACCATGTCGGCGCCGGCCTCCCACGCCGTTACCATCTCCGTCGGCGTGAAGCAGCCAGGGATGACGGGGACGCCGTAGCGGTTGCACAGCGCCACGACTTCCACTTTGAGGGTGGGGGCGACGATGAAGTCCGCGCCCGCGAGGAGCGCCGCGCGCGCCGTCTCCGGGTCGAGCACGCTGCCCGCGCCGAAGAGCACGGTATCGCCGTAGCGCGCCGTCGCTGCGCGGATTACGTCCAGCGCGCCGGGCGTCGTCATCGTCACCTCGATGGCGCGGACGCCGCCCGCCCGGATGGCGTCCGCCGCCGCGATCAGTGAGTCGGCCCGCTGCGCGCGCATGATGGCGATCACGCCGGTCTCGCGGATCAGGGTGAGTTTTGCGGTTTTGTTCATGGGATAGCCTTTCAACCAAACGAGGGCAGACTTAGCTGCCCTCGTTTAGATTTTGCCTCGTGCTTACGCCATCTTGGTCCCACATTCCGGGCAGAATTTGGCGCCTTTGGCTTCCGCGCCGCAGCTCGGGCAGACGCCGGCGGGCTGGCGTTCGATCTTGGTGCCACATTCCGGGCAGAATTTGGCGCCGTGGGTCTCCTTGCCACAACTGGGACACGCATCCGCGACGGGCTGCGTCATCAGGCTACCGCACTCCGGGCAGAATTTGGTGCCAGCGGGGGCGGTGGTGCCGTCGTTGGGGCAGCGCGCGAGGCCGGCGCCGGCCTGCTTGACTGCATCGCGCACTTGCTTGAAGGCGTCGCCCAGGCCGAAGGCGCTGGCGAGGCCCTTCAGGGCGGCGCCGGCTTGCTCGCCCTGCGCCTCAGCGATCTCGGCGCGGCGCGGCGTATCTTCTTTGCAGTAACCGCTTTGCTCGTCGAAATCCGACAGGCAGACGATGCGTCCGCAGGTGGGGCACTCGCGGAAACGCGCACTGACCTGATGCCACGCCTTTTCAAGTTGCTGTGGCGTCATGGTGAGTGTGTAACGCGGATTTTCGCGGGTGGCGCCGCTGGCGAGTGCGCCGCCGATGGCCGGAACGTTACGCAACAAGCCGCCCAGGGCTTTGCGTCCGATATCCTGCGCAATCGTCGCGGCTACTTCCGGCTGACTACGGTGTTCACGGTTGCAGGCTTCGCAGTAGAAAATCGCGTAAGGCCCCGAACCGTCATTCCGAATATCATAGTTAGGCATACGAGAGGGTTCTGACATAATGGTATTGTTTGCTCCTTTCTAATGGTTAGGACTTACGCAAGGATGGCGCTTTTGCACCGCGGAGCATGCTGAGGCCGCTGAGACCCTATAAAAACCTCTGCGTGCTTTGTGTGCTCTGCGGTAAATTTTCACTGGTTTGCGTAAGTTCTGATGGTGACAACCTGAGCTATTATACGCATCACGATGCGGTCGTCAATGCTAAGCCTGGGCGGCTTCGGCCAGCACTTTGCGCATTTGGTCGAGGTGCAGGTGGGTGTGATAGGGCAGGCCCTGGAGGATGTTCATGCTGGTCACGAGGTAGGTTCCCTTGTGGGCCACAAAGTCTTCAGGGAGCGTTGCCAACATTCTGAGCGTTTCGATCTCCGCCTGCTTCAGGGCAGCGACCGCGTCGGCGGTGGTGGGGTAGCTGTCGGCGATGGCGCGCACCCACGTCTCGTTCTGGCTGGCCCATTCATCGGTGGTGAGGCCGGCCATGCGCCGCGCCAGCCACATGTGGACGGCGCGCTCGGTGGTGAGCAGGTGCGCGATGACGTGTTTGGCGCTCCAGCGAATGGCGTTGGGCGTCCAGGTCAGTTGGGATTCGGGGACGCCGGACAGAAGTTCGGTGAGGAGCGAATCTTGCTGCGTGTAGTTCTCACGCATGGCGGCGGCGAGGCCGGCCGGCGTCGTCGGGACGTCCGGCCGGGGCCGCGTGGAGAGTTCCATCGAAGTCGTCTGGCGGGCGGCGCCCCGATAGAAAACCACGTCTACCCGGTCGCCGGGCGCGTGCATGTCTAAGACTGCGCCCAACGCCGCCGCGCCGCTGATGGGATAGCCGTCCAGTTCGACGATCACATCATCTTGTTGCAGCCCGGCGGCCTGCGCGCCCATCCCATCCAGCGGGGTGAAGATTTGGAAGCCTTCTGTGACCGGCACGTTCCATTGGCCGGCCAGTTCTGGGGTCAGGTCTTGCCCGTTCAACACGCCGAGAATCGGGCGTTGGGGGGTGCTGTAACCCGTTTCAAGCATTGCCTGCAGGCTGTCCAGGGCGTGCGCCCAGGCGCGGATAAGTCCGGTCTCGGCAGCTTCCCAGGCTTCAACTGTTCCCCGATTGGTGACGGTGAGGATCATTTGGACGCCATCGCCTTCGGCAGCCAGCGCCACTTCAACCAGATTGGGTGGCTCGCCCAGGCCGTTCCAGGTGAAGGCGACGGTCTTGTCTTCCTCCAGCGCCGTGTATTTGCCGTAGGCGCAGTAGTCTCCCGCGCCGATGTACAGATACCCGTCCGGGCGGGGGTCAATTTGCGCTGTATCACATCCCCACTGTTGCCAGGCGATGGCCTGGGTGAAGGCGTAATAGACTTCTGCCGGCGTCGTTTGGATCGTACGGGTGAATTGAACTTGTTGTTTTTCGGGCGTCATGGTTTTTTTCTCCTTACAACATTAGCCAACGAGTTAATTTCATCTTACAGACTTCTCCAAAATTGGCAACTGGCGCGGGAAGCAGCTTTTCACGCCACTGCGACCAGCACCAATCCGGCGGACATCAGGGCGACGCCGATAAGTTTGGGCCGGGGAGACGGCTCTTTGAGCGCCAGCACGCCGACGAGCGCGCCCAGCGGGATGCTGATCTGACGGAAGGCGACCACGTAGCTCACGTTGGCGGCAAAGGCCATGGCGATCAACACCAGCGTGTACCCGATGTGGATGCCCGCGCCGGCCAGCGCGGCGCGGCCCCGGTGCACGCGCACGATGTTGCGCCAATGCGCGCGTTCTTCGGCGCGGGCCAGCACCCACAGCGCCAACCACGCCGAGGACATCATCCCTTCAAGAAAGGCGTACTGCATTGTCAGCAGGGTGGACGAAATATTCATCCCCGGCGCGTTCCGCAGCAGCGCGAGCGCGTGGCTGTCGCACAGCGAATAGCCAGTCGTGCCGAGCGCGGCGACCAGGGCCAGCAGCGTGGTCGCTTGCGCGTAGTTGCGCGGGCGGAAGTCGGACAGGCGCGGCAACGGCAGGATGAGGCTGCCGATCACGATGAGACCCATGCCCCCCAGCGCCAGCAGCCGTAGGTCCGCGCCGAGGGCGAGGTTGACGAGCGCCACCCACACCACCGGCGTCGCCCGCGCCAGCGGATAGGCGATGGACATGTCCCCGTTCCGGTACGCGCCGGCCAGCCCGGCGTAATACACTGCCTGGAAAATCCCGGTGATTCCCAGCCAGCACCACACCTGCGTCGGATATGCGCCCAGCGCTGGCAAGCCGATCAGGATCGCCGGCAGAAGCAGCAGGCAGCCGAGCGTGTTCGCCAGGAGCAGGAATGCCGCCGTGGGATGTTCACGTTTGTTGATGAAGTTCCAGCCGACGTGGGTGGCAGCCGAAACAAGAATCAGGAGAACCGCAGTAGGGGACATATTCATTCTCTATTTTACCGCAGAGGACGCGGAGGACGCAGAGAAACTAAAAACTCTGCGAACTCTGCATCCTCTGCGGTGAAAGATGGGTGAATGGCCGTTTAGAGTCCGATGCGGGATCGGAATTCCGGCACGCCCTTGATGCCCGGCAGCCGGAGCCTGAACAGCGCGCCCGCACCCGCGCCTTCGATCTCCTTGCCCTGAATGTTCGCCGTGGTGACGTACATATCGCCGTAATCGTCGCCGCCGAAGCTGACGCAGGAGACTTTCTTCGCCGGGAAGAAGACGCGCTGCACCTCGACGCCGTCCGGTGTGTAGCGCACCAGGCAGCGCCCATCCCAGCGCGCCCCCCAGACGTAGCCTTCGGCGTCCACCGTCATTCCGTCGGGATGGCCTTCGCCCTCGCCCTGCGGCACACGCGCGAAGTCGCGCCGGTTGGTGATCGCGCCGGTCGCCGCGTCGTAGTCGTACCGGTAGATGACGTGCTTCGTCGTGTCGGTGTAGTACATCCCTTTGCGATCCGGCGTGAAGCCCAGCCCGTTGGAAACGCCGACGCCGTCCACTACCTCGGTCAGCGCGCCGTCGGGGTCCAGGCGGTAGAGCCGCCCGGAACGCTTCGGGGTGGGCATCGTGCCGCAGAAGACGCGCCCGGCCGGATCGGCAATCACGTCGTTGAAGCGGGTGCCGCGCTCGGCGGGGATTTCGTCCATGACGGTTTTCAGCGCGCCGTCGCGCCAGAGCTGCACGGCGCCCTTGTCCCTGAACAGCAACAGCGCGCCGTCGGCCTGGATCGTGAAGCCGCCGATGGGCCGGCCCTCGTGGCACATCTCGTGCTGCCCGGTGGCCGGGTCGTAGCGAAACAGCCGCCCGTTGGGGATGTCCACCCAGTACAGGCGCTTCTCGTCAGGATGCCACAGTGGGCCTTCGCCCGTTTTGCAATCGTAGTCGGCGATCAGTTCGGGTTCGATCATGGGTTTCTCCTTCAAAACAATCTTTTCGTCGAGTAGTCAGATAGTCAGGTAGTCAAAGGCCCTGTTGAATTTTGTACCAGGAATGAGTCATTGGTTTTCAGAGTCACCGATAGCCTTTGGTGTGCGCGCAACATGTTGGGGTGAACCGATACGTTTATTTCGTCAAACCATTGAATCAGCCAACCGGTTTGCAGGAAGGCGGCTTCTTCCAGACGCCCGGCGTAGGCGGCTTCGCGCAAACGGGGGATGCCTTTTGCTAACAGGCTGACCTTGCTCCAGTTGCGCGTCGGCTCAAGGAGGTCGGCGAAGCGCAGACACCAGCAGAGGGGCGCATCAAAAGCGTCGCCGTCCCCGCAATAGGTGTGCATAGCGATGGCATCGAGGATGAATGAATCGGTAATCCCCAATTCTCGCTGCACAAAGTAGGCGCCCACCGGCCCGTGAAGGTAATAGGTGTAGTCCCGTTCACAGGCATAGTGGATTTCGATAGGGGCTTCTCGCAGGATTTCTGCTTGCTCCTCGGGTGTCAAGTCTTTGGCCGCGTCGTGGAGCAGCCCGGCGGTCAGCGCGGTTTCTGGCGAGATGGCGTAGACTTCCGCCAACTCCCCCATCACTTGCATCACGCCCAGGGAATGGGCCAGACGCTTGGGGGTTAACACTTTTTCGAGAAAGGGCAGGTAACGGTCGGCAATCAATGCTACTACCGGGTGCAGCCCAGTTTGGCGCCCAATTCGCGGAGCGAGGGGTTGGCGAGGATTTCGCCATCGGGCATGACGAAGGTGGGCACCAGCCAGTCTTTGCCGCTGAGCGCCAGCAGCGCGTCCATTGCCTCCGGGTCGCCGTTGATGTCCCGGTAGGCGTACTCTATCCCATGTCGATCCAGATAGCGCCGCGCCATCATTACGTCCGGGCACCAGCTCGCGCCATACATTATCACTGCGGATTCTTCGGTCATTGTCTGCCTCTGTGTTGTGAATTGCGAATTGTGAATTACGAATTACGAATTACGGATTACGAAGCGTAATCCAAAATCACACGTGTTCCATCGGGGCGACGAAGACGGGAATGGGGAGGAGTGCGCGCAGTCCCCCTGGAAGCTGGGCGTGCGCCGCGATGGGCGGGCCGCCGAGGAACAGCCGCGCCGCTTCTGTGACTGGGATTTCGAGGTGTGTTGCGGCGCGCCGGTCGCGTTCAACGTGGACGACGCCGTTTTCCACCGCGATGCAGGTGACGCTCAGGCGGTCGCTTTCCTGAACGCCGATGGAGACGGCGAAGTCGCCCAGAGCGGCCGCGCGCTGGTTCAACACCGGCTGGGCCGCCGTGAGCAGCGCCGCGAGGTCGTTGATGCGGTACATGTGGTTATTCCCCGCGCTCCAATAGGAGACATGCGACATCAATCGCCCCAGCCGTTCCGTGTCCCACGCGGAAAGTTCCCAGACCGCCTCGTCAAAGGCCGTCCAATTCAGCATGGCGCGAATCATCCCCACCTCATTGCCGGAAGTCGAGACCAATTCCACGATGGTCAATCGCTCTCCCCAACTTTCGGTGATGGCGTAGCCATCCTCCGCGAGCCAGAACCGCATTCCGGCCTTCTGAATCTGATGTTCCAGGTCTGGACGGATCGGATGGCAAACCGGCTGCGATTGCAGGCGGGCAACAGTCACCAGAACTTCGTCGGGCAAGGCTTCTTCAACTTTGACCGGCTGTACATGGGTGCGATCCAAAGATCGCGCCGAAAACTTGAGTTTGTACACCATCCCGGCCATCTCCCAGCCGAAGGCGCCGTACCGCTGGCGGTCGCCGCCCAACCACGAGATCGGGTATTTCAGCCGGCGCATCTCGCCGATGACGTGTGGCAGCAGTTGGGACATATACCCCTTGCCGCGCGCATCGGGGGCGGTCGAAACCGCGCCGATGCCGCCGATGCGCAGGCGCACGCCCGCCGTCACCGTCTCTATCGGGTACAGGCCGACGTGGGAAGCGATGCGGCCATCGGCTTCTACCACGTAGGCCCACCCACAGGCTTCCAGGGTGGGGCGGTAGAGGTGCGGGTACGTGTGGGGGAAGAACCCCTTGTACATGCCAAACGCGCGCTCGATAAAGCGGATGAAATCCTCAAATTCTTCAACACGGACATTACGAATGACAACAGACATAGTGAAACTATCCTCTGCGAGTTGCGAGTTAGGAATTGCGAGTTAGGAGTTGCGGGTTAGGAATTGCGAATGGCAAATCCAAGATCCAAAATTACGACACGCGCCGCCCGCCCTTGAGTTCGCTTGCGAGCTTGTCGAAGGCTTCCCAATCGCCTTTGGCAGCCAGCGCGGCCTGCTCTGGCCAGGTGGTCGGGTCGAGGAAGGGCAGCTTGGCTGCGTCAAGGATCTCGCGCAGCCGAACTACGTCGGTTTCCGCTAACTGCGCAAAGGTGACGATGCCAGCCGTCTTCAACACTCCGGCCACTTTCGGGCCGATGCCTTCGAGCCGTTTCAGATCGTCGGGCTTCGCGGGAGCGGCGGGCGCTTCGACCTCGGCAGGGGCGGCGGGCGGCTCGACTTCGGCAGGGGCGGCGGGCGCTTCGACTTCGGCAGGGGCGGC
>DAOUGD010000291.1:0-19809 GCA_034429475.1 Anaerolineae bacterium
CCCTCCCCCTCCCCCGTCTACCGTCTACCGTCTACCGTCTACCGTCACCTTCCACGCCGGTACGCAAATGAAAGATGGAGACCTCGTCACTTCCGGCGGGCGCGTCCTCGCCGTCGTCGGTGTCGCTCCCAACCTTCCCGAAGCGCGCGCGCGCGCCTACGAAGCTGTCGCGCAGATTCACTTTGAGGGGATGCAGTATCGGACGGATATTGCGGCAAATGTGCGAATTACGAATTACGAATTACGAATTACGAATGATAACTCGCAACCCACAACCCACAACCCGCAACCCGCATCCAAAATCCAAAACGCTTATGCGGCCTCCGGCGTGAACATTGACGCGAAGATGGCCGCATTCCAACGGATGCGCGCGGCGGTGCAGAGCACGTACACCCCAGCGGTGCTCGGCGGGATTGGGGCGTTCGGCGGGCAGATCGCGCTGGATGACGTGTGCTTGCGCGACGCGGTGCTGGTCGCCTCCACGGATGGCGTCGGCACCAAGACGCTGCTCGCCGAGGCGCTGGGCCGTTACGACACCGTCGGCCACGACATCGTCAACCACTGCGTCAACGACGTGCTGGTGCAGGGCGCGCGCCCGCTGTTCTTCCTGGATTACATCGCCTCCAGCAAGCTCGAACCGGACGTGATTGTGAGCGTGGTGAGCGGCTGCGCGGCGGCGTGCCGCGCGGTGGGCTGTGTGCTCATCGGCGGGGAGACCGCCGAGATGCCGGGCGTCTACCAGGCAGGGTCGTTTGACCTGGTCGGCACGCTCGTCGGCTGGGCGCCGCGCGAGGAGCTGATTGACGGGCGCGACGTGCGTCCCGGCGACGTATGCCTGGGCTTGCCGTCGTCAGGCTTGCACACCAACGGCTACTCACTGGCGCGGCGCGTCCTGGGCGATTTGGGATGGGACACCGTGCTGCCGGAACTGGGCTGCTCCGTGGGCGAGGCGCTGCTCGCGCCGCATCGAGCGTACCTGGCGGAGTTCGACGCGCTGGTACACGCGGGCGTGCGCATCAAAGCGATGGCGCACATCACCGGCGGCGGCTTCCCCGACAACTTGCCGCGCGTTCTGCCGGACGGCGTCGGCGCGCGGCTGGATCGCAGCGCGTGGCAAGTCCCGCCCATCTTCCGCCTAATTCAGCAGCGCGGGCAGGTGAGCGACGACGAGATGTACCGCGTCTTCAATATGGGCGTGGGGATGGTGGTGATCGTGTCGCCGGAGGATGTAGATATCGCGCTGATGGCAGTAAAGGAGGCGACGGTCATTGGGCAAACGGTCGCATGGGTTGAGAAAGAAACCAGGGTACAGATGTAAGATAAATCTGTAGTTACCCTTATCTATCAGGAGACTTCATGTCAATTACAAAACCATTCAATCTCTTTTTTGCTTTTCTGTTCACAGTCTTCATTACAGCAGGACACCCTGTAATAGATGTGACCGCCCAGGCGGCCAATAGCCTGGGAGTTAGACCTGCGCTACGATCACTGCGCTACGACCAGCCGCCGACGCAATACAGTCCCAGCGACTCGCTGCTGATGGCTCCAAAGTATGCCTGGCATACCTTCTACGGCGGATACGACTGGGATGGCGCCAATGCGCTGGCCGTGGACAACGATGGAAACGTGTACATGGCCGGATACAGTCGGTTCCTCTGGCAAGGCGACGGCAAAATCAACCCACTGCACCCGCACAGCGGCGGCAGCGCCGATATGGTCATAGTGAAGTTAGACAGCGTAGGCACCTACCAGTGGCACACCTTCTATGGGGGAGCGGCCAAGGCCAGGGCCATGGCCGTGGATGACAGCGGGAATGTCTATATAGCCGGGGAAAGCTATAACACCTGGCAAGGGGACGGAAATATTGACTCTCTGCATTCCCATAGCGGTGGGACTGCCGATATTGTCGTCTTAAAATTGAACAGTGCGGGAAATTATCAATGGCATACCTTCTATGGCGCGTCCAACGATTGGAATGGCGTCACAGCCATGACGCTGGACGCCAGCGGGAACGTATACGTGAGCGGATATAACGTGTATACCTGGCAAGGGGATAATGCGGCCAATCCGTTGCACCCCCACAGCAGCAATAGTTTTCACGAGGACATGGTCATCTTGAAGTTGGACAGTGCGGGAAGCTATCAGTGGCATACCTTCTATGGCGCCCCTTACTACTCAGACATGGGCCGGGCCCTGGCAGCGGATAATGACGGGAATGTGTACGTGGCCGGGCAAAGTGCTCTCACCTGGCAAGGAAGTGAGAACGGCAACCCGCTGCATCCCCACAATGGGGGGATGAATATGGTCATCGTAAAATTGAGCGGCGCAGGCGACTACCAGTGGCATACTTTCTACGGAGGAGTTGACAGTTGGAATGTAGCCACGGCTTTGGCTGTAGATGGAAGCGGGAATGTGTATGCGGCCGGACATAGCGATGTCACCTGGCAAGGGGATGGCAACACCAATCCACTACACCCCTATAGTGGCAGCGGCATAGATATGGGTGTCGTCAAGTTAAACAACACGGGAAACTACCAGTGGCATACCTTCTACGGTGGAAACGACTATGATTATCCCTATGCTCTGGCATTGGATAGCAACGGGGATATATATATAGCCGGAGTAAGCTATGCTACCTGGTCAGGGGAGGGCGGCGGCCCGCTCCATCCACATAGCAGCAGCGGCAGTTTGGGCGACATGGTCATCGCAAAGTTGAGCAGCGCAGGGAACTATCGGTGGCATACCTTCTATGGAGGAAGCGACTATGACGAAGCTCGCGCCCTGACAGTGGATACCAACGGAAATATTTATGTAGCCGGAGACAGCCGGGCTCCCTGGCAAGGGGACAACAACGCGGCCCCCCTACACCCATACTGCGTCAGCGGCATCGAATTCGACTACGACACTGCGATACTGAAACTGGCTAGACCGCTTTCCTACTCAGAACGGATATTTCTCCCTATAATTATAAAATGAGCAAGACAGTCCATGTAGCAAGGGCAAAGACTCTCAATGGCACAGCAAGTAGATGCAAAATGAATATAAAACTCGTATACCTGTTTCCACGCGTTATTCCTGGATTACTCGTTGCAGGGCTGATGATTAGCTGCGCTGCTCCGACGCCGCTCCCCCTCACCCCACCCACCGTCGCGGCGACGCCGATTCCGCATCCCACCGCCACATCGCAACCCTCTGCTACCCTCACCCCCACCGCGCCGCCAACGGCCACCTTCACGCCCGCCCCGACTGCCACCGCTACCGCCACACCCACCGACACGCCCACGCCCACGCCGGAATTCATCCAGACTCAAATATCCACCCTGAATGAACACCTGGGCGAAGAAGTCACCGTCGTCGGCAAGGTGATCACAACGACCAGCTTCTCGCAGGGATTCAAGTTCACGCTCGACGACGGCTCCGGGCTGGTCACGCTGCTGCTGTGGCACAACGTCTACGACGACTGCTACGCCGCGCCGCAGCTCAACGTCGGCGCGGAGGTGCGCGCCACCGGCGAGGTTGGCGAATATCAGGGAGAGCTGCAAGTCGCGCCGGCCTTCGGCAGCCAGGTGAAAGTGCTGCAACCCGGCGAGGACTTCGCGCCGGAGGTCGCCTTCGACGCGCTGGGCGACTACGTGGGGCAAGTCGTCAAAGTCACCGGGGAAATCAGCAACATCTCGCAAGCCGATAAAAGTATCACGCTCTTTATTTCCGCCGAAACCGAAACGGCGAAAATCTTCATCTGGCGCACCACCCTCGACCGCATCCCCAACGCCGACGCCCTGGAAACTGTCGGAACCCGTGTGGAAGTGGTCGGTATCGTCCAGGAATATCGCGGCAGCCTGGAAGTTGTGCCTACGCTGCCTTATGATGTGGAAGTGTTAGCGCCATGACAATTTTGTAAATGCAACACAGGGGGTAGAAATGGACAAACAACAGGCGCAAGCCTTTCGTACACAGTGGCAAGCCGTCGCCGCCATTGAGAAACGTGAATTACAGCAAGCCTCTATCGCCGAACGCTGGCGCCAATTTAATGCAATTTTGCAAATGGCAATGGCGCTAGAATTGCAGTTACCTCAAGACGATCCGGCCGAACTTGTTGCCATACGTCAACGTTGGACACGCTTACAGGAGGCACTTCTGTGAAACCCGACTTACTATCACTCGCGCCAGCGCTAATGTCTTTGCAACATCTGATTGAACAACTTGATGAACAAGGAATCATCATTGGTGGCGTTGCCGTCAGTTTGTTAAGCCGGCCACGTCTAACCGCAGACGTAGATGCTTTGTTGCTCGTTGATACTGACGAGCTACCAACTTTGGTCATTACGGCAGAACAAGAAGGGTTGCTGCCGCGCATATCAGATGCGCTGGATTTCGCCCGCCAGCGTCGTGTTCTACTTTTGCAACACCAGGGAAGCGGTATTAATGTAGATATCTCGCTAGGTCTGCTGCCTTTTGAGATAGAAGCTGTGGAACACAGCAAAATTCATCAGATAGGGTCTTTAAACTTGCGGTTGCCCATCCCTGAAGACCTGATCATCTTCAAAGCGGTTGCGCATCGCCCCAAAGACCTGCTAGATATTCAAGCACTCATTGATTGTTACCCTGAACTGGATAGACAATACATTGCTGAGCGAGTTCGTGAATTTGCGCAACTGCTAGAAATGCCCGAATTATGGGATGACATTGCCGCATGGTTGGAAAGGGTGAAATAATGTCCGATTCAAACTTCGACGTCATCGTGGTCGGCAGCGTAGGGATTGATACGTGCATCTATCTCTACGGGAATGACATTGACTTCAGCGTGGAGGCCAACTTCACGCAAAACCTGGATTACGTGGGGCAGGCCGGCGGCTTTGCGAGCCGGGGGTACGCGCAGCTCGGCAAACGGACAGCCTTCATCGGCCACGTAGGCGACGACTTTGGCGGACGCTTCATCCGCGAGGAGTTCGCGCGCGACGGGATTGATATGACGGGGCTGTTCGTGGACCCGGCGGGCACCAGCCGCAGCGTCAACTTTATGTACCGCGACGGGCGGCGCAAGAATTTCTACGATGGCAAGGGCCACATGGAATTGCGCCCCGATGAGCGCATCTGCCACGAGATGCTATCGCGGACAAAGCTGGCGCACTTCAACATCCCCAACTGGGCGCGGTATCTGCTGCCCATCGCCAAAGAATACAGCGCGACCATCGCGTGCGATCTTCAAGACGTGGTGTCGGTGGATGATGGCTACCGACAGGACTTCATCCGGTATGCGGACATCCTGTTCTGCTCGGCGGTCAATCATCCGCCGCACGTTTTGATTGAGGCGCTCCTCAACCGTGGCCCGGCGCGATTCGTCATCGTGGGAATGGGGGCGCAGGGTTGCGCGCTCGGCTCGCGGGAGGGAACGCGCTACTTTCCGCCGGTCCCGATGGACGCGCCCGTGATGGACACCAACGGCGCAGGCGACGGGCTGGCGGTGGGCTTCCTGAGTAGCTTCGTGCTGGATGGCTACATGCCGGAAGAGGCTATTCTGCGCGGGCAGATCGCCGCGCGGCATACCTGCACGCTAAAAGCCTCATCCTCCCACTTAATCACGCCCGCGCAATTGCAGCAGCATTACGAAAGGCTGCGGACGTCTCGATGAAATTTTTACCACGAATCTTCACGAATCTACACTAATTTAATTTTCCATTCGTGAAGATTAGTGTGAATTCGTGGTTTGTTTTTTAAAGAGGGAAAGCATGCACAATCTCGCAGTGTTAATTTCCGGCAACGGCTCCAATTTACAAGCGATTCTCGATGCGGTGGACAACGGCGACTTGCCCGACGCGCGGGTCGCGCTGGTGGTCTCCAATCGCAAGGACGCTTACGGGATGCAGCGCGCGTTCAAACACAGCGTGCCGGTCGTGTACTTCCCCAAACTGCCTTACACCAACGCCAACCGCCCCCGCGCCGACTACGACGCCGACCTGGCGCGCATCGTGCAGGGTTTCGGCGTCGAGTGGGTCGTGCAGGCCGGGTGGATGCACATTTTCACCGACGCCTTCATTCGCCACTTCCCCAACCGCATCGTCAACCTGCACCCCGCTCTGCCGGGGATGTTCCCCGGCGCGCACGCCATTGAGGAAGGCTACACCGCCTACCAACGCGGGGAAATTGACCACACCGGCGTGATGGTTCACCTGGTTCCCGACGAAGCCGTGGACGCCGGGCCGGTGATCGCGCAGGTGGAGGTGCCAATTCTGCCGGGGGACAGCCAGGCGGACTTGGAAGCGCGCATCCACGCGGCGGAACACACGCTGCTGGTGAGCGCGCTGCGCAATTTGATTACCCATTAACGACGCCCCGCCGTCTCAAGGACTATCAACGGAGGGATTAGCTTCTGGCTCTCCCAAAATAGTGCTGATAATTATTTCCTGCTCATTCCAGCATTGCCGCAACTGATCTATTGTTGGAATTCCACCAAATTTATCGTTAACAGCTTGCCAAAAACCCGTGTCTTCTATGCCAGCTTCATTGGAGAGTGCGTGAAAAAGCGACTCGACCTCTTTTATATCCTTTGGTTGCTGCAACGCAGCAACTAGATGGGTGATGATGCCCAGAGCAAGACTGGTAAGAATCCACACCGCCGAAATGTCGCGGATCTCCGCAAATCCAACTCTTGAAACATATATCGGGAAAGTCACCATAGCAATGAAGCCAATGACTATCCAACTGATCTTCCGAAAGAGAACCAGTTGCTGACTTTTCTTTCGCAAACTTTCCAGTTTTGGCTTTATCCGTTGAAACTCTTTATATGCCTCAAGCCGATCAGCAGATGCTCGGATGAGGCTTTGCGTCGAAATAGCCTCCAGACACTCCTTGCAACGCTCAAACTGCTCTACAGTCATGAGGGTTTTACTCTTATCCGCAACATTCAAGAGTTTACGCCAAAGAAGGATGACCTCTTCTTTTTCTTTTTGGTCTTCAAATGAATCAGGGATCACGCCATAGCAGTCAAGACTAAACAGAATAAGTTGCGATTCTACGAAGGCACGCTCAGGGAAAACAGAGGCATTATGGACAAGCACATTGGATTCTTCCTGGGCCGAAGCCAACATTTTCTTCCGATGTTCAAAAAGCATCGCTTGGCGAACGGCTTCGTCGTATTCCTGTTGGGCACGCTCAACTTCAGCACGAGCGAGCTGTTGCTGTTGCAGAAAGTCTATTGATACAAACAAAAAACCAGGATCCATAAGGTTATAATCTCTAACTTTGCCCTTAACTACCGATCCATCCCCTGAACACCTTCAAGGATGAGCCGCAAGCGCGCCCTGACCGAGAGATGATCCATCCACGTCTCCTCCGCCCCCATGCGGGTCAGCAGCGCGCGCAAGATGTTCATGCCGGTATCGTAACTCTGCTGCATTGTGTCGTAACGCTCCAAATACGCGGTGATCATTCTGATGTCCTGAGCGGTGAGCCGTTCCAGCGCTAACATCTCCGCCGCCGGCGAGAGTTGACTGTGCGGCGAGCGCTGCGCCGTCGCGACCACACTCCCCAATGTGACGGCCGCGCGATCCCGCACCACCAGCGTCCCGGCGGCCAGATCGCCCAGGCGGCGCGTTTGGGGATGGACGAACAGCACAATGATGCCCACGCCGTAGGCGACGGGCAAGAAATCCACCAGCCGCACCAGGTTGCGGATCAGAACTTCCGTCAGCGTGATCGGCATCCCATTGGTAAGCACCACGCGCAGCTTGAGCCAGCGCTTTCCCGGCGATTGCCCGTTCCAAAGCAACTCAAAGAACACGTAGTACCCCCAAAGCAGGGCAAAAGAAACCAGCCCCAACAGCGCAAAAGTCCACATCATGGCCGGGTTGGTTTCGAAGTCCGTCACATCCTCCAAGGCGATCCCCACGATGCCCAGAATCAACATCCCCACGAGAATTTGCAGCCCCACGATAATGGCCGAATCCACCACCGCCGCCAACCCGCGCGTGGCGACTCCGGCGACTTCGTAGTTGAACGCTACGTTTTCCGGCGTATCAATATTCAGTAATTCTTCAGATAAGCTCATCGTTTACCCCGTCCACCCAATACCCTAAAAAGCAGCCTCAGCGGTATGCAGAGCCTTATCATTCTCCAGCCGGATGATGCGCTGCGCCATAGGAGACGGCTAAAGCCGTGATTCTTAAAGGGGTTTTGCGGTGATGGGCTACCGCCCGTCACCGCAAAACCGCCTTCTTACCGGCGGCTTCAGCCGCAAAATCTCTTCAACAGGTTGTACTTGCCGCGAATGATAAAGCCCTGGCCGCCTGCCGTTGGCATACGGCCCGAAACCGGTATAATGCCCCTCATTATGCGCATCAACCAATTTTACGAACTACGACAAAACGATTGGAAGCAGCTTGAGCATTTGCTGCGCCAAAGCCAACTGGGCATCCACAAGCTCTCCCCCGAAGCCATCGAGACGCTGGGCCGCCTCTACCGCGCCGCCTCCTCCGATCTGGCCCTGGCGCAGCGCGACTTTGGCGATCACCAGGTGACATTATACCTCAATCAACTGGTCGCTCGCGCCCACGCCGTGGTCTACCGCAGCGAGCCGCTGGCCTACCAACGCCTGCTCCGCTTCGTGACCACCGGCTACCCCCGCGTCTACCGCACAAGTTGGCCCTTCATCCTGGCGGCGATGGCGCTGTTCATCATCCCGGCGCTGTTATCGGGCCTCAGCACACGGCTATACCCCGGATCGGCGCGCTGGCTGTTGCCCGCCGAGATGCAGTCGTTGGTGACTGAACTGGAAAAGCAAGACTTGTGGACGGACATCCCCATCAACGAACGCCCCTACGCTTCCTCTTTCATCATGCAGAACAATATTCAAGTGGCCTTCCTGGCCTTCGGTGGGGGAATGTTTGCGGGGTTGCTCACGCTCTGGGTGATGATCCTTAATGGGCTGATGCTCGGCAGCCTCACCGGCGTCGCAGCGTACTACAACATCGCCTTCGAGCTGTGGACGTTTGTGATCGGGCACGGTGTGATCGAACTCAGCGTGATTATGATAGCGGGCGGAGCGGGACTGCAAATCGGCTGGGCGATCCTTCATCCCGGCCTGGTGCGGCGGCGTGACGCTTTGAGCCTGGCGGCCGGCAAAGCGGTGCGGCTCCTGGTGGGATGCGTGCCGCTGTTGGTGGTGGCCGGGTTGATTGAGGGCTTTATCTCCCCGGCGGAGAACATCCCGGTCATTTTGAAGTGGTTCATCGGCGTGGGCAGCGGCGTCCTGCTGTACAGCTATCTCTGGCTGAGCGGACGAGAGCGCGCCCGCAAACCTCATAGCAACGTGCGGCCCTTCAGCTCCAAATAGCGGTTGATGACCGCCAGCGAAAGCTGATTCGCTGGCACGTCCAGCGTCAACACCCCTTGTTGACGCATCTGATCCAGGGCGATGGCGCGCTGATCGAGAAAGCGCCCGGCAGCCGCCCGCTGATAGACCGTCAGCGAGTCGTGCGGCGTTTGCTGCGCGGCGGCGTGAATGTCCGGCTCGCTCACCGTCACAACCAGCGGCAGACTGCGCCGGCGCAGCGCCGCCATGTGGCTGACCAAACTCTGCGTGCTGGAACCGCTGCTCAGATCGGTGAACACGACGACCAGCGCGCGCTTGGGCTGCTTGGCGGCCAGATAACTCAACGCGCGGCGGTAATCCGGCTCCACCGGCTGCGGCTCGACCGCGTACAGCACCTCCAACATCCGGTAAAACTGCCCCCGTCCCTGACGCGGCGCGAGGAAGGCCTGCACGTCGTCCGCAAACGTCATCAGCCCCACCTTGTCCCCCTTGCCCGTCGCCACATAACTGAGCAGCAACACCGCATTGATGGCATAATCCAGCTTGGCTAACCGCTGAATCGGGCTTTGCATCATGCGCCCCACGTCCAACACGGCGATGATATTCTGGCTGCGCTCGGTCTGATATTCAACGGTCACGGGCCGATTGCGGCGGGCGGTGGCCTTCCAGTCAATCCGGCGGAAGTCGTCGTCCGGCAAATACTCGCGCAGCCGCTCGAACTCGGTGCCCTCGCCATAAAGCCGGGTGTGACGCAGACCCATCTCCTCCAGGCGATTGCGCTGCAACAGCAAGTCGTAACGGCGCACGTCCAGCAGATTGGGGTAGACCTTGACGGGCGCGGCGGCCGGCACGCGCGCCTGGCGTTCCACCAGACGCAACGGCCCCGGCCAACGCAGATTGAGGTCGCCAAAGCGGTAGTTGCCGCGCCGCAGCGGGCGGACGTGATAGACGCCCTGCCAGGGCGCGCGTGGGGGCAGTTCGGCGCGCAGCACCCACTCGTCCGGGCGCGTCACGAATTCCGCCGGCGGCTCGTCGCGCAGCCACAGCGCGAGGGCCTGGGGACGGCGGCGGCGCACCGTCACCTGGATCGCGTTGTCGGCCCCCAGGCTCAGGCGCGGCTCGTGGCTCCGCGTCACCTCAAACTGCGCCGCCCCACCCGCCAGCCGCCAATCCAGCGCCAACAGCCCCAAACAGACCAGCGCATAGCCCCAGGCGACCCATTCCAGCATCGGCGCCCACGTCGCCGCCGCCATGATGGGCGCGGCAACCAGCAGCAGCAGCGCGCCGCGCAGCGTCAGACGGACGCCGCGCGACTGCTTGCCGGACATGCTTTCGACGGCTGCGGCCATTAGCGCGGGACTTCCACCTGGCGCAGCAGCCGGTGAACCACGGCGTCGGCATCCAGGCCCTCGATCTCGGCTTCGGGCTTGAGCAGCAGGCGATGGCGCAGCACCGGGAACACGACGGCTTTCACGTCGTCCGGCGCCACGTAATCCCGCCCCTGAATCGCCGCGTAGGCTTTGGCCGAGAGCAAAATGTGCGTGGACGCGCGCGGGCTGGCCCCCAACAGCAAGTCCGGCGAATGACGGCTGGCCCCGGCAATCGCCGCAATGTAGTTGAGAATGCCGTCCTCCACGATGACCTGCTGCACCAACGCGCGCGCCTGCACCACCCCCTCCGCCGTCAGCACCGGCTGAAGGCCGGCCGCGTCGAGATCGTGCGCGTCAAATCCCTGATGATACCGCCGCAAAATCTCGATCTCGGCCTCCGGCCCGCTGTACGTCACCAGGATTTTGAACAGGAACCGGTCAAGCTGCGCCTCCGGCAGCGGGTACGTCCCCTCGTACTCGATGGGGTTCTGCGTCGCCACCACCATAAAGGGCGGAGCCAGGACGTACCGCTCCCCTTCGAGGTTGATCTGCCGCTCCGCCATCGCCTCCAGCAGCGCGGATTGCGTCTTGGCCGGGGCGCGGTTGATTTCGTCGGCCAGCAGCAGGTTGGTGAACAGCGGGCCGCGCTTGAGGTAGAACTTACCGCTGGTGATGTCGAACACGCTGGTGCCCAGGATGTCCGAGGGCATCAGATCGGGCGTGAACTGGATGCGCGTGAACGTGGTCTGCACGAGGCGCGCGAGCGTCTTCGCCATCAGTGTCTTGGCCGTGCCGGGGACGCCTTCCAACAGCACGTGCCCTCCCGTCAGCAGCGCCACGACGAGCAATTCAAACGGCTCTGCCAGCCCCACGATGACCTTGTCGGCCTCCTGGCGCAGGCGTTGGTACAAATTTTGTAAAGCACTGGGTTGCGTCATAGTAATTCCTGGTATCCTCCGCGAAAGTAGCCGCTAAAGCGGCAGATCAAAATCAAATAACATGGATAGACAGGATGGACAGGATATGGCTTAAAATCCTGTATATCCTGTCCATCCATGTTGAAATTTTTCATTTTATTGCCCGGCCTTCAGGCCGTAAGTTTTCATCTGCTCCACGGCGGCGTGGACCAACTGAAGCATTTCGCGCTCGCTGACGTCGGAGCGGCGCAGGTTACGCAGCAGATCGCGCAGCGCGGGCGCGTCCAGGGTGGGAATGTACGATTCCAACAGGGCGACGTACTCCGGGTCGGGCAGGTCGGGGTCGAGGCGGTAGCGCTGGCCCAACGCGCGCTTGAGTTGCCGGTGATAGGTGCGCAGCGCGTCGGCGCGATGCCCGGCGCGGCGGTGCAGGTTGGCGATGGCCGTGATGTACTCGATGGGCGCGCGGCGGTAACGCAGTTGGGGCGGCACAAACGGCCGGCCGAAGTTCTGGCCGTGCAGGAGCAGCGCCACGAAGATCACCCCCGCGCTGTACAACAGCGCGTGGCCGACGGCGGTCGTGCGCAGCCACGTCTCCGGCCCGGCGCGCACCAGAACCCGCGCGCCGTGATGCCACTCGTCAAACCACACGCTGCCGTCCGGTCGCCCGACGAGCAGATTCAGCACCAGGGCCGCGTTGCCGGGATGCTTCAACCCGGCGTTGGAAAAAGGATAGGGCGTCGCGCAGAGGAACACCCGTCCCCGCTGCTCCTGGAAGGAGACCAGCACCGGCTTATCGCCGACGGCAAAATGCGTCGTAAAGTCCGCGCGGTCGGTCGTGAAGTAAGCGCGGGTCTTCAGTAGGACCGGCATGGTCAACGGCGGGGAAAACCACAGGGGCGTTTGCGCGGTGAGCGTGACAACGGGCGTGTCGAAGTAGTGCAGCTCGAAATCGAAATGATCCAGGACCGTCTGGGCGCCATATCGTTCCCCGGCGACAATGAGGGTTCCGCCCTGCTCCAACCACGGTGTCAGCGTCTCCCACACCTCTTCGGTTACGGCCTGCGAGGGTTCCAACACCAGCACCACCCCGGTCTGAGGCGGCAGGGCAAACGTCTCGGTGATGGCGGCGCTGACGGGGTAATCGAGCGCCTCCAGCCACAGCCACAGCGCGCGCGCCCCCTCCGGCGCGGTCGAAGCGACGGTGAGCGGGCGGCTCTGCGCGGAAACCTGCTGCCGCGCCTGATAAATCGCCCCCACGGCTGTGACCAACAGCAAGAGCGCGATCACGCCGCCGCCCAACCATGCGTCCCGTGATAGCCGCTTCATTTTTGTTCGGACAGCTCCGTGATTTTCTCGGCGTAGTCCTCGTACGTCGCGCGGTCGAGCGGCTGCTCCCCATACCACACGCGATCAAACACGTCCACCACCGACGAGAAGAGGCGGGCCAGGTGGGGCGCAGAGGCCAGTCCGCGCGCGTACTCTCGGTTAGTGAGCGCGCGGTCGTAGGTGAGGACGCCTCGTTCGTCAAGCAGGAGCAGCGTGGAAAGGTAGAGGTAACGCACCGCCGTGCGATAATCGCCGCCGGTGGAGAAGGTGCGCGCCTTTTGCAGCGCCGCGCCGGAGGTCAACGGCTCCCCGGCGGCGTCCTCGGCTTCCAACGCCGTCTCGGCAGACAATCCGACCTGCAAATCGCGCAAAACGTAGGCCAAGGCCAGCATAAGCAACACGGCGCTGATGAAAGTCACGAGATACGAACCGAAAGGAAGGCTCACAGTGACCGCGCCGGAGGACTCATCCGTCTTGACCAGCCCTCGCAGCCATTCCGCCACCTGCTGCTTGACGCGCTCCCACCACTGCTCCAGTTTAGAAGGAGTGCGTTCCTGCCACTGAAACTCCGGTTGGGACAGGACCTCGTCCAGCGCGCGCTGTTGGTGGGATTCAAACACGTAGGGCGCGCCGGTCGCGTCGGCGGCGAGCAAAGCCTCAAGCAAGCCCTGCGCCTCGACCAGTCGGGGCGGGTCGGCGCGCAGCAGCGCCGCCAGATAGCTGTGATCCACGGACAGCGCGGCGCCATCCGGCAGAGTGATGGCGCGCACGGCGTCCCAGGCCGCCGCCCTATCCGCCAGTTGGCGCGCGAGGTCGGCGTCCGCCGCTGTCTGGAGCTGCGTCACAAGCTGCGCGGTTTCCGCAAGTCGCTGTCGGTAGATCTCCACCGGCCAGACGGACTCGACCGGGGGGGCCTCTCGCGCCAGCGCCGGGCCGCTCCAGGCCCGCATCAGCCATAGCCCGACCAGCAGGGCCGGGACAAGCAGCCAGAGGCGGCGACAGAGAAACCGGCGCATAGACCGGCCCGGCAACTTACATGCCACCTAACACTCCCATCAGCGCCATGCTGATAAAAGTAAAAATACCGAAAATCACAAAGATGATACCGCCATACGCCAGCGACAACAGAATGAATTGACCGAACTCGTTCCGCGTGATCAAACTGCCGCTCGGGGGAGGGGCCTGCGCCGCCAGAGCTTCCGCGCTGGCCGTTTCATCGTAAACTTGCGCGGCCATGTAATTCAGGTCGAAATTCTCAAAGCGCACGCGCAAATCGAAGTACAGCAGCGTCATCGCGGTGAGATAAAGGGGATAGTATAACAGGCTGGCAATCACGCTCACGATACTTCGCAACACCGTCTGAGCGATCAAAACGGTCGTACTATCGCCAAACCAGTCGGCCAGCCCCATAAACTGAAACATGTAGTTAAAGACCGTCGCCGGCCCCTGGACAATGATAAGGCTGAACAACACCAGGGTCAGCGTAAAGCCGATCACCCACCAGAAGCGCCGCCGGGCCAGATCCCACGCGCGCCACAAGTAATCACGGGCGGAGTGTTGATTTTCCAGGATCACCGCCGGGGGCAGCAACGGCAACACGATGGCGCTGAAAAACAACAGCATCCCCAGGCCGGAGAGCCAGCCAATACAGGGGATCAGGAACCAGATGACAAGAAGCACGGTGATCAACCACCCCAATAGCACCGCCTTGACCAACTTGCCCCATTTCCCCCCAATGCGGCCATACGCGCTCGTAAAACTGGTGGGCTGCCCCAGATAATCATCGGTAATGGCCCGCGTCATGGCCGCCGTGCCAATCCCCTGAACCAGAATGAGCGAGATAACTGTGGAGAAAAGCGACCCCGCCAGAGTTAACCCCGAATTTAACAACAGTTCTTCCGGATCGGCGTTCGTGTTGAGTGCATTGGATTGCAAAGCGGATGGAACAAGAACCAGCAGCGTAGCGATCACGCTGGCCGGGATTTGGACGACCGCGATGATTGCAATGAAAGTGAAAAAGTGCCGCCGGTAAAGGCGAAAAGCGCGATCGAGCAATTCGCCCAGCGTACGTGGCCGCAATTGTGTGGTTAACGTACTCATAGATTATATCCTCCTGAAATTATCCCACCTGATAGTTCGGGGGTTCTTTGGTGATGATGACATCGTGCGGGTGACTCTCGATCAGCCCGGCGTTGGTGATGCGGATGAAGCGCGCTTTGGCGCGCAACTCGGCCAGGTCTTTCGCCCCCGCGTAGCCAAGTCCCGACCGCAGCCCCCCGACAAGCTGGAAGATGTAATCGTGCAGCGGCCCCTTGTAAGGCACGCGCCCTTCGACGCCTTCCGGCACGGACTTGCCGCCGCTCTGGCCGGTGCCGTAGCGGTCGCGCCCGTAGCCCTTCATCGCCCCCACGCTGCCCATCCCGCGATACTCCTTGAAGCGCCGCCCGTCGTAATAGACGACCTCGCCCGGCGCCTCGTCCAGCCCGGCGAGCATACTGCCGAGCATCACGGTATGCGCGCCCGCCGCCAGCGCCTTGACGATGTCGCCGCTGTACTTGATGCCGCCGTCGGCGATCAGCGGGACGTCGAACCGTTTGGCAGCCTGCGCGCAGTTGTAGATGGCGCTGAGCTGCGGCATCCCCGCGCCCGCGATGATGCGCGTGGTGCAGATCGAGCCGGCGCCCACGCCCACCTTGATCGCGTTGGCCCCGGCAGCGATCAAATCCGCCGCGCCTTCCTCCGTCACCACATTGCCGGCCACAATCGGCAAGTCTGGCCAGCCGGCGCGAATCCGCCGGATCGCCTCAATCACGCCCGCCGAATGGCCGTGCGCCGTGTCAATCACCACCGCGTCCAGCCCGGCGGCCATCATCAGTTCCAACCGCTGCTCCAGGTCGGCCCCCACCCCCACCGCCGCGCCGACGATGAGCCGCCCCTGCGCGTCCTTCGCCGCGTGGGGGAAGTCGCGCGCTTTCTCGATGTCCTTCACCGTCAACAGGCCCTTGAGGACGCCGTTGGCATCCACCAGCGTCAGCTTTTCGATGCGATGTTGATGCAGCAGCCGCTTGGCCTCGTCCAGTGTGATGTCCGGCGGCGCGGAAACGATGTGCTCCGCCGTCATAAACGCCGTGACCGGCAGGTGATAATCCTCCGGCTCCACGAACCGGAAATCGCGGTTGGTCAGAATCCCCACCAGGCGTTTGTCGTCGTCCACGATGGGCACGCCGCTGATGTGGTAGGTAGACATAATTTCCTCGGCGGCGGCCAGCGTCGCCGTGGGTGGCAGGGTGATGGGGTCGGCAATCATCCCGGACTGTGAGCGTTTGACCTTCGCCACCTCCGCCGCCTGATCTTCGGGCGACATGTTGCGGTGGATGACCCCCAGGCCGCCCTCGCGCGCCAGCGCAATTGCCAGCGGCGCCTGGGTGACGGTGTCCATCGCCGCCGAAAGAATGGGGATGTTGAGTTTGAGAGTGGGCGTCAGATATGTGCTGACGTCAGTTTGATTGGGCAGCACCTCCGTGTACCCCGGCACGATCAGCACGTCATCAAAAGTCAAGGCTTCCGTTTTTGTGAACAGGTCTTCGTTCATAACATATTACCTCACATAAATCTAACAAATTACAACAGAGAAATGAGAAATAAGAAATGAGTAATGAGTCATGCTACTCATTACTCATTACCCATTACCCATTTCCCAATCCACCGCGAAGATTCAAAGATTCAACTAATCTTACCAGAAGCTAGGCAAAGCGCAACACAGGGCCATCCTTGCAGACCAACCATCCGGCGGGAATGCCGGCAGCCTCACGAGTGGTCGAATCAAGCTCGCAATCGCCGCAGAGCCCCATGCCGCAGCGCATATGGGCCTCCCACGAAAGCTGGTGCGGCAGCGCGGACTCCCGACACAGCCGCGACAACGCCACAAGCAGCGGCGTCGGCCCGCAGGCGTAGACACAATCCGGGCGATGCGTCTGAATCGCCGCCGTCACCGCCTGCGTCACCAACCCGCGCCCGCCCAACGAGCCGTCTTCAGTCGTGATGCTTAATTTCTCAACGGATGGAACGGATTTTAACGGATGAGGCCGAGAAAAATCCGTTTCATCCGTTAAATCCGTTGACACAAACGCCTCAGCCAGCAGCACATCCGCCGCCGTCCGCGCGCCGATGCACACGTCCACCGTGTGCCCGGCGGCAACCGCTTCCCGCGCCAGGAACAGCAGCGGCGCGACGCCGTAGCCGCCGCCCACCAGCAGGTGATGGCGGCCTTCCAGCGCGAATCCCCGTCCTAACGGCCCGCGCACCCACACCCGGTCGCCCACACTCAGCCGGTGCAGTGCCTCACTGAACGGCCCGACGGCCACCACCATCAACCGCAAGGGATCGGCGCCGGCAATGCTGAACGGCTTCTCGTTCACGTCCGGCAACCACGCCATGACATATTGTCCCGGCTGCGCGCCGGATAACGGCCTATCAAACACAAACGTCTTGGTGCGGTAGTTTTCGGTATAGATTTGGGTGATTCTAAAAGCCTGGGGCATCATATATCTCACAACAGTCACTTTAGAAACTTACCTTCCTGTACTCGGTTTCGCATAGGCGCCCGGCGGCAATTTCTAAGCGAACTCCCTTCGTGATATAGCGTCATCATCTATCCCCCTCTATGCCTGGATGAAGGCCAGCATCGTAGGGAAAACACGGTCAATCTCCTCAAAGACTTGCTCGTGATCCAATCCTTCAACAACATACACTTGCACCTTTGACCCTTTCAAGGCTGCTTCGTATGTTTTGAGGCTATCCATCGCATAGCGATCCTCTGAACCGATAAGCCACAATGTCGGACAACGAAAATCGGCAGGAACGATGGCGGGCCAGTCAAGCATGGCGCGCACCCAGCCCAGCATTGCCGGCACGTTGAGGTGTTGTAGAAGTTCCCGGTCATTCTGGGAAAGCGAGGCGACATCCAGCGTGCCAGCGCGCTCAGCCCGCACGATAGGGGACCAACGTGCGCAAAAGTCCAACGCATCCTGACGGGGCTTACCCGATACCCCAAGTCCTAACGGGGTTCCCATAAGGATGAAGCTGGCGACACGCTCCGATTGGGCAGCCAGATAACGGCCGACTTTGCCCCCATACGACATCCCCCACAGACTGAAACGCTCGACCCCACAGGCATCGGCAACGGCCAGGATATCCTGACATAGCCTGGCGGTGGTGTAGTCGGCCGGGTGTGTGGGCAAAGCACTCTCGCCGTGGCCGCGCAGATCCATCGCAATAACGGTGAAGTGGTCGCGGAGGCGGCCGACGTAGCCGGCTTCATGCCATTCCTGGCGATTGCTGCCCCCGCCGTGCAGCAACACAACCGCCGGCCCCGCGCCGCTGCGATCATAGGCAATTCGCGCGCCGTCGAATGAGGTTGCGAATAATGGGGTCATCAGGTATCAGCGAAACTCAATGACTATTTGATCATCGCGCTCGCAACGCCCTTCAGCGCAGATGAGGTCCTCAGTGATTCCCGGAGTCCAATGGTTTAGCACTGCGGAAAACTGTTTCCAATCCTCGCCGACGACCCAAGTGTACTCTGGCCCCAAAATAGTGGTGAGGCCGGGTATCACCAGTACCATGTGCGTGCCGTTGTGTTCCGCCGTCACTTCCTGCCCACTTGAGTCTACCGGAACGACATCCACACACGCCTCCCCGCCATCGCCCGCGAAAGACCCCGCGCAAATGGTCGCGTCTTTGATTTGCACTCTGTCGCCCGGCGCGACGCGCAGCGCCTCGTCGGCGCGTACAACCCGCTCCAGACCGTTCACCACGAAGGTGATAGAGGCGATGGAAATTGTGGGAGAAATCGTTCCTACCCCTCTGGCTAGCGGACAGCCCTGTGTGGATTCCGGCGTCCCTGAGTGTAATGGTGCGGTTGGTTGCGGTGAATCCGTAGAGCGTGGTAGAGGAGTGGCGATTTCATCACTCCTACCGCAGCCGGCAATCAGGAAAAACGCAGCCAATACCACAAGGATCGCGAGTCTGTTTTTCATTACATTCTTAATTCTTCAACGTCTGGGTGTGCAAACAACTTCGTTGTCGCCTGTTCATGTTGCTCTGGCCGGCCCCTGACTTCCCACCGGCAGATCATTTGCCGGCCTTTCTTCTCTCGCCCAACCCGACTCACCTTCATGCCGCCTGCCGCAAACAGCGCCTCAATCTCCCGATACTTTTCTTCATTCACAGCGCATACCACTTCATATAGCTTGGCATCTTGCAGTACGTCAATCCGCGCCTCTATTTTTGGGAACAACCACAGCACGAGCAGCACCGCAATCGTAGCAACTCCAACGACAATGTACTCGCCGCCTCCAATCCCAATTCCCAGCGCGGCGGACAGCCAGATCATCGCGGCGGTGGTCAATCCCACGACCGATCCCACCCCGCGCATAATCGCCCCGGCGCCCAGGAATCCGACCCCGCTCACGATGTTCGCCGCGATCCGCACGGCATCGTCTTTGCCGCCCAGCTTGTAGGAGAACATCGTGAACAACGTCGCACCGACGCAAATCAAGATGAGCGTGCGGAATCCCGCGGCCTTGCTGCGGTATTCGCGTTCCGCCCCCAGCAGTCCGCCAACGACGACAGCCAAGACCAATTTGAGGATGTCTTCGGGCAATAGGGTCATATCATTCTCCTCCACAGACTTCCCTTGATTATACAACCCACCGTCAGGAGCAGCAATTCATGCGCGAACATGGCAACCGCGAATTGGGTGCGTTTCAGATTTAGGGCATAGAGCCTGCCGCGGCTCAACGTGCCCACTCATTGGCCCAATGGCGGCCTAAAGGCCGGTAAATAGAGAGGATTTTTCGTCGCCGCGTTGCAACGCGGCGAC